>JADWMG010000277.1 GCA_015767405.1 Actinomycetota bacterium
CCGGTATCCCCACCGTCAGCCCGCCTGCGGCGGCTGCGGCTTCGATAGCCGCCTGGTCGACACCCTTGGCGAGCCCCGTGATGACAGGCCATCCATGATCGACGGCGGCGACCGCAGCTGATCGAGTTACGTCCAACGTTTCTTCTGATGCGTTGCGTGATCCGGCGATGCTCAGCCCACCGTCTGAGAGCCTCTCGGTCGGGCCGGCGATGATGAGGAACGGTGGGCAGTTTGTTCCCAATCGTTCGAGAAGGACACTCGGAAATCGGTCGTCAACGGCAGAGATGATTGCCATGCCGGCTTCCTCGAGGCGCTCACGCTCGAACGCGAAGGCTCGTGTGGCGTCGAGCAGGGTCCGAACACGGAGGGCTTCCTCAGGATCGATGCCGGCAGTTGCCTGGATCCCATCTGGATCCAACGTGAGGAGATCCTCGAGACGCGGTACTGCATCAACGAGCTTCCAGAACTGGCCGGCGCTGAACGGCTTCGTCTCTACCGGTGTCAGACGGTTCGTCAGCAGTAGTGCGGCAAGGGGAGAATCTGTGGATTGCGTCATGTACGGCGGCCGGTGGTGGATCCCAGAGCAACAGGGTAGACGGGCCCGGCGCCGGCCCGCCGCAGCGCCGCTCCGACCTCGGCCATTGTCCAGCCGGAGTCGTAGAGATCGTCGACCAGGAGCCCGGGCGAGGCAGGTGGCGATGTGGTCACGGAGAATGCGCCTCGAACATTCGCTCGCTGGTGAGCGCTGTTCTGGAGTGTCCGCTGCTGTGGTCGTTCTGCGATGCGATTGATGATGTCGTGAAACGGCAACTGCAGCGCCACGGCGAGCCGAGCGGCGAAGTCCTCCACCAGGCCGCCGCTGCGGGTGGACGGAACCGCGGTGACCCACTCCGGAGCCGGGTCGGGGCGCCATTCACCGATCATGTCGACGACAGCGGCAACGAGTTCGTCGTCGAATCGACCATCGGTGTGCTTGCCACTCTCCACAAGCGGGCTCCACCCGGCATCGCCCCAACGGCAGAGCACACGGCCCGTCTCGATGCGTTCACCAGCAGGGATGCCAAGTTTCTTCGGTTGCATGCGCAGCGGCCGGCGGCGGAGGAACGCGTCAGCTTCTTGGACGAGTTCAAGGGGGAGCTCGTTCGGTACTGGGTTGCCGGTGCAGTTGTCGCATACACCACATGGGTCGCCGGTCGGGTCGTCGAGCAGGTCGGTGAGGAACTTCATCCGGCATTGCTCAGTGGCGACGTACTCGAACATGAGCTGTTGCTCATGTTGGCGAGCCGCTGTGACCGACTCGACTCGCTCGGTGGGGTAACTCCAGGGCTGGAGTGTGCGTTCGAAGGTCTGGCTCTTCACCCGCCGGACTGCGCCGTGTACGTCGAGTTGTTTGAGGATCAGCTCGATCTTTGTCTGTTTGAGGTCGACCAGTTGGGTGAGGCTTCGCAGAGATACGGCGCCTTCCGCATCGTTCAATGCAGCGAGCACGGCATCGACCGATTCGGGGGCCGGGAAGGCCGCGGCGATGAAGTAGTCGAGAATCTCGGTGTCTTCGTGCCCCTTCAGCAGCACCGCACGGCTGCTGTCGAGCGCTCGTCCGGCTCGCCCGACCTGCTGGTAGTAGGCAACGGGTGAGCCCGGCATCTGGTAGTGGATGACGAAGCCGAGGTCAGGCTTGTCGTATCCCATTCCGAGCGCCGTTGTAGCGACGAGAACCTTGATCTCGTTTCCTTGAAGCTTCCGCTCGAGCGCTTCGCGCTCCTCTGGTTCGGTAGCGCCCGAGTAGGCAGCAGCGTTGATGTCATGTGCCCGCAGCCAATCGGCAACGAGTTCGGTGTCGCGGACCGTGAGGCAGTAGACGATGCCTGACCCGGGCATGTCACCGATGTGCTCGGCCAGCCATGCGAGTCGGTCGACCTGGCGGGGGAGTTCGAGTACTCCGAGGGCCAGCCCATCGCGACCGAGTGGGCCGCGGAACGTGGTCAGCTCAGTTCCGAGTTGCTCAGCGACGTCACTGACGACCCGATCGTTGGCAGTAGCGGTACAGCCGAGAACCGGCACGATGCCTTCGCCGAACCCCGCCACGAGCCGACCGATGCGCCGGTAGTCGGGCCGGAAATCGTGCCCCCAGTCGGAGATGCAGTGCACCTCGTCGATCACGACGAGACCTGGTCGGCGACCGAGCACCGGCATCACTGCGGCGGCGAACTCGGGGTTGGCGAGCCGCTCGGGGGAGACGAGCACGAGGTCGATTTCGTCGGCGTCTAAACGCTCGGTGAGTTCCGCGACGGTTGTGTTCGTCGACGAGTTGACCGTCATACTCCGCAGGCCGAGACGGCTTGCGGCTTCGATCTGGTTACGCATCAGCGCCAGAAGTGGGGAGATGAGCAGCGTCGGCCCGAAGCCCCGCTGCCGAAGCAAGCTGGTGGCGACGAAGTAGACGGCGCTCTTGCCCCAGCCGGTTCGCTGCACGACGAGCACACGTTCCTGCTGTTCACTCAACGCTGCGATCGCCTCACGTTGCCCGTCTCGGAACTCAGCGGTCGGGTTTCCGGTCAGGACGCGCAACGCCTCCTCGATCGAATCTGGTGTGTCAGTTTCCGCCATGTGTCGAGTATGGCTGAGGGGTGTCCCATCAGTGGCGAGGCGCCGGGTCAGCCTTGGTGAGTGACGTCGATCAGTTCGAGATCGGTGCGGGCGAAATCATTTCCGACGCACAGCAATGGAACCTCTAGATGATGTGCGAGGGCGTATGAGAAGCAGTCACCGTAATTGAGTCGAGCCGGATGATTGCCCTTCCCGAACCGCAGCCATGCATCGGTGGCGAGATCGGCTTGCACGTCATCAACTGGCATTGTCACGACGCCTGATGTTTCGAGGATCGCACGTACTGCGGTGCGGCCGTCAGTACCCACGCGCGATGCAGCGACGATCGAGAGCTCGACGATCGTGGCCGACGAGATCACTGGCCCACGTACCGATTCGAGTGCACGTTGAACCGCTGACGCGGACTGCTCGTTGAGCGCGATCGCCATGATTGCTGATGTGTCGACAACCAGGTCGATCGGCGCTGGCCGCTCGAGCGTCACGAGGGCAGGCCGTGGTCGTCGTACCCGAGAATCTCGTCGTCGGTCCGATCGTCAATGATCGGCAGAGAACGGAAGTGCTCAATAGCTGAGGAAAGAGATGCATCGGCCGCAACGGAACGGACTAGCTGTTCGCGGCGGAGCCGATCCTGAAGCGACGTAGTGATGGCCTCGGTGAGAGTTTCGCCC
>JADWMG010000278.1 GCA_015767405.1 Actinomycetota bacterium
GAGTGGCTCTGACCGCCACTCCCCCGTCGCCCGTCGATATCCCCCTGGCCCAACGCCTCGCTGGACCCGACGTCATCAGGGCCGTCGCGTTGATCGGCGTCGTCGTGATGAACTACTACGGATACCTGATCCTGCGGGGCACATCAGGCGTTGGGACCGGTTGGGCCGCGGAACTGTTCAACCCATGGACCGGGCCACTATCCACCCGCTTCGCCGCGACCTTCGTACTCGTCGCCGGTGTCGGAGTCACCTTGCTGACACGAAGCAGCCTCGGCCACCCAATTCGTGTCAGAGAGATGCGCTGGCGCCTCGTCCGACGCGGGGTACTTCTCTACACCAGCGGGTTACTGATCGACGAGATCTGGCCGGGAACGATCCTCCCTTACTACGGGGCAATGTTCGTGATCGCGGCTGCGCTCTTCACGCTGCGCAGCCGATGGATTGCATTGGTCGGTGTGATCGCGGCATTCGCCGGATGGAGCATCCGGATATGGAGATTCGAACAGCAACAAGACGGCCACAGCACACGCTGGCTCACGTCACCCGGCGACGGATCGATTCGCCACTTCGTGTTCGGCGTCTTCGTGAACGGAACCCATCCCCTGCTGCCGTGGCTGGCGTTTCTCTGTGCCGGCATGCTTCTCGGTCGGATACTGAACACCGACTGGTGGCGGGTCGCCACCTTTGGGACTGGCTTCATCTTGTTCGCGGGCGCCAACGTCGTGAATGCGGTATCTTCTACAAACTTCCAGAACGTACTTCTGTCAACGCATCCTGACGAGCGCGGGCTCGTCTATGTGGCCAGCGCACTCGGCACGGCGCTAATCGCTTACGCCTCTGTTGACTGGTTGGCGGTGCGTTTCCCGATCGCCACAGACCCGCTGCGACGCGCCGGGCAACTGACCCTGACGCTCTACCTTGCGCACATCTTGGTCTTCAATCTGTTGGTCGATTGGGTTGGCTGGGTAGACCCGGCAGGGCTCGATACCGCCCTCACATTCGCACTGGGATTCTGGGTAGTCGGCATATTCGCGGCAGTCGCATGGAGTCGTCACTTCGGACGAGGGCCGGCAGAACGTATCTACCGAGCGTTCGGCGGCTGATTTCTCACCTGACGAGCGGCGCGACGAACTCCGCGCCACCCGAGAGCTCCTGCTCCGATGACCGGACCGGACTCACCGAGACGCGAAGGTGTGATCCGGGCACCGCGGCTATAGGTCAGCCGCGCATTCTCATCGAGCGCGACCTGAGCGGCGTGAAAGAAGGTCGCTCCGAAGCCTGAAGCCACAGTTCCTCCGACGACTACCAACGTGAGATCGAAGGCATTGCACACCATCGCCGCCGCCCGCCCCACCAGGCCCCCCGTGCGTTGCATGATCTCGTATGTGGGCTCTGATGGCGGGCGTCCCGTGATGGCCTCGATCGCCTGGCCGGATGCCTCGGCATCGAGGCATCCCTGTGTGCCACAACGACATCGACGACCTCCAGGCTCGACGATCATATGACCGATGTTGCCCGCTGACCCCGACTCGCCTTCCAGGAGTTGACCGTCGAGCACGATGCCTCCGGCGATGGTCGATGAAACTGTGATGACACAGAAGTCCGGATGGCCCTGTGCTGCGCCAAGCCACCCCTCGGCCAGGGCCAAAGCCTTCGCGTCGAGATCACCGAACACGGGCAATCCGGTCAGCTCTTCGAGACGGCTACTCAACGGAAACTCGCGCCATGACGGCAACCCGGCCGAGGAAACGAACTCGAGACCTTGTCGTGCCGGGCCCTCACTTCCTACACCGACCGCGCGAATTCGAACATCGTGGCGTTCGGCCGCAACCCCTGTGAGTTCCGAAACCATCATCGCCAACGCCGTGTAGTGGGACTCCGGACCCACATCGGACTCGACAGCTACCGTTGCTCGATCGATCAGTTCGCCCTTGGCCGTGACCAAACCTGCTTGGAACTGTGCACCGTTGATGTCGATGCCGAGCGCGACGTCGCGACGATTTGACGTATCAACTTCCGTCGTTGTCGAATCTGATGCGTCCAAGGGCATCGAAGGTAGCGGCAATTGGCTGCGGGCGTTGAAGGTGACTGTCGGAGTTCGAGAAGGGCACTAGATTCAGATCGTGCTCGATTTTGGGGTGAGTCGTGCCGATACACAATGCATGCCGCCAAAAGCCCTTTGAATCCATGAGTATGTTCCCACCCCGTCCCTTGTCGCCAAGTGCCGCTGGCTTCTCGCGCCGATCGGGCTCGAGAACGCTTCTGCTGGTGACACTTTCAATGTCCGCAGCGGTTTCGATTGGCACTGTTTCGGCTGCCGCAACCGCTGTCGCCGAAGAAACAACCGAATCCGTGAGCCCGTTGGAGGAGGAGAGCAACACTCCAGTTACGACGGTGGCTGCTGGCACCACGACCAGCACTTCGACCACGACGACCACGACGACCACGACGACCACGACGACCACGACGACCACAACCAGTGTGGTTCCGTCGCTGCCCGATCAGGAACCCGCTACGAAAGCGGAGAACACCCAAATACCACCTACCACGACAACCACGCTCGCCCCGGCACCCGTCCAACAGCATGTGACTGCGTATCCAAGCCAGATTGCTCACATCCTTGCGACCATTCGATACCTGGAATCGCGCGGCAACTACACACTCGCTCCGAACAAGGGGAACGCTTCGGGCGCCTACCAGTTCATTGGTTCGACCTGGGACAACCATGCCGGGTACCCCCATGCCAGCCTCGCGCCACCGGAGGTTCAAGATTCGCGTGCGGCTTTCGACGTCACCCGGTTTCTCGCTCAATGGAACAACGACGTATCGATGATTCCGGTGATGTGGTATTACCCAAGGGCTGCTAGCGACCCGGCTCTCATGGACATCGTTCCCGTGCCGTCAGCCGGAAATGTCCTGACCGTGCGCGAGTATCAGCAACGTTGGCTCGGTGTCTGGGCGTTCATCTCGGGTCGGCCAGTGCCACAACCGCTGTCATTCGCCGATTCGATACGGCGCCTGGGAGTACCCCCCGAGACCCAACCGAACATTGAGGGTGACGAGCTGGCGAGTATCGCCTTCCCAGTACTCGGCCCCACGCGCCTCGCAGCTCCGGAGTGCGGCACCGCCGAAGAACAAGTAGACGGCGCCGATGAAGGTGCGCCCGCTGCGGATGTCGAAGCCGCAGGACTGTGCGCGGCGAACCCACCCGGGATCGTCTTCGGTGTGAAGCTTCAACCGGTA
>JADWMG010000279.1 GCA_015767405.1 Actinomycetota bacterium
GCGGTTTCGGGCGGCGGCTACTTCTGGCCTGGCTGGGTGATGGCGGGTTGGGGTATCGGCTTGGTGTTGCACGGGTGGCAGACCTACCGGGGGGAGAGGCCAATCACTGAAGAGGACATCCAACGCGAGATGGATTGATCCGACTGAGTGACCGCGCTATGCGGTGCCTCTAGCTGGCTCCAACGGGTCCAGATTGCGGGAGTCTGGCCGAGACTGTAGCCGCCCATATCGGCACATATGGGCGGTATACCACGTTGACCACGGCGACGAATACTGCAAGAGTTGGTTCACGATGGTTAGCGGTCAGGAGGCTTGCGACGATGGAAGAACCGGTTCAGAGGCTTCGTGACGATGAACTCGACAATGCGCAGGGAACTCCTGGCCTGAGACGGCGGGTGGCTTTCGAAGAGGATGGTCATTGGTTCGGGCATGTGGAGGCTTCCCCGGAGACGATGTCTGGGTGGCACCACCACGGCGACAACGTCACCATTGGCTACGTCCTCAAGGGACACGTGACTTTGGAGTTTGGTCCTGGAGGGCGTGATCGAATCGACGTGGGAGAGGGTGAGTACTTCCGAGTGCCGAAGCACACCGTCCATCGTGAGGGCAACATGAGTAGCTCCGCCGCTGAGGTGGTGCTGGTACGAATCGGAACGGAACCTGTCGTCTTCCCCGCTGACGGCCCAGAGGATTGACACCCGCCCATAACGGCACATATGCGCTCCCACCAGACCGCCCATATTGCCGGATATGCGCTCGTCGGTTCTGTCGTTGTCGACCGTTTGGCAGCGTTGAAGCGTTGGCACGTATCCTGCGTCGATTGAACGGCCAACGGGAAGCGTGTCGAGATGAGTACAACGGAGCATGAAGACCGGGACGGTGGTGACGTCCTGACGCCGGTTGGAACGCTCCTGGCGCGAATCAGAGCGCCTGAGCCGTGGACCGAAGATGAGCGAACGGCGGCGCTCGATGAGTTGTTTCATGAGGGAGTCAATCGCGTTCCGTATCTGAAACGGTTCGTTGCTCTTCTCGTTCTATCGACGGCCATTGCCACTTTCGGGTTACTCGCGGATTCGGTGGCCGTCGTTATCGGTGCGATGCTGGTTGCACCCCTGATGACGCCGATTCTGGCTACGTCGGCAGCGGTTGTGTATGGACAGCCTCGGCGTATTGCGACGTCAGTAGCGGTGGTTCTCCTTGGCACCACTGCCGCGGTATGTGTCTCGTTCGCCATTTCATGGCTCGCGCCCGGCGCGTTCACGGCAGCTCAGCTCTCTCAACAGGTCGTCTCGCGCACCGAACCCGGACTTCTCGATCTCGGAATCGCGATCGCAGCGGGCCTTGCGGCTGGCTACGTCCTAGCGCATCGCACGGCAGGAGCATCGCTTCCGGGTGTCGCGATATCTGTTGCGCTCGTTCCGCCGCTTGCGGCGGTCGGGATATCGGCCTGGCTCGGGGAGTACGGGGATGCCCGGGGAGCAATGCTCTTGTTCCTGACGAACTTCGTGGCAATCGTGCTCTCGGCTGGGGCCGTACTCGTCGTCTCAGGATTCGTCCCACCACACATCCGGCAGATGGCGAAGGGTCGCCTGACGGCAGGGCTCGGCGTAACGCTTTTTGCCCTTGGACTGATTGTGGTGCCATTGGCTCTGCACACTGCGCAAGAGATCCGAGAGCAAGAAGTGGAACGCACGGCTCTCGACACCGTCCACGATTGGGACGAAACGGCGACCGTCCAGTCCATCGACGTCGCAACCTCCGGCGGTCGCGCTGATATCGATATCGAAGTCGTTATCACGGGCCAGAAACAACCGGCGTGGGTTCTGGCAGAATTGATAAGCGAGAATACCGGCATCAACGTTGACCTTCGCGTCGCATACGAGTCCGAGGTCATCGAGGCGGCGTCGACCCGATGAAGCGAATACGCCGGGTCTTGCTGGCCATGGTGGCCGCGCTAGTCCTTGCTTCGTGTTCGCCTGCGACGTCTGACGGGACGGGACCCCATATCACCGTGTTCGGGCCGTACCGCGGGATTGAGGCCGAGAGGTTCGCAGCATCGTTCTCTGTGTTCGAAGAGCGAACCGGAATCGACGTTCGATACACCGGGACAGCTTCGCTTGCGTCAGAGCTGCAGGAGCGCCTCGACACCGAGAACCCGCCTGATGTCGCCATAGTGCCTCAACCCGCGGTCGCGCAGGCGCTCGCAGATGAGGGCCGCACAGCGCCGCTGTCAGCGCCAACTCTCGCGGCCATCGAAGCGAACTACGACACGACCCTGGCAGAGACGATGGTCGTTCTCCAAGGAGTTATCTATCGAACCAGCGTGAAGAGTCTCGTGTGGTATCCGCCGAGCGCCTTCGCAGATCGTGGATATTCGGTTCCGTCGTCATGGGCCAGCATGCTTGACCTCACCCGCCAGCTTGAGGACGAGGGCCACCAGCCCTGGTGCTTCAGTATCGAGGCCTTTGATGCCACGGGATGGGTGGCAACGGACTGGATAGAAGACATCGTACTCCGTACGGCCAGCGTCGAGACTTACGAGTCTTGGGTAGCGGGTGATCTCAGCTTCGACAGTCCGGAGATTCGCAGAGCATTCGAGATCCTGAAAGAGATCATTCACGTCCCGAACAGGGTGCTCGGAGGAACGAGTCGAGCGTTGTCAGTCAGTTGGACCGACGCCGGTGATCCGATGTTGGAGGAAGCACCGCGGTGCTTCCTCCACCGGCAGGCTTCGTTCTATCTCAGCTCCGTGCCAGGCGACATCGAAATCGCCGACGACCTCTTCGTCTTCGTGTTGCCGTTGATCGAGGAGCCGGACGAGTCACAGCTCCCGCCACTCGTTCTCGGTGCAGATACCGCGGTTGCTTTCGACGTCCGCCCAGAAGTAGATCAGTTCATGGAGTTCCTCGCGACTCCCGAATCCGGTCTTGCTTGGGCGAGATCCGGCGGCTATCTGTCACCACACGCGACGTTTGACCTCGACGACTACGGGCCCGATCTCGCCAACAACTTCGACCGCGTGCTCGGTGAACTCGTCATTCGCGCCGAGACGAAGGTTCTCGACGCATCTGACCGGATGCCTCCGCCAATTGGCACCGGTACGTTCTGGCGGGGCATGGAGCACTTTGTCCGGACCGGTGACATCGATGCATCAATTGCGATCATCGAAAGCGGCCGCGAGCCCTAGCCACGACAATCCACGTTCGTCGCCGAGGCCAGGCATAACGGCACATGTGA
>JADWMG010000280.1 GCA_015767405.1 Actinomycetota bacterium
CACGCATGCGGAGCAACCATCGTGGCAATGGAGAACTTCGACGCGGAGGAATATCTCCAGCTGATCGAGAAGTACAAGATCACGCACAGCCAAGTCGTCCCGACAATGTTCATCCGCATGCTCAAACTACCCGAGAACGTACGAACCAATTACGACGTGTCGTCGCTGGAAATCGTCATCCACGCCGCTGCACCCTGCCCGGTGCCGGTGAAGAAGCAGATGATCGAGTGGTTCGGTCCCGTGATTCACGAGTACTACGCCGGCAGCGAAGGCAACGGATTCGTGTACTGCAACAGCGAGATGTGGCTCGCACACGAGGGCACGGTCGGCATGCCGATCGGATGCACGTTGCACATCACCGGCGACGACGGCGAGGAAGTACCGGTCGGCCATTCCGGGACCGTCTACTTCGGAGGAGGCAGTGACTTCGAGTACCACAATGATCCCGAGAAGACAAAGGGATCGCGCCACCCGAAAGGTTGGAGCACGCTCGGCGACGTCGGCTACTTGGATGAGGACGACTTCTTGTACCTCACCGACCGCAAGGCGTACATGATCATTTCGGGCGGGGTCAACATTTATCCCCAGGAAGCCGAGAACATCCTCGTCACGCACCCCAAGGTGATCGACGTTGCCGTATTCGGCGTGCCCAACACTGACTTCGGTGAAGAGGTCAAAGCGGTCGTTCAACCGGTCGAGACGCCTGTCGACGAGGCCGCCGCTTCCGCCCTGGCATCTGAGCTGATCCAGTTCTGCAAATCGCAACTTGCCGACGTGAAGTGTCCCCGCTCGATCGACTTCCGCGACGAACTCCCCCGCCACCCAACCGGCAAGCTCTACAAGCGGCTCCTGAAGGACGAGTACTGGAAGGCTGCGGGCCGCAGCATCTGATACGGACGTGAGCAAGTGAGCACTGCCACACATCCATATCTCGATTGGCCGGGACCGATTGCGTTCGCGCATCGCGGCGGCAACAGCGAACATCCTGAGAACACACTTCCGGCATTCGAGCACGCTGTCTCACTCGGCTATCGCTATCTGGAGACGGACGTTCACCTGACTGCGGACGGGGTACTCGTCGCGTTCCACGACACCGACCTCTCTCGCACATGCAACAGGCCAGGCAACATCGTGGATCTCGATTGGTCGGAGGTCTCGGAGGCCCTCGTCGACGGACGCGAACCAATTCCCTTGATGGCTGACCTGCTCGAGATGTTTCCCGAGGCGCGGTTCAACATCGACTGCAAATCAGACGAGGCGCTGCCGATCCTCCTCGATCTACTCCAAGAGCGGGAAGCCATCGACCGTGTCTGCGTCGGATCGTTCAGTCACAAACGACTGCGCACGCTTCGTCAGCAAGCGGGCCCAGATCTGCTGACATGCCTGAGTCCTCGCGAGGTTGCATCGGTTCGTCTCGCAAGACGGCTAGGAGGGGCAGCGCCGCGCATCGCACAGGTACCGCTGCAGGCTGGTGGGTCGATCAAGGGCACGCGCGTCACGATCGTCAGTGAGCGGTTCGTGAACGACGCCCATCGGCTCGGACTTCCCGTACACGTGTGGACAATCAACGACCCAACTGAGATGCGCCGCCTGCTCGATCTTGGGGTCGACGGCATCATGACGGACAACCCTGAGATGCTTCGTGACGTTCTGATGGAACGTGGCGAGTGGAAAGCAACGCCACCCGGCTGACCGGCGTATCGTCAGCCGAATGCCTTCAACCGATGCTCCGCGTGGTTCGGTCCGCGCCCCCAACTACATGGTGGCCAGCGCTGATCAACTCGCCACGTCGGCTGGATTGGAGATGTTCTCCAAAGGCGGCAACGCTGTCGACGCCGCGATCGCCGCCAATGCCGCGATCGCCGTAACAGCGCCACACCTCTGCGGGATGGGCGGCGACTTGTTCGCGCTCGTGCACGTGGACGACGCAAATGATCGCACGCAGCCAGGGCAGACCGTTGCTCTCAACGCGTCTGGCCACGCCGGATCGGGCGTGAACCCAGACGATCTACGTGCCGAGGGCTTCAACGAAATGCCGTTCAAGAACGACATTCGATCGGTCACGATCCCAGGCTGCATCGATGGCTGGATGGCACTGCACGACCGGTTTGGATCGCTGCCGCTCGATGTCATCCTGGCTCCTGCCAGACAGTTAGCCGCCGATGGATTCCCCGCAAGCCCGTTATTGGTGCATTCATTGCGGGTCCTCGATGCTCCGCGCCGCGAGAATCTGGCGGAACTGGCAACCCAGGCCACCACAACAGGGGCCAGGGTTCGCCGCCCCGGCGCGGCTCTGGTCCTGACTGGACTAGCGATCGGTGGGCGGGAGAGTTTCTATTTGGGTGCCTTCGGAGAAGGCCTCCAGAAGTTGGGTGGCGAACAGTTCTCAGATCTCGACCTGCGCCTCGACCAGGCTGATTGGGTCACTCCGCTTACAGCCACGGCCTTCGGAGTCGATCTAAACACGATCGGACCCAACTCGCAGGGTTACCTGACCCTCGCTGCTGCGCGCCTGGCCGAGCGATTAGACCTACCCGATGATCCTGACGACGAGCGGTGGGCCCATCTGCTCATCGAAGCGGCCGGCGCTGTCGCATTCGACCGGCCCGATGTTCTCCACGAGGATGCCAATGGAGCCACACTCCTCGACTTGATCGACAATCGGCTCGACCTGATCGGGCTCGAATCGGCAAGCCGCCGACCGGCGCCGGCAGCTGACGGGGACACCACCTACCTATGTACTACCGGTACCGGTACCGATGGCAAGCGGATGGGTGTCTCCCTGATCCAGTCGAATGCGTCCGGATTCGGCAGCCACCTTGTTGAACCGAACACAGGCATCAACCTGCACAACCGCGGAATGGGATTCAACTTGATTCCTGGTCACCCGGCCGAGTTGAGCCCAGGGCGCAGGCCGCCACATACACTCTCCCCCGCGCTCGCAACACGGTCGGGTCGCCTCGCTGCGGTCTTCGGCACGATGGGTGGCGACGCCCAGCCCCAGATCTTGTTGCAAATCGCGACAAGGCTGTTCCACCACAACCAGTCCCCCGCCGTCGCAATCAATGCCGGGCGATGGGCGCTTCGCGGTCCCGACACTGGATTCGACACATGGACAGCAGGAAGCCCGCCGAAAGTGCGACTCGAAGGCCACTCACCGGCTAACTGGGGCGACGCCCTGACCGCCCGCGGGCATGAGGTCGAGGC
>JADWMG010000281.1 GCA_015767405.1 Actinomycetota bacterium
ACAAGCGTCGGGAACTCACCCGATTCGACAGCGACCTCGACGACCGTGCCGGACTCTTCGGCAGCGGCTGCCTCTGTGCTAGCTGGCTCGGTGCTGGGTGCCTCGGTGCTGGGTGCCTCGGTGGCGACAGTCGTGTCGGCCGAGTTGTCGTCGCCATCACTGCTGCAAGCGGCGGCGACGAGTGCAAGTGACATGACCGCCGCAGCGGCGCGGGTGGTGCGGGTGGTACGGGTCTTCATTTGAAACCTCCATGTTGTGGGATGTGTAGGTTCCTACGGTCGACACACCCGATCCGGATGCAACAATTTTTCTCAGGTGCCGAGAAGCAGACTGAAAGCAGCGTCGAGGTCCACGGACTCGAACGAGAAGCCTGCCTTGACGAGGACGCGAGGCTCGAGACGCGTCGAATCGAGCAGCAGGGCGCGACCCATTTCACCGAGTGCCGTCCGGATCGCGAAACCGGGAGCTGGGATGACGGCGGGCCGACCGAGGGCGGCCGCGAGCTGCTTGGCGAACTGGCGTTGTCGCACCGCGTCTGTCGTGGCGAGGTTGACGGGACCCTCGACATCGCTGTCGATCAGGAAGCGCAGCGCGGCGACCTCATCGCGAAGCGTTATCCAACTCCAGAACTGTCGACCGCTCCCGAGTGGGCCGCCGAGCCCCGCTCTTGTGATTGTGCGCATCCTCGGCAGCGCCCCGCCCTCGGTGGCGAGGACGATCGAAGTGCGAGCAAGGCAGAGGCGAATACCGCTGTCAGCAATCGGGGCTGCCGCTCCCTCCCAGGCGCGTGTCACGTCCGCGAGGAACCCGGTTCCGGCGGCCGCCGACTCTGTGAGCACCTCTTCACCGCGATTTCCGTAGTACCCCATCGCCGATCCTGACACGACGACACGCGGCGGTCGATCGAGGGACGCGATGGTCGAAGCGAGCAACTCGGTCGAGTCGACGCGCGACCGCAGGATGCGCCGCTTCTTCGCCGCAGTCCAACGCCCCTGGATCGACTCGCCCGCCAGATGCACGACCGCATCGACGCCTTCCAGTTCCGCTGGGTCGAGCTTCCCTGCCTCGACGTCCCAGACGATTCCGCCGGCAGTATGACGTCTCGAGATCCCCACCACCTCGTGACCATCGGCGCGGAGGTTGTCGTAACGGAGTTGAGCGACATGACCAGAAGCGACTCATCGGGGTCGCTGCGTCAGGCGTTGAGGCGATCGAGCAGCACTTCGGGAATTGCGTCGGCCACTGATCGCGCGATCGTGGCCACGGGACGTAACTCTGCGAGTGACGGTCGCGCCTGTGGATCGAGCAGCGAGGCGAGTTCACCGGGGTCGTAGCTGGAGTACCAGCAACATTGCAGGCGAGCTGCCGAACGGGTGCGGCGCTGGCTGAGCCCGATCAGTTTCTCTCCGTCAATCAGTACCTCCCCCGCTCCGATTCCATCGAAGCACACGAGAGACGACCAGGGAGTCACGATCATCTTTCCTTCGTGGACAGAAAGGTGCTGTGCAGGCAGATGATCATTTAGCAGTTGATCTTTCAGGACGTCACGGAGAATCCGACCGAGCCACACCATCGGCCCGTGCACGTCTGCGGCCCAACCTGGTGCCCCAGCAGGCAGGACGATGTCGACCCAGGTGACTTGTCCGGGAACCAGCAGCACCGCTCCCCCGCCGCTGCGACGACGCACAACGTCAACTCCGCGATCTCGACACACGTCATCATCGACATGGTCCCAGGATTGGGTAGAGCCCAGGACTACTGCCGGTCGAGTCACTTCGTGCCACCAGATCTCCGGCCTCACAGGCTCGACTACTCGTCGATTGTGAAAGTCCTCCGCAGTTGAGCTTTCCCGAACGAGGCGGTATCGGTCAGACATGGCAATCAAACGTGACATCAATCATGGCAATCAGGCACGCTGCTCAGAACACGAGGGTCGAACACCGCGATCAGGACGCCATTGACAGATAGGACCGCCAGGCGTCGGGAACCCCGCTCACTGAGACGACCACCCACGCTGTGGCACGAGGCGCACGGCAGGGCCTGGCCAGGCACATGCCCGCCTCATCTGGCGTACGGTCACGTTTACCGAGATTGCACGGTCGGCATGCTGCCGCAACGTTCTCCCAGCTGTGGACACCGCCCTTGGATCGCGGCACAACGTGATCTATCGAGTCGGCGCGCCGTCCGCAGTACTGGCATTGATAGTCGTCACGAGCGAAGATCGCTCGCCTCGACAGTGCAGCGCGTCGAACGTACGGCACCTTGACCATATATCGAAGGCGTATCACGGACGGCCCCGGCAACGAGAGCCTCTCCGAATGGATCATGCGACCGTTCTCCTCCAGGACATCGGCCTTATCGGCGAGGACGAGACACGCCGCTCGTTGCTCTGACACAACACTGAGCGGCTCGAAACTCGCGTTGAGAACCAGCGCGCTCAGCATCGCTCATCAGCCTTACTCAACCGATCGTCACTCAGACGTCGGACCGATCCCATTCGCGGCACCATTGCAGGTAGTTGAGCACATCGTGAGGCTCGGGGTGATGCGCAATATCGCCGTACTGTGTGAGCAGTCGGAATTCCATGTACTCCCGCGCGGGCAACGGCATGAACGGTCGATGCCGCCACCATCCGCGCGGTACAACCCGCCGAGCCTGCCGCAGCGCGGTCAACCACAAACGCGGATGCGCCACCACAACAAGAACTGCCCGGCCCACGAGACCCGACTCAAATCCGATTCTGACTCGGCCGGACCCGACTCAAACCCTTGGTTCTTTGGGCAGACCGAGGATCATCTCACCGATGATGTTGCGCTGGATCTGAGATGACCCGGCATAGATCGTGCCCGCACGAGCATTGAGGAACGTGCCCACCCAGGAAGCCGAAGAGTTAGGGGCTCCCGGATCATCGGTCTGGAACGCTGATGAAGGAGGGCGCCCCTCAGCGAAGAGCGCATCGGCACCCAAGATATCCACCGCAAGCTCGGTCACCTGGGTGTGGTACTCACTCCAGTAGAGCTTGGAGATCGCACCATCGGGTCCGGGGTGGTGCCCGGCGAGAAACTGCGTGAGTGTTCGCTGCCCGAGGTACTTCATGATCTGCACCTTCGAATAGCACCACGCGAGACGTTGCCGGATTATCGGATCGTCGGCGACACCGTGCTCACGCGCCAACTCGACGAGCCGGTCGAACTCGCCCTGATACCGAATCGGACCCGTGGCTGCTGCCTCACCGCGCTCGAACCCGAGAAGAGACATTGCCACTCCCCACCCGTTGTTGACACCACCCACAACATCACCTTTGGCGCATCGCGCATCGGTGTAGAAGACCTCGTTGAACTCGCTGTCACCAGAGATCATCTTGATCGGACGCACTTCGATGCCAGGCTGATCCATCGGAACAAGCAGGAACGAGATGCCCTTGTGCTTGGGTGAATCGGGATCGGTTCGAGCGAGCGTGAATATGTGATCGGCAAGATGCCCCGCTGAGGTCCAGATTTTCTGACCGTTCAGAACCCATTCGTCACCGTCGAGTTCGGCCTTCAGACCTACATTACCGAGATCAGAACCCGCGTCGGGCTCGGAATAGCCCTGACACCAGGTGTCTTCGCCAGACAGAATGCGTGGCAGGTAGTGCGACTTCTGCTCGTCGGTGCCCCACATGAGCAACGTGTTACCGAGCATCTGGATTCCGAAGGGATCGTTGGGGCCGCCACCTGGGACACCGGCACGGGTGAACTCCTCGGCAAGGATGACCTGTTCGGTGGCGCTGAGACCCGCTCCACCGTACTCCTGAGGCCATCCGGGAGCCAGATAATTGGCCTCGTAGAGAGTCTTGCGCCACTCGGTTACGAACTCCGTGAGTGCTTCTCCTTCGAGTGCCCCAGTTCCGTTCCAGTTGGGGGGAAGCTTCTCTGCGAGGAAGGCCTGAACCTTCTCACGGTAGGCCTCGGCATCAGCGGTATAGGTCGGCTCCATAGAAACCCCATGCTAATCGCGCATGGTTACCGAGTGGTAGCCCGCGGCGCATCGTGATCCACGAAGCGAGCAATCGCGGCAGCCCCAACAAGTGGTTGAATCAGACCAGAGGGCTCCCGCACACTCAAGTCTGAGAGATTGTCAAGGTTCGAACGAAGTCCGATCTCACGACGC
>JADWMG010000282.1 GCA_015767405.1 Actinomycetota bacterium
GTCTTCCGCGGCGGCAAGAGCGACTACTGGGAGGGCGGCATCCGCGTGGCTGCTTTTGCATGGTGGCCGGGGATGATCGCGCCTGGATCTGTCGTCGGCGACATGTTCCACGAGGTCGACCTGTTCCCGACCTTCGCGAGGCTCGCCGGAGCAACTGAAAACATTCCGACCGATCGCATCATTGACGGCATCGACCAGACGGCCTTGTTACTGAAGGGCGACACGAACGGCCGCCGGGACTACAACTTTGTCTATACCGGCAACATCCTGGCTGCGACTACCAAGGGCCGGTTCAAGCGGGTTTGGGTAGGCGACCATCCAGGTCTTCCGGGAGCGGCCTTCTACGACTTGTACAATGACCCGCGCGAAATGTTCCCGGCTCTCGTGCCCTACCTGGCCAACAGCAGCTCGTTCACACGTATGCGGGCGCGGCACGAACTGTGGAAGCAGAAGTACCCGGACCGCAAAACCAAGCGCGGCGTACCCTTCACGGGAATCGACAACGCCCGCGAGGCGACCAAACAACTCGCGAACCCACCCGTCGACTTCGACACGCTGCCCTTCGACCCGGTCGAGTACATCAACTTCGACCTGCCCTGGGACGGGCTGGACGCTGACTAAGTTGGCGCACGTGATCAATCGTGCGTGACCATTCGTAGCGTCGTGACGGACAAGAAGTCATGACAGACGAACCTCGATCTCGCTGGCGCCATTTCCCCCGGTTCCGGTGGATCCTGCTTGTCGGGCTCGGCGGTCTTGTCCTGCTTTGGCTGGCACCCCTCATAGCGTCCCTGGTTGCCAGTATTGACATCAGCAGTCTCGACCGGCCATATCTCGTCATCTTCTCGTTCGTCGCGTTCGACGCAGTCATCCCGATATTTCCAAGCGAATCACTGCTCACGACGGCGTCGAACCTGGCGGCGCAATCTGGGTCAGAAATCGAGCTATGGCGGGTGATCCTGGCCGGCGCCGCTGGCGCGATCGTTGGCGACTCGACGCTCTACTGGCTGTCGCGTACGGTGCTCCGCCGATACATGACTGCCCAGGTGGCCAAGGCGGAACAGAATCCCAAAGCGGCACGCGCCCTCGAAGTGTTGAGTGGTACCGCGCCCATGCTGATCGTGTTCGGCCGGTTCGTGCCTGGACTCCGCTTCATCGTTGGCGCCACGATGGGTCTTACCCGCTACCCCTATCGTCGCTTCCTGCTGTGGGATGCCATCGGGGGCACGCTTTGGGCCTCTTACACCTGCATCTTCTCTTACTTGGTCGCCTCGGTCATTGACGACAAACCGGTGCTGTCAATCGCGGTTTCGGTGGTCGTCACCACGGCCATTTTGGCGTTGTTGTACAAGCCTCTCAAGTCGAGCTGGGACGACGCTGAGCCAGGGCCTGACCAGGCGCAACCGGCGGGAGCGGGCTGAGCCCGATCACTCGAAGAACGCCTCGAACGCGACGACGATGAGGCCGATCGTACCCGCGGCGAGACCACTGAGAAGCGAGTGGACCCACGCCAGCGAGGCCATCCGGCCCTCATAGATGCCAAGACCGAACAGGGAAAGCAGGCTGAAGACGATTGCAGTCACGTATGCCGCGTTCAGCGTTATCAAGTCCATCCCTGCGAGCAGGAATAGCGCCGCTGGAACGATGATGGCAAGGACAACCGGCAAATTGTCCTTCATTACGAGCTTGCGCTCAGCCTTCCCGAGACTGTGACCTTCGATCGTTCGTCTGGCCATGACCGAGCTGTAGGTATGCGCCAAAACCAGCACGAGTGCTGTGCCAAACAGCAGCCCGAGAGCGTCGCTCACCTCTGTTACGTGCATCTGTTCTGCGACCAATGTTGCGGTGACGATGATCAGCCCGTAGAGCGCATGGCTCAACCTCTCCGCCTTGTGACCCTCTGCAGTATTCGATTTCAGGTGTGGTGCTGTCAAAGTGCCTCTCCCAGATAGACAGTGGGCCCGCGGGCTGCGGGCATAATACATGTCGCCAATGGTCGTCGGCCGGACTCACTGGTGCACGGCCAAGGTACGCAGCTTCGAAGACGCTGTCTATCCAGATGTGGAACGTTGAGATCGCTGCGGCACCTCACCGGTAGCGCAGCGCTTGTTGTTGTGTCCCGGTAAGCGATCATGAGCGGCCTCGCAGACGCCGGATCACGCGGGTGAGGTTGCGGGGCGGGTTTCGCCCACACTCAAACTTGGGTCAGGTGATTCTTCGTGCGCCCGGTGTCCGACATTCAGTTCAGCGCGGAGAAGCCCTTTATCAGAAACACGATGCCGAAGAACACGAAGAGCCCGATGGCAGTCGGACGAAGGTGACCCCTCAACCATCCAAACACTGTGTCTAGAAGCCGGCCCACCCTCACTTTCGCAATGGCGTAGGCGCCGATGATCACGAAGTAGGCGGCTTGCACGAGGAGCGTGAAGACCGCGTAGTTGCCCAAGCTCCCGACCGGTCGAAGCTCCGCGGCGAATATGACCGCGACGGCCGTCAGCACGAACACCCATTGCTTAGGGCTCGCGAAGAGCCAGCCGAATCCAACCTTGTACGCGCCGGCAGGTTCGGTGTGTTCTAGCCGGTCGAGGACTGACGCGAGCGATCCACCTCCGGATGTTGGAGCGGTGGCGATCTTGAGTGCACCGGCCAGCAGGATTATCCCGCCGACGACGAACAGAGCACCTACAAAGATTGCCAGGTCACCGGAGCGCTCATCGGAGGTAAGGCCGACAAGGCTCATCGCTGCGCCGAGCCCGGCCCCCTGGAGCAGCATTGCCGAGGCCATTCCTCCCACGTAGCCGAGAGCGGTCGTCGTGCTCCGTGGTGTGTGCAGCAACACGATTACGGCGAGCGTTCTGGCCGGTGAGATCATCATCGCCAACAGAACGGGCAGGAGCTCGATCCACATTTCAGTCATGAGAAATCAGGCCCACCATGTGGCGGCAGCGTAGCCCTACCGACAAAACCCATCAACCGGGGTCAAGGAGATCAGAAGGTTCCCCCGAGTCGACACTGGTCGGATCAGTCAGCGTAGAGCCCATCCCACGGCAACTCGAAGTTGATGTACTCGAGCGGATCGAAGGGCACTGTTGCGTTGACGGATTGGGTGCGGGTCGTAGGTCGTGAGGAGCTCGATCAGTCGATCGATCCGCGCCCGACGATCCATTGCGTTGGTTGAC
>JADWMG010000283.1 GCA_015767405.1 Actinomycetota bacterium
AGACGAGTCTCAGCCGTTCAACATCCTGTTTGTGTCGACGGATCAGACCTTTGCCCACGCGCCGCGTCCGGAGGGCTACGAGTTGCCGAACCGGCAGCGTCTCGAGGATGCTGGGCTGGTTTTCGACAGCTATCAGGTCAATACGGCTTTGTGTACTCCGTCGCGTTCGGTGATGTTCACCGGGGTACATGCGGTGCAGAACGGGATGTGGGACAACACCAACATGGCGTGGATCGACGATCTCGACCCGGAGGTGGTCCGCACCGTTGGTCACATGCTGCGCGACGCTGGCTACTACACAGCGTTCAAGGGCAAGTGGCATCTCAGCACGGTCACTGGGGAGCACACCAGGGACGCATTGGAGCCGTACGGGTTCTCCGATTACCAGGACTTCGGGGAGGTCTGGGGCGAGGCCCGCGACGGGTTTGAACGGGATGGCGAGATCGCAGTCGACGCTGCAGAGTGGCTGACGGATCGAGCCGGGGAGATTGGCGAGTCCCAGCGGTGGTTCCTGGCGGTGAACTTCTGCAACCCCCACGACATCATGTTTTTCGACGCCGACGGCACCGGGGACACCCAGGTGAGCGGGTTGGTGCAGATCAGCCCGGAACCCGACGACCCGATCTACGAGAAGCAGTGGGATGTGGAGCTTCCGGCGTCGTTTGATGATCCGCTCGACCAGCATCCCGAGGCGGTTCGCTACTACCGCCGTCTCTGTGACATCAGCTATGGGGAGATGCCAGTCGATCGGCATGACATGTGGAAGCGGTACCTGAACTATTACCTCAACTGTCTGCGTGATGTCGATCGGCATATCGGGACGGTGCTCGATGCGCTCGAAGCCAGCGGACAGGCCGACCGCACCATCATTGTCTACACCGCCGACCACGGTGACATGGTCGCCGGGCACGGGATGCGCCAGAAGGGAGCCATCCCATTCAGGGAAGGGTGGAACGTGCCGTTTGTGGTGGTACATCCCGACCATCCCGGAGGTCGCACCACCGATGCGGTTGGCACATCTGTTGACATCGTCCCGACGCTGTTGCGTTGGGCCGGGGTCAGCCCTGAGCTGCAGGCCGATCGTGACCCACAGCTACGGGGCTTCGATGTTGCAGGAGTCGTCGCCGACGCGGAGGCACACACCGAACGCGGTTCGACGACCCAACCCGGGACTGGTGCGCTCTACACCTACGACGTGTTGTGGGCAATCGACATGGAATTCATCGCCGACGTTGCCTCGGGGATGATCGACCTGGGTGATGATGAAGATGCCGCCCTGGAGCAGGAGAGCAGGCTGGACAAGGCGAAGGGCCTCGTCAGCTCGATCCGCGACTCGCACTTCGACGCTCGTCATGTCATGCGCGGCGTCTACGACGGCCGCTACAAGTTCATCCGGTATCACGCCATCAACGAGCACAACCAACCGGCAACGATCGACGATCTCTACCGGGACAATGATGTGGCGCTCTACGACCTGTGGGAAGACCCCGACGAGATAGACAACCTCGCCAACCGGGACCACCCGGCTTATGACGAGGCGCTCGTTGCATCAGCGAACGACAAGCTCAACACGCTGATCCAGGCCGAACTCGGCGACGATCCCGACATCGTCGATCGACCGCTGCTCTTCATGGGTGTCGCCGGGTTCAAACAACGCATCAAGCGCTGACCACAGATCTGACAATGAGATGATCCCGCGATGACGCCTTCCTCGGTTGGGAACCGGTTCCGTTCAATTGAGGCCGCAGCCGTCGCCGGTCTTGTGTTCGCCGTGCTGTCCTTCATCTCACTTCTCCTGCTCAACTCACCACCCGACCCGGCAGCCCCAGACTCGGCGATAGCCGCCTGGTACGCAGAACCTGCGAACCGGACCTCGCTGATTGTCGGCCTTTCACTGTCGGTCGTATCCGCGGTCTCGTTTCTGTGGTTCGTGGCGGTCATCCGGCGGCGGGTGGGAGACCGCGAGGACAGGTTCTTCGCCACGGTGTTCTTGGGAAGCGGGATACTCCTCACCGGGGTGATGCTCGTGGGCGCTGCCACCCTCGCCAGCGGTGCGGTCACCGTCGATCTCGCCGACGGCCGGGTCCCGGATGCCAGCGTCCTGGCTGCGCTGGCTGGGCTGGGGACGAGTCTGCTGCTCTTCGTGCTGCTGCGAGTGCAGGCCGTGTTTGTGGTCAGCACATCGACCCTTGCGTTACGAAGCAATGCTTTCAGTCGGTGGCTGTCCTACTTCGGCTACGGCATCGCGTTGGTGATGTTCTTCATGCCGATCCTGAGCGAGCCAGTCGGTCTGGCATTTCCCGTCTGGGTGGGCATCCTGAGCATCGCGCTCCTGATCCGAAGGAGCGACATCATCCCCGACCGCGAAGGTACATGATCGATGCGGATCGGGCGGCTGCTCGTACTCGCCCATATCGGCACCGATGCGTACCAGACTGGGTGCACATGTCGGATCACCTTCGTTTGCTCGGGGCTTGAACATCAGAACCCCGCGTGAAATGATGCGCTGGTGACCGAGAATCTGAACAACAGTGGTGTGGCGCTGATGCTCGTCGGCGGATTGATGGTTGCGTTCGCCGTCGCCACGATAATTCTTACCAATAACCCAGTTCCTTCGGCGATAGCCATTATCGGACTCGTTTCGATAGGTGTAGGGGCTCGAAAGCGCCGCACATGACGGCACCTATGCATGCCACGAGCATGACTGCTCTGCTGGTACCCTCCGCGTGTGATCGGATTCATCGTGCTCGCCGTACTGGTGACGGTCTTAGTGCTTGTGTATGTTGCGAACTCACGCTGGGCTGCGAAGAGGGGCTGGGTGTTCAACAAGCACAATCCGCGACCGACCGGAACTGGGGCGCCTATGTGGCTCGACCAGATCTACCAGCCGAGCATCGAACACCTGATTGACGAACAGACATCTGAGTCGATACGGGCGGACCAAGACGAATCCGGAGACAAACCTAACGTCGACTAAGCCCGCACATATCGGCACCTATGTGCTCTGGTCGGGGGTCGGGTAGTAGCCGAGGATAAGCAGAGCAGCCTCGCCCGCTGGTACGTCTGTTTCCGGACCGAACAGTACATACGCTCGCTTGATCGGAGCCTTCGGGAAGTATCGGAGCTGGGTCGCCCGCCCACGCCGTAGAAGCTCTTCACGGACCTTGTCT
>JADWMG010000284.1 GCA_015767405.1 Actinomycetota bacterium
CCTACTCACTCAACACTCGGCCTCGACAAACCCTCGAATGGATGACACCATCAGACAAACTCGCCGAAGCGTTGCAATGACCCCCTGACATCGCAGCACCTATGGGCGGGTGCGTGCTGTCAGCGCAACTGTGGTGAGGTGTTCTTGATTAGTAGTACGACTCTATGTCGAAGCCGAACTGGGAGTCTGCCGCTGTCTTGCGAAGGAGATTCGCAAGACGCTTGTCGAACTCGTCTTGCCGATTGCGTGCAGAGTCGACATAGGCAATCCGGATTCGCTGGTAGGCCTCAGAGTACGCCGTGAAGTTCTGCCAGACGGCTCGGTCAACCCGAAGTGCGGTTTCGATGTCTGGTGGTACAACGAACGGTTCGTCGAGAGTGTCCGTGACCTGTTTGGTGACGTCAGGCATGACCTGACCCTGGTCGATGAGTCGCCGTAGTCGCTCTTTGTTGGTTTGCGAGTACTTGCTTCGGGCCCGTCGTGGAGTGAACCGCTGCGCATACTTTTCGTCATCGATGGATTTCACGACGCTATCGATCCAGCCGAAGCAGAGCGCCTCCTCGACGGCGTCGTTGTAGGCGACCCTCGGCTTCCCCGTATGCACACGGTGGTACTGAAGCCAGATCTCGTCCTTGGTCTGATAATTCGCGACAAGCCACTGGCGCCATGTCGCCCTGTCAGCGGCGCTCAGGAGTCTTCCAATCATCACGGCATTATTGCATGCGTCTCGCTGCGGTACTCCCTGCGGGAGTCGCACCACTGTTCGGCTGTGATCTCTTGGAAACCGTCGTTTGTCCAGCCACGAATATCCGGCAATATGCTCGACTCGATCAGGCGAGCATATGTGCCGTAGGGCCTATGGCATTGAGTACAGCGGTGGGGCGCCGACCGCCCTGGGTGACCTTCAGCGTGCTCAATTCCCACAGGAGCGAAGATCTAGGGTCGAAAGTGGGGCGCTGGCCCAGATTCGGACCAGCAACTGTACTGAAGGACATAGCCCTTTGTGCCGTTATGGGCGGGTGGTTATCGCTCTTGGATGTGGTCGCGCCACGAGTGTTGGGGTTGGTACCCGAGCATGGATCGTGCCTTGTCAATTGCGAGAAGTGTTTCGTGACCGTTTACGGGCCGAGTGGTGGGAACCATCGGGTAGACCTCAGTGAGGAGGTCGCTGCTAGGCCGAGTCATGCAGGTGTCGGATGCCGCGATAAGGAATGCTTCTGCGCCCTGCGCTGGTGCAGACAGAGAGCAATGGACAGCATGGGCGACATCTCGGGCGTCGACGTAGCCCCACAGGTTCCATGCACGTATGGTTGGATCGTCCCACCACGACGGGAAACGTTTGTAGTCGATTTCGGTCATGATGTTGGATATCCGCAGCCCAGTGAAAGGGATGCCTGTCCAGCGGCTGAATTGCGCTGCGATTTCTTCGCCTACCAGTTTCGATAGTGCGTAGTGGAACTCAGGGAGACGGGGGTGATCCTCATCGATTGGCGCATACCTGGGTTGCTCGCGGACAAATGGCAACCCAATCAGAGTTTCAGATGACGCCCACACAACCCTCTTGACCTTGTGTTGAACGGCGGCACTGAATACGTTGTATGTCGACATTGTGTTGATACGGAACGTCTCCCCGTCGGGGACAACGTTCGGTGCAGGTATGGCCGCTAGGTGGACGACTGCATCGAACCCGGCAAGCGCCTCGATGGTTTGTCCAAGGTCCGTGAGGTCGACAATCAACGTGGGATCGTCGGGACTCCTCGACGCCGCAACGTCGATATTCAGGACTTCCAGTCCTTGTGCCCGAAGATCGTGGACGACGGCCACGCCGGCCTTACCGCTGCCACCCGTGACTGCCACGCGCTCGATATCCATTGCTGCCCTCCGATCTGGGACTTCGTCGTCGACGATCGGCATGGTTGCGCCAAATCGAACAGCAGGCAAGTTCACAACCACTTCAGTCGCGCGAGCCAACTCCAATGGGGGCGTATTCCCTGGCTGTAGATGCTTCATGAATTGATAGAACTCAGCGACCCACCCGCCCATATGTGCCGATATGGGCGGGTCGGTTCTGGTTGTTGTTTGGGCGGTCAACCGTCGATGTCGATGATGGCTGCGGTGACGGTTTCGAGGTCTGGTCCGACGATATCTGGAGTTTCGCTGGCCCGTGATAGGACCATGCCGGGCCGGGCAACAAATGCGGCGGCTGCTCCGGCTCGGATCGCTCCGGTCACATCCCAGTCGTGGGCGGCCACAAGACGCATCTCGTTGATGTCGACGCCGAGGCGTTTGGCGCCCGACTGATACGTGTCGGGATGTGGCTTGAACTTGCGGACCGGATCGATAGACATCGGCATGTCGAACAGATCGGTGATCTCGGCGTTGGCGAGCTGATCAGTGAGCAGATGCGGCGGGGAGTTCGTCAACGTCGCGATACGGAAGCCGTGATCGCGCAGTCGAGTGATCGCGGGGCGCACATCCTGATGTGGTGGCAGGTGGCGCATCCCATCCACGACATGCGCCGCACCGTCTTTCGACAGATCGATCCCGACCTTTGCAGCGACGAGCTGCAGCGCGTCGACACCAAGCACATCGAACGGTGCATACGTATCTGTCAACGTGGCAACGAATGAATGGCGAAGCAGCTGGCCGAACCAGGGAGCAAGAAGATCGGTCGACCCGAACGCAGCGTCGAATCGCGGCTGCATCGCTCGTAGATCGAGCAGCGTCTCGTTGACGTCGAACACAATCGTCTTCATTCGCTACTACTCCGCAATAGATGACCGCGACGAAAGGCTACCGGTACCCGATACCCGACAGGTCGGCCGCCCATATGTGCCGTTATGCGTGGGTCGTCGGAGGCGTGCCTGGCTGAACCTGGTGGTCACGCTGGAATCGGACATCGAAGTCCGCGGCGACATCGCTGTGGCTGGGGTCCTCGTCCGTGTTAGCTGGCGTCGCTCGTCGAGAAGGCTGAGAGCGCGCTGCCCCCTACGCCGTCTGCGAGCTTGCTGAGGAGTGCTCCGAGTTGGGCGAGTTCGTGTTCGGTGAGGTGGGAACCGACGTGTTCGTCGATGCCGCGGAGGTGGACACGCCCTGCGCTCGTGAAGGCTTGGTGGCCTTGTGGTGTAAGCGTTACGAAAGTGCCGCGCCGGTCCGAGCCACAGGCGCGACGGTCGACGAGGCCGCTGTGTTCGAGACGATCGACGAGTCGGGTGGTCGCGCTACGGCTGAGTCCCGTCTGAGTTCACTCGGGTAGAGGCCGTCATCACACTGCGCCACGCGTCTGATGCGGGTGTCACCTTGATCTGCACTGAATCCATGCCCGTGACTTTAGGGAATGTGGTTGCGTAGCGCAATCACATGTATATAGTTGCGACACGCAATCATTGCGGAACGCAACTACAGGAGGAAGCAATGTCAATTGACACACAAGATCTCACCCGGACTGTCGACGGTTCCGTCGTCCCTGCAGCCGGAACATGGATCATTGATGGGTCTCACACGTCAGCAGAGTTCGTAGCCCGCCACCTGATGGTCACGAAGATCCGCGGTGGATTCGGCACTGTCACGGGAACGATCAACGTAGCAGAAGACCTAGCCGCTTCAAGTGTCGAGGTCACAATCGAAACCGTATCCATCTCAACTGGCGATACCGAACGCGACGGCCACATCAAGTCTGCTGACTTCTTCGATATCGAGAACCATGCAGAAATCAGATTCGTTTCAACATCCGTGAAATCCAATGGATCGTCATGGGTTCTCGAAGGTGACCTCACCATCAAGGGCACCACAAAGCCCGTCTCACTGGACTTCGACTTCGTCGGCCTCGCTACCGACCCTTGGGGCAACCAGAAGGCGGCATTCTCAGCCGCCACGACGATTAACCGCGAAGACTGGGATCTGACCTGGAACGTCGCCCTTGATGCAGGCGGCGTCCTGGTATCGAAGAAGATCGACATCGAGATCGAAATGCAGGCCGTCCTGTCGAATGGCTGACAGCCAATGCTGTGACAGGGGCTGGGAGCACTCAGCCCCTGTCAGCATTCCTAACACATGAAGCTTCAACTTGTCGAGGGCTGATATGGACATTGCACTCTGGATCGTTCACGCACGCCGATCCGAAACCAAACAGCTCATCATGAACCTCGTCATCATCGCAATGGCCGTCTTC
>JADWMG010000285.1 GCA_015767405.1 Actinomycetota bacterium
ATCGCTGTCCACGGCACATAGTTGTCCATGAACACCCAGGTGCGCCGGTGGATCGCGGAGGGCCCGTAACCCGCCAGGGCCGCCTTGTGGACGGGGCATGGGTAACCCTTGTTCGTGTCAAATGACCAATGCGGATAATGAGCAGAAGATGCGCGCATCTCACGATCGCGGACCACCTTGGCCAAAATGCTCGCCGTTGCCACACTCAGACACCTCAGATCAGCCTTCACGACAAGTTCGACGGCGGGCACGGATGGGGACACGAAGTCCCACTTTCCATCGGTGACCGCGATATCCGGCGCTATGTCCAACGCTTCAACCGCACGCCGTGCGGCTAACTTCTGAGCAGCAGACATTCCGAGTTGGTCGCACTCGTCCTGGCTGACCGACCCCACTGACCACGCAACACACCAGTCGGCCAGTCGGTCGAACAACGCCTCGCGCTGACGCTCGGTGAGCAGCTTCGAATCCCGGACGCCGTTGATCCGAGTATCGCGAGGAAGGATCGCCGCTCCGACGCTGAGCGGCCCAGCCCACGCCCCACGGCCGACCTCATCGATACCGACCACGACATCGTGGCCGCGACTCCAGAGCTCTTTCTCGATGGCCCGCGTCGGTGCTCGTTTCTTCGATTGCTTCGGAGACCGGCTGGACCGCCTCAATCCACCACTCGCTCGATCAGCCGAAACTTGTCGAATCAGAATTGGAATTGTCGGCAATCAGCCCGAGCTTCGTCGGCGTCGGAGGTGCTGCCCACAACACCTCGCCGCTGCGGTCATCGGTCGACCACTCAGAGTCGATCGACGGTGCGCTGAGACGACGAACGTCGCCTTGCTGCTCCCAGAGCGCTGCGGGACGTTCACCGTGCCACCGAACGGCGAAAGATACCGAGGAGCGCGGACCCGTCGGAATCCCGTGCACTTCAAAGTTGTCCCCCAGCCACCGACTCGGGATACCAGAAGGCAGCAATTCGCCCTTGTCGCATATCTGACGTTCGACACCACTGACAAATCGCCCGACTGATGCGCCCTGCCGAACGTCAGAGAACGATATTCGCCGCGCCTCGGTGTCCGTACCCCGCCGCTCATCTCGGGCACGCCGCAAACGCAACCTTGCGATGTCGCTCGCCGCCCGACTGTCGTCAGCGGAGAGAGCAAGTCTCTCGCAGGACTCGAGGGCCACATCAACTTCCGGATCCCTCGAGCGAGCGATCTTTGCAATTGGGTCCACAATTTCAGGCATCCACGCGTCAGCGTCATCGCCGAGCCGACCCAATTCGGCAACATCGAAAAGGAACCCGACTTGATCAGTGTCTTGCTCGACCGGCCCATCGAGCAACAGATCACAGCGCGCGGCGGTGACCGCGTCGACAAGGGCTTCGTCAGGCAGAACGAGGCGGCTCGCCCGATGCACCACCGCAAGCCATCCGCGCGCAACCGCCAGTGAGGACGACAAGTTTGACAGCTGACTGGGGTGCACTCGGGACCCCAGGTGCGGTATCGCCACCCGAATCGTTGCGTGATGGCCGACCGGCATCAGAACCGATCCCGGCGGCAGATCAATTCCCTGAATCGGAATATCAGCCGGCGGACGCTCACTGACCACGTCGAGGCCCGCGAAGGCCACCGCGAATGGCAGTGGAGAATCGTTCTCGATCTCGATGACTGTGAGCCCGCCAGAATCAGCAACAGACCAGACGCGTTGTACCGCGTCACCATCAGGAATGCGGAGGCGAGTTTCGATCACCGGCGTGCCATCGATTCGCCGCTGGCGGACAGCAACCTCTTCGCTGGGTGTGTGCCATCGATCGTCGGCGGCGACAAACCATTTCAGAGTTGGGTGGTCGCCAGGCCCAAGGTGAGCAGTGATATCACCCCACGGTGCCACCGAAGCACGGCATTGCTGCCCAGTGACGCCAATGGTGATCGACTCGGCAACTGCGATGGGCGACATGTGGCGCTGATCCTACTGCGAGCCTCCCGTAGGCAGCGGCCTACAGTGGAGCAGAGTGCGCCTCGCCGTGTTGGTTCCAGTCAAGCGGTTCACCGCCGCCAAGGGACGCCTCTCTGGCGTACTTACGGACGTCGATCGAGCGCGCCTCGCGAAATGGCTGGCTTCGAGAGTCCTCGCCGTCGTCGCCGAACTTCCGACATTCGTCGCGTGCGATGACGATGAGGTAGCCAGCTGGGCGAGATCCAATGGCGCCCAGGTGATCTGGGGAGCTGGGCTAGGGCTCAATGGTGCGGTTGATGACGGCGTTGCGCAGATCACGGATCTGGGATTCGAACATGTTCTAGTATCCCACGCGGATCTCGGACGACCCGATGCTCTGATCTCCGTTGCCCGGCAGGGCTGCATCACGCTCGTTCCAGATCGCAGGCGAGATGGCACGAACGTCATGGCATTCCCAACCGACACTCCCCTTCGCGCTTCTTACGGCCGCTCTTCGTTCTCACGACACCTGGACCAAGCCCACGCGATTCGGTCAGCCGAACTCGAGGTGCGCGCCGACCCTGACCTGGCGCTCGACCTCGATACCGAGCATGATCTTGCCCATCCACTCATCAGCGAGGTTCTTCCCGAATGGCTGCCAACGATCCTGGCCAACCCGACCCAACCGTAAGGACGAGCTTCTCTTACAACCTTGCAACGCCGGAATCCGCTCTCGCGATCGGAGCACACCCAGATGACGTCGAATTCGGATGCGGCGGTTTACTCGCCAAGTGGGCCGCTGATGGCTGCACTATCCATCATCTCGTATGTACCGATGGTTCCAAGGGGACTTGGGACGTCGATGCAGACGTGAATGCGCTCGCCCTGCGGCGCCAAGATGAGCAACGCGAAGCGGCTCACAGGCTGGCTGGAGATTGTGCGGGCGAGGTTCGGTTTCTCGGCTATGTCGATGGAGAGCTTGACAGCAGCCTGGCCGTCAGGGGTGAAGTGGCCCAGGTGATCCGCGAGTTGGAGCCGAAGGTTGTACTCGGACACGATCCCTGGAAGCGTTATCGATTGCACCCAGATCACAGGCACGCGGGCCTCCTGGCCTGCGAAGGAATCGTGGCTGCTCGCGATCCGCACTTCTATCGGGAGCACGACCTTGCTCATCATCGACCCGAGTTACTTCTGCTCTGGGAGGCAGA
>JADWMG010000286.1 GCA_015767405.1 Actinomycetota bacterium
CGAGGTTAACAGCTCTGCCATATTGAGCAGAGAGTTGGCGTATTGGTGTATTTCAGGGCTCGTCATTTCCAGCTGTCCCTAGCAAAAACCTCATCCGTGTTTCCTGGCAAGGGTTTGGGTCAATTGCGGCGAGGCCCCCTGAGCGGGTAGACTGCCCATTGTATCAACGGGCGAGGAGCCGGAAATGGGTGTCGTTAGAGCGGTGATATCACGTCTCAAGAAGCCGATCGTCGCCAGATTTCACTTGGCCTTGGAGAATTTGGCCCTCCGCCAGCAGTTGGAGGTGCTCGAGCGATCGGGAAAACGTCCAAAGCTACGTCAACGCGACCGCATATTCTGGGTTCTGCTTTCGGCACTTTGGCCGGAGTGGCGTTCGGCATTGGTGATTGTCAAGCCGGAGACTGTCCTTGGATGGCGTCGACAGGGTTTTCGACTCTGTCAGTGCTGGAAATCGAGGTCCCGCAAGCCCGGCCGGCCACCGATCAGCGACGAGATACGCAATCTGATCCGGCGAATGTCCCGGGAGAACATGACTTGGGGCGCACCTCGAATCGAGTCAGAACTTCGTTTGCTCAGCTACGCTGTCGCCGAAAGGACTGTGGCCAAGTACATGGTGCGCACGCCCACGTCGCCTATGCAGACATGGCGGACGTTTCTGAACAACCACGCGATCGGGATGATGGACATCGATGTTCTCAAGGCGTGCAACTCAACGCTTCATGACTTCTGCCGTCTCGCAATTCTCCCACACCTTCTCCGATTGACGTCTCTCATTCGTTTAGCAATTACTGGCTGGAACGGTGGTGCGCCGTTATCCGAAGCGACCTCATTTGGCGGTGACGATCACGTCACGAAGTATAGTGCACGACAACGCCGCAAGGCCGCAAGCGACGAGGAACGTCCGCCCTTCCTATCCAGCGAGCCACAATGCCTATTGCTGAGAGTCAACGCGACTAGATTCTCTGAACGCGGACCACCAGGGCAAAACGATGGGAATATCACGAGCGCCGAGTGGGGCATGAGTCGCACCAAAGCGAGGGCTGCCTAGTGTTGGGGAGTGTGCCTTCATTTTTTCCCGCTCGCGATTCGCGATGACGCGAGGTATCGCATCAAAGGAACGGCTATTTCTTTGCGTCATCGCTCCACCTCGCTCTCGAACAACGTCACTCGTGAGGCATCTCTCGTTCCTGTTCGCTCGGATGGAGTTTTTGCTAGGCACAGGTAGCTCATCTGCTTCTCACAGCTGTATCTGCGGCACATTGAGGGGATTCGCTTCAAGAACGTCAGGATTGATTGCAGAGAGAATGCCCCCAGAGAACCCGTCGTGGCGGATGATGTGCTGGACTACGACCCCAGCGGCTTGAGCATCCATGGCGTCGAAGCGAACTAGCAAGAGGCCGACTTCAACATAGGGATAACACGTCGTCATGTGGTCTCGACGAGACGTGCCGATCGTGTGTGTGTTGCCGGCGTCATCGTCAGCAGGTACAAACTCGGATGTCGCTGCGTCGACAATAGACACCAACTCGGCGGTTACCAGACAGGAACTATCACCATGACAGCCAATCCGGGTTGGAAATCTTCCCTAGCCCCGCCGGCGGCGATTATGACCCTGCTGTTGTGTGTTGCAGTCGCACCAAGCCGCGCCGACGACACGCGTCCCAACATTGTCTTGATTCTTACCGACGATCAGGGTTTTCAAGACCTGGGGTGCTTCGGTTCGCCGAACATCAAGACGCCGCATCTGGACCGAATGGCCGCCGAGGGCGTGCGGCTGACCAGCTTCTATGCCCAACCGGTGTGCGGTGTCTCGCGAGCCGCATTGATGACCGGTTCGTATCCGATTCGAATCGCGGAACCGAGAAACGTAAAACGCCTGCACACCGTGCCGCACCCGAAAGAGACGACCATGGCGGAAGTCTTGAAGAAGGCCGGCTACGCAACGGGCCTGATCGGAAAGTGGCACTTGGCGGTCGACCGCAAGGATTTGCCCGGCGGTGTCGGGCCGGCGACCATGCCGAATGCTCAGGGCTTCGACTACTTCTACGGCACACCGAAGTACAACGGCTTCACGGTCTTCGTCAACGACACGAAGATGCGCAGCCCGATCATGCGCAACCAGGAGATTGTCGTCGAATCGGTCGAAAGCTGGGATCACATCACGGCCGACTACACGCGTGAAGCGATCCGCTGGATCAAGGCGCATCGCCAACAGCCGTTCTTCCTCTACCTCGCCCACAACATGCCGCACATTCCTCTGGGGGCGTCCGAGAAGTTCAAAGGCAAATCGTCGGGCGGCTTCTATGGCGACACGATTGAAGAGATCGATTGGTCGTGCGGCGAGATCTTCAAGACGCTCAAGGAACTCGACCTCGACGACAACACGTTGGTGATCTTCACCTCCGACAACGGGCCGTGGGTCGAGACGACCAAGGGGATGGAACCGGACGCAGCGCCGTTCATTCCGCGGGACCATTCCGGAAACGCCGATCCGCTTCGAGGCTGGAAGATGTCGGCATGGGACGGTGGATCCCGCGTGCCTTTCATCGCCCGATGGCCGGGCAAGATCCCGGCCGGCTGGCAGTCGGACGAAATCCTCAGCACGATGGACTTGCTGCCGACCTTCGCGTCGATCGCGGGGGGCGAGTTGCCCGATGTCGAACTGGACGGCGAAGACGCGACCGACTTCCTGACGAGAAAGACGGAAACCAGCCCGCGAGAGGAATACCTCTACTATGCGGGATGCTTGTTGACCGGAGTCCGTAGCGGCAAATGGAAACTTGTCCTGCCACGCGACAAAGCGCCGGAGGGCCTGGGCTGGTGGGGACGCATGATCGACGCCGTGCCGGAGATGTCGCTGTTCGACCTGGAGGCCAATCCGGGCGAAACTACGAACGTCGCATCAGATAACCCCACCGTCGTCGCCGCTCTGATAAAGCGCATCGAACGGGCGAGAAAGGAACTGGGCGACATCGATCGCGCCGGCAGCGGTGCCAGATCCTACGATCCGGGGCCACGCAGGTTGCAGGTGCCGCCGACTCGAACGGCCGAAGACGGCTTGACCAAGGCCGCCTCGTACACAACCGATCCCAGTGAACTCTACCGCCGTATCATCCCGGTCGACAAGGGACTCG
>JADWMG010000081.1 GCA_015767405.1 Actinomycetota bacterium
CGCCAACTGCTCGCAGTCGACGCGAACTCGTAGTATCTCGGCGTGACCGACGGAAGCCGCAAGGCGATCTTTTCAGCATTCTTCGCCAACCTCGGAATCGCCATCGCCAAGTTCGCCGGATTCCTGATCACCGGGTCGGCAAGCCTGCTTGCTGAAACGGTGCACTCCGTGGCCGATACAGGCAACCAAGCGTTGCTGTTCCTCGGAGGCAAGCGAGCGAAAAAGGAAGAGAGCCAGACCCATCCATTCGGCTACGGGCGCGAACGATACTTCTGGTCGTTTGCCGTGGCACTGGTGTTGTTCTCGATGGGCGGCATGTTCGCGCTCTACGAGGGCATCCAGAAGCTGCGCCATCCCCACGAGATCGAGAACCTCGGGGTTGCACTCACGATCCTCGTACTCGCGTTCATTCTCGAAGGCTTCTCGCTGCGCACCGCTATCAAAGAGAGCGCACACGTCAAGGGTCCCCGCACGAGTTGGTGGTCGTTCATCCGTAACACCAAACAGCCCGAGTTGCCGGTGGTGCTTCTGGAAGACATCGGAGCTGAAACCGGATTGATCATCGCCATCGGCGGCGTGCTCATGTCGGAGGCCACCGGCAACCCTCGTTGGGACGCCGCCGGGTCTACCGCAATCGGCATCCTGCTGATCATCATCGCCATCATTCTCGCGATCGAGATGAAGAGCTTGTTGATCGGCGAGGCAGCGAGCGAAGACGTCCGAGACACGATCATCGAGTCCATCGAGAACAGCGATCATGTCGATCAGTTGATTCACATCCGTACGGAACACATCGGCCCCGACGAGATCTTGGTTGGTGCCAAGGTCGAGTTCTCCTCCGCGCTCTCCGCCGATCAACTCGTCGATGCAATCAATACGACCGAAGACACGATCAGAGAGAATGTTCCATCGGTCACCGTGATCTACCTCGAACCAGATCTGCACCGAGCCGACCATCCCGATCTCGTGGCCAAGGCCGCAGACTCCCCGAACGCGACGGTCACTGCGGGCACCACTGAATCTCCGGACACCACAGCCGTCGTCGACTCCGAGCGGTGAGCGCCGCCGCGGCACGCGCCCGCCCGATCGGGCTGCTAGCGGTCGTTGTCGCGATCGTCGCATTCTCGCTGAGTTCGCCGATCATCAAATGGTCGGAGTCGACCGGCTCCGTTATCGCGTTCTGGCGAATGATCGGGGCCGTGGTCGCCTGGTGGATGGTTCTATCTGTCGCTCGGGTCCGCACAGGGCGTGCATTTCCGACAGCAGCGACCTGGAGAGCTGTGACCGTACCGGCGCTGCTATTCGGCGCGAATATTGCAGTGTTCTTCACCGCAATCACAAGAACCAGCATCGCCCACGCTGAATTCATCGGTTCGCTCAGCCCGCTCCTACTACTCCCTGCCGGCGCCCTCTTCTTCGGAGAGCACCCGAACTGGAGGGCGTTGCGGTGGGGCGCCCTTTCGCTTGGCGGCGTCGCTCTGGTCATCTTCTTCGAGCCCGAGCAGGGCACCGCATCTTTGGGCGGCGACCTCCTGATGATACTCGTGGTCATACTCTGGACGAGCTACCTCCTGACTTCAAAACGAGCCCGCGCCTCCGGTGTCAACACGATCGATTTCATGGCGTGCCTCATGCCGCTGGGACTGTTGACCGCTGGCCCGATTGCGCTGATAATCGCGGGCAGCGAGATCTTCGACTTGAGCGCGCGCGGCTGGCTCGTAGTGGCACTCCTCGTCGTTATGACGGGGATGGTTGCGCACGGCTGCATCATCTTCGCCCAACGATTCGTTCCGGTTGCGACGATCGGCGTGATGCAGTCGGGGCAGCCGGCATTGGCGGTCTTCTGGGGGTTCCTCATCCTTGGAGAAGTAGTGGTTCTCCCGCAGGTCGTTGGGATGGCGCTGGTTGTCACCGGCCTCGCGCTGTTCACCTGGTCGGGCCAGCGCAACGTTCCCGCTTCGATACCGTCGACGACGTTGGAGGAGTGATGGACATTCGCAATGCAAACAGCGACGACCTCGACGCCATCACCCACATTTACAACCAATACATCGCGACCAGGACGATCGAGTGGACCGAGCGCCACCACACCATCGAGGGGCGCAAAGCGTGGCTCGGCGCCAAGCGCGATGCTGGGTTGCCCGTGCTGGTGGCCGAGATCGAAGGTGATGTTGTCGGCGTCGGCACCTATGGCGACTTTCGAGATTCGACCGCCCGCGAGGGCTACCGCTTCACCGTCGAGCACTCGGTACACGTGGCCGAGACCGCTCAGGGCCGCGGCGTGGGGCGCGCTCTGGTGCTGGCGCTAATCGAGCGGGCTCGCATCGATGGGCTACATGCAATGATCGGCGCGATCGATGCTGAGAACCCCGAGTCGGTGGCCTTCCACGAGCAACTCGGATTCGTGGAAGTCGGTCGGCTTCCCGAGATCGGGACCAAGTTCGGTCGCTGGCTCGATCTGGTTCTGGTCCAGAAGTTGCTCTGACATCGTGCGAGGATGGCTGGCATGCGAATCCTGGTAACGAACGACGACGGCATCGACTCGATCGGACTGCATGTATTGGCGCGCGCTATGTGCGCACTCGAGGGTGACCACGAGGTGGTCGTAGCGGCACCCGATACCGAGTATTCAGGTGCCGCAGCCGCCGTCGGCGCGCTGCACCTCATCCAACCAGAGGTTCGTAAGGCCCACATCGACGACTGTTCGGCTGCCGCGATCTGGTCGGTCAGCGGCCCACCCGCCCTGTGCGTGATGTTCTCACGTCTGGGAGCTTTCGGTGCGCCGTTCGACCTCGTGGTATCGGGCATCAACCCCGGAGCCAATGTTGGCCGCGCGGTCTACCACTCGGGCACGGTCGGCGCAGCGCTCACGGCGCGCAACGGGCGTATCTCGGGCGTAGCGGTGAGTCAGTCGGTCACCGGTTTTGGTGTCGAAGGCCAGGGGTGGGATGAGGCAATCGTCTCGCAGCAATGGGACAGCGCAGCCGAGGTCGGCAAGACGGTTGTGCAAGCTTTGCTCGACGACTTGCCGGTCGACCCCGTTGTGGTCAACATCAACGTGCCCGATCTTCCGTTGAACGAGATCAAGGATTGGAGGCACGCCGAGGTCGGAACGCAGCCGCCCCGCTCGATCGCCAATGCGACCCTCGAGCCCATTGCCGGCCATGAGGGAGCCTTCTCGGTCACTATGAGTTGGGGTGACCCCATCGAACTGGCACCCGATACTGATGGCGGAGCCGTGGAGCGCGGCGAGGTTGCCATCACCTACCTGTCGCGCTTCCTCCATGATCCGGCTGACGAATTCGCGCCGGCCACGGAGGCGCTCGACGCTCTCCTCCGATGAGTGCTGGTGACACGGCGCGGGGCTATCTGGCGGCATTCGCGACGGGCGAACCTGACTCGATCGCCGCGTTCGTCGCTGATGGATTCGAAAATGAGCACCTGAGTGAACTCGGTTCGGGATGCGTGGGCCGCGCCGAGTACTTGACTCGGCTGCCCGAATTCCTGGCGACGTTCGCCGACCGCAGCTACACGATTGAAGACATCGTCGAAGATCGAACCGAGCGTGGGGACGAGACCCGCTCCGACACGGCTGTCGTCGTCCGGTACCGGTTCGCGGCGACATTCGAGGGGACTCGCATCGACATCCCCGGTGTGATGTGGTTCATCGTTCGTGACGACCTGATCGTTCGCCGAACCGATCTATGGGATTCGCTCACATTCCTCCGCCAGACCGACCAGCCCGCCTGATCCAGCCTCCCCTCATTGGCGTCAGGCGGACCAGAGCTGAGTGTCGGGGTGGAACTGGCTCCAGGCGAACCAGAACGACTCGTGCGAAACGAGCGAATCCCCGGTGTCAGCATCGACGGCGCGTAGTCCGTCACCGTCTGCCAGCAGAGTGACACCAGCCAGCGTGACGTCGCCGCCATCGGCGACAGTGGCGCTGGCCTGACCCGATGGAAAGGCAACGGCCACGTCGTCATCGGTGATCACGCCAACCACCACCTCTTGGGTGCCCAGCCGATCATCGACCGATCCGACGGCGAAGATCGGGCCATCGTCGTCTCTGCCTGCCAGCGGATCGAGTGAGTACGAGCGGCCGATACCACCGTCTTCGGCGATGATCGATGTATCGGGATGCTGTTGCTTCCACTCGCCCCAGGTCGATACGACGATCGTCGTCTGCTCCAGTTCGAGATCGAGATCCTGCAGTGGGCCCGAAATCGCCGCGCCGGTGAACGTGTCAAAGACCGACGATGTCCGCAGGTCGTACATCACCTTGTTGGAGCGGGACAGCAGGCCTGTGGTCCTCAGAACAGGCTGCTCAGCGGCGCCGGTGTTGTCGGTGTAGTAGGCCTGCGCCGACCCACAAAGTGTGCAGTAGGGAACACCGAGCCGACGATCGCCGAGAGTCAGGTTGAACATCTCGTGGACCTCGGCGATGTTCTTCGGAATCGCCAGAGCATCCTCGCCCTCGAGGAGGCCGAAGACGAGCGCATCGTCGGGGTACCAGTCGCCACCGGCGGAGTCTGTGACGGCAGGGTCATCGAGCGCCGGTATGCAGCCGTTTGCGCAGCCTTGTGTATCGCCGAGCTCGCGATCGTCGATCAACACTCCGCCCCAGCTGATATACCGCCAGTCGATCGCGGAATCAGCGTCGGAGAAGAATGGCTCCCATTCAGGTTCGACGAGTAGGAAGATCCCGGACTTGTCTTCGCGGTAGTTCGGGTAGTCGGGCGTGTCCCAAGCAATGAGATGGTTCGTGACGCTGAGCCAGGAACTCCGTTCGCTAGCCGGGTCGTCGGCGATCGACACGCCAGTGAGCTGTTCGAATGCGTTGACCAATACGTCACCTTCGCCACTACCGAAAAAGCGCATCATGTCGGACACGTACCACGCGTGGCGGGCGTCACCGTTTTCGGCAAGCAGTGTCACTGCCCCGAAATCCAGTATTCCGATTTCGAAACCAAGGCTGAGACGATCGACGGCCTCCACGGCCAATTCAGGGCTCTGGTCAGCGGCCGTTGGAGAATCGGGTGCCACTGGATAGAGGTATGGAGGGGTCCGATTGCTCTCGACCCCGGCCACGCTCACGGACGAATCATCCACCACCGCGTCGCTGGTTGAGGCGTCGCCGCTCGAGGCGCAAGCGCTCACTAGAAGCACCCCTCCCAGAAATATCGCGAGATGACGAGCACGAAACGACCGAGCCCCGCCATTCGTGGTTTCCAGAGTGGGCATGGTGAGAGGTTATGGAGGTAGTCGTGGACAGCTTCGAGCCGGATTGGGAACATGTGAGAAACTTCATGTCCAGTCCACCCGGAACACACCGAGCAAGGCAGGCTTGAGCCATGGCAGAACAGACAACTCCCAACGATGCGGAACTCAACGACCGCCTGACAAAGCTGCAGTATGAAGTCACGCAGAATGGCGCCACCGAGCGCGCCTTCAGCGGCATCTATTGGGACATGAAAGACGACGGCACCTATCACTGCGTCGTCTGCGATCAACCGTTGTTTTCGTCTGATACGAAGTTCGAGTCGGGCTCCGGCTGGCCCAGTTTCTTCGAGGCGATCGACCCCTCGAAGGTCACCGTCAAGGAAGATCGTTCGCACGGGATGGTCCGCACCGAGGCCCTCTGCACTAACTGCGGCGCTCATCTCGGCCACGTTTTCCCTGATGGCCCGCAGCCGAGCGGCGACCGATTCTGCATGAACTCGGCCTCGCTGAACCTGAAGACCGCCGAGCCCAACACCTGACTATCGCTCGGTCATCAGTAACGTCACCGGCGTGATTGTTGATTGGGGCCAAAACGAACGCAAGCTCACCGACACCGTGAGCGTTCTCATCGGCGACGACAACGGGACGTACCCGTCGGGCAACACACTCCTCGTTCGCGGAGCGAGCGAGTCCGTCGTGATCGACCCATCGATCTCAGTCGTCGCGAGGGGCGGAGTGTCGGTCTCCGTCGACGCGGTCATCAACAGCCACAGCCATGAAGACCATTTGGCCGGCAACGGGATGTTCCCTGAAGCGCGAATTCACATTCATGACGCTGACCTGCCAGGTGCCAAGTCGATCGATGGCCTGCTCGCGGTGTACGGCTTGACGGGTTCTGACCGCGACGATTTCGAAGAGATGATTCTCAACCAATTCAGCTACGCGCCGCGGCCTGATGCTCAAGGTTTCACCGACGGCGACATCTTCGATCTCGGCGGAGGAGTCAAGGTCGAAGCAGTCCACCTCCCAGGCCATACACGTGGCCACAGCGGATTTCGCATGGATGGCGTATTCTTCCTGTCCGACATCGATCTCAGCGGGTTCGGCCCCTACTACGGCGATGTCTGGAGCGATCTCGAAGACTTCGAGGCCAGCCTTGTCAAGGTGCGCGACGAGGAAGCTGACTTTTACGTGACGTTCCACCATAAGGGTGTCATCGAAGGGCGGGAAAAGTTTCTCGAGATGATCGACGCGTTCACGGCCGTGATCGGTAGACGCCATGATGCGATGCTCGACTTCCTCGCCGAGCCGCACACGATTGACGAAATGCGTGCGCATCGCTTCATATACAGGCCCCATGTCAAGGCTCCGTTTGTCGAAGCGGTCGAGCGGCGCAGCGCTGAGATGCATGTGCAGCGGATGCTTCACCGCGGCGAAGCCATCGAGGTCGAGCCCGACCTCTTCCAGACGTCCTGACCACAATTCACGTTTGTATGTAATTTTCGGGCGCATACGACCCCAAAACTGCATACAAACGTGGTTTTGACTCTCGAGGCGGAGGCTTCGGCGACGATCTGCAACGATTCGATCATGAGCGAATCGCAGACTCCCAACTTCTCGACCCTCCGAGTGGAGGTCGAGGGCCGGATCGGGCGACTGACGCTGACCCAACCCGAGAAGCTGAACCCGCTCGGAACCACAGCCCTGCGCGAGATCGCGGAAGCTGCTACGTGGTTCAATACGACAAGCTCCTCCATCGTGATCGTCACCGGTGAGGGCCGAGCATTCTCCTCGGGCTTCGACCTTCGCGAGTTCGCCACGGGAGGTGACGACAACTCCGAATCGGGTGGCGAGTCACGGGCCGCCGCCGATCGAGCAAGCAACGATCTCGGTCGGCTGATGGCAGAGGCGATGGACCGGATGTCGGCACTGACGATCGCCTCTATCAAGGGGCCCTGCGTCGGTGGTGGCGTGGTCCTCGCAGCCGTCTGCGACCTGCGCATCGCTGCCGACGACACCGTGTTCTCCATCCCGGAGGTCGACCTCGGAATCCCGCTGGCTTGGGGCGGCATTCCACGACTAGTCCGCGAAATCGGTCCCGCGATGACCCGCGAGCTTGTGCTGACATGCCGTCCGTTCAGCCCGGAAGAGGCACAGTCACTCGGATTCGTCAACCGTGTTGTTCCCCGTGCGGAACTCGAATCGGCCGTCGACGAACTGGCCGAACAACTCGCCAAGAAGGCGCCCGGCGTCGTACGGACGACAAAGCGCCAGGTAAACGAGGCCATCGAGAACGTCGCGTCCACCCTCGGCTCCTGGGCTGACGCCGACTCGCTCGGTGCGGCCCTCCGCGACCCCGAAGCCCGCGCCGCCGGCCGGGCCTACCTCGCCGAACGAGCCCGCTAAATGACACGTTTGGGGTCTGACCCCAAACGTGTCATTTGGCGAGGAGATCGGTGACTACGTGATGCCAGAGGCGGGTGGTGAGTGCGAGCGACTCGATGTCGATGCGCTCGTTGTTGCCGTGAAAGCGTGAGGCGTAGGCGCCCACATCGAGTGAGGGGCTGAAGAGCCCGGCGCCGTATGCGATCGCACCCATCTCGCGGTAGATCCGCGCATCGGTGAAACCGGCAACGAACTGAGCGCTCAAGCGCGCTGTGGGGAAGGGGTTGTTGACCGCCCGCTCGAGAGCGTCCCAGAGCGGGGTGTCGGCCCGACTGATCGATGCGGCATCGTTCATCAGCGGCTCGATCTCGACATGGTCCGCAAGGTCGCCGAGCGCGGCGCGGAGGTGCGCCTCGACCTCGTCCGGCCCTTCGCCGGGCAACGTGCGAATGTCGACATCGATGACAACCGTGTCGGGGATCACATTCACCTTCATCTGGCCCCCGTCGACGAGGTTCGGGGAGAACGTCGTGTGCGTGCAGGCGTGGAAGTGGGCACCTGCAGCGAGGGGAAGCACATCGAGGAGATCCTCGATCTGATCCGGATCGAGGAGCGCTGACGTCAGTTCGTCCGGAAGTCCGAGCGTCTCGACGCGGTTGCTCCAGAGCTCGTGAAACTTCGGCGCCGGCCGATAGTCGGCCAATCGCTGAACGACACCGGCAGCCTTGACGAGCGCGTTGTCGCTCCGGAACGGAGCCGACCCATGCCCGGGCCTGCCCCGCAACGTGAGCCGTCGCCAAGCAACACCCTTCTCGGCGATGTTCACACCGATGAACGGGGCTTCCTCCGGCCCGCTGTGGAGCCCGCCGCTCTCCGTCAGGACGTAGTCCGCGCGTATCGCATCGGGGTGATTGTCCGCCATCCAGCGCGCGCCGTGTGCACTACCCGCCTCCTCGTCAGCAACACCGAAGAAGAGCAGGTCGCCGGTGGGTCGAAATCCGGACTTGGCCAGATTGCGAAACACCACGGCCATCGACGACGTGAGGTTGAGCATGTCGACCGCTCCCCTCCCCCAAACCTCGGGGCCCGCGCCGATATCGAGGATCTCGCCACCGAACGGGTCTTCATCCCATCCCGACTCGTTGACCGGGACAACATCGGTATGGCCCATCAGACACAGGCTCGGAGCGTCGGGATCACTGCCTTCGATCCGGCCGACGATCGACACCCGACCCGGTGTCGGCTCGAAGCGTTCGATCAGCACACCTGGCCCTTCAATGAAGTTCTGCAACACGTCGGCGTTGCGGACTTCCTCGCCGGATTCTGGCGTTCCATCGTTGACGCAACGATTCCGGATAAGGGTCTGTAGCAACTCAACCGTCTCGTTGGTCAATGTGCCCAACTGGCCACCGTCGATTGAACTTCCACCGGAGGATCCCATCGGTGCAGTGTGCCCGATTCCGGCGTTTGTATGTAATTTTTCGGCTCCTACGACCCGAAAATTACATACAAACGGAATCGAGGGCGGCGGTGATGCGTTTGGCGCTCACGGAACCGGATCCGGGGCGTTTGACTACGAGCGGTTGGGCGAACGTCGTGACTCGGAAGTCTTCGAGCATCCATCCGACGTCGACGAGTGCCGGTGTCATCTGCGCACTACCGGTCGCGTCAATCAGGGATGTATAGCGCTGCTCGAGTGCTGCCACTTCGGCCATCCGGCGACGATCCCGGTCTGTGGCCCCAGCCAGGTGTTCGAGGCGATAGTGGATTGCACGAACGTAGCGCTCGATGTCGTCGAGCCGATGAATACCTGCACTCAGCACAAAGCCTGGCCGAACAAGCCTCCCGAGATGGGCGTTCGCGTCGTTCACCGATGGCCTCAGCGCTTCGGCAAACATCCGGCCGAGCGCGTCACGGGTTGTCGAAGCCGAACGCACGACCTTGGCCGCTTTCGCCAGCGCATTCGAAGCCAAACCCGGAGCGGTCTGCTTGACCTCCCGGCCGAGCTCATCGAAGTCGGCCTCG
>JADWMG010000082.1 GCA_015767405.1 Actinomycetota bacterium
ACCGACCAACCCTGCGGTGAGCGAAGACGCGCACAGGTCGCGCCCAAGCTCACCGGAAAGGCTTACCTGAAGGGCTCCGGGTCAGGAGGCCGACTTCTTCTTTGCGGCGGGCTTCTTTGCCGACTTCTTCTTTGCGGCGGGCTTCTTCTTTGCGGCGGGCTTCTTGGCTGCGGTGGAAAGGGGCTTGGCGGAGACGTTCCTGTTGCCGCGGCGCATCGCAGGAGGTGGCTGCTCTTCGGCCCACTCGGCTCCTGTCGCTTCGAACAATCGCCCAATCTCGTCGATGTGCATGTCGACCATGTCCCACAGATCCGGAACTAGATCTCGATCCGCAATCAATCCGAAGTCGAGCCGATCGAGATAGCTGTGAACGGTGATGTTGAGGCCCATGTCATCGGTAACAATCGAGACCGGGATGTAGTTGTCCATCTTCGCCCCAGCGAAGTACAACGCCTCACGAGGTCCGGGAACGTTTGAGATCGTGACGTTCACAGGAAGATTCATCCGGTCGGAAAGCCGCAACCTCGACTGGAGTCGCATCGCCGCTGTCGCGACGAGCGGCGGCGAAACCTGCGCAAGCTCAGCGATCGCGTCGGCGGGCACCAACTCGAGTTGCCGTTTGGCAGTGTTCATCGCCTCATGGCACAGGCGAACTCGTTCGATCGGATCATCGCAGTTTGTCGGGAGATCGGCGATGATCGCGGAGACACGGTTGGTCCACGGATCTTCCTCGAGGCCGGTGCGGATCGAGACGGGCACCATCGCCCGCAAGGGTTCGTCCGGAAGGGCGTCGTGCTTGATCAGGTACTCGCGAAGCGCTCCGGCGCAAATCGCCATGACGATGTCGTTGACCGTGCAACCAGTTGCGTTCTTGAGCCGCTTGATGTTCTCCAGCGCCGTGGACCGCATGGCAAATCTGCGGTGTGCTGTGATCGGCCTGTTCCACGGAGTGTCTGGCGCCCCTGACAAAGGAATCGAGATGCGCTGCGCGTGATCCTCGGAGTCATCTGCCCCTCCCCCGGCGAGCGATTTCAGTGTGTCGCGTGCCTGACTCGCGGCGGCGGTCACGCTGTCGACACCTGCAGTCTCGGCGAGATTGCGGACCATCCGCAGAGAAAGCCGCATGCCTTTGACCGGATTCGCCATCAGGTTCTTCGCCGTGAGCTGCAGAAGCTCCGCATCCGTTGGAACGGACTCGCCTTGCCATTCGACTGTTTCGGGTACCGGGGCATCCGGGTCCGTATCGGTGAGCATGCTCAACAGGAGTACGCCCGCCGCTCCGTCGATTGTCGAGTGGTGCGTTTTGGTGAGCATCGCCCAGCGCCCATCGGCAAGGCCCTCGATCACGTAGACCTCCCACAACGGGTGAGATCGATCCATGGGACGCCCGACGATGCGCGAGACCTGCTCGGCGAGCTGGTCGGCAGCCCCTGGAGGGGCAAGCCCGATGTGGCGAACGTGGTAATCGAGATCGAAGTCAGGATCGTCCAGCCAATACGGATGGTCGAGCTGGAATGGAACTTCGACGAGACGACGGCGCATCGGTTCGAGTCGACCGATCATCGCCCCGAAGCGATCGTATGCCGCTTGGAAAGGGTCGAAATCGGGTGAGGGTCGTTCGTAGATCGCGAGCCCGTTCACATGACCGAACGTGGTCGGCGTCTCCATGTACAAAAAGCTCGCATCGAGCCCTGATAGTTGCTTCATGAGTGTCCTCCTCCGTGTCGCACACGGTACCCCAGAGATGTGGTTGGCGTTGCGGGCAGACCTCGAGAGCCCGTACTCACGCGAACACGCACGGCGCACAGGAGCCCTGGCCGCCTCGATTGCTACTCTCAGACCATGGGTGATGCGCCATGAGCGAGATGCAGTACGACGAGTGGATGAGCGAGAGCGACTCCGTGCTCTGGCACATCGAGCGAGACCCGATGCTCAGGTCAACTATCACCAGCGTCTGGTTGCTCGATTCGTCGCCGAACCGCAAGCGACTTGATGCAATGGTCGACAGGACAGTCGCCAACCTGCCGCGGATGCACCAGAGAGTGATCGATGCGCAGCCAGGTGTTTCACCTCCACGGTGGGAAGATGACCCTTACTTCGATCCGACCTACCACTACCAGTGGGTGCGCCTTCCTGGTACCAAACCGGGGATGCGTGAAATCCTCGAATACGCACAGCACCTCGCCGCGCGGGCGTTCGACAAAGACCGTCCGCTCTGGGAGTTGACGGTGGTCGAGAAACTCCCGAAGAAGCGCGCGGCCTTCATCATGAAGGTCCATCATGCGATTGCCGATGGGCTCGGAATGGTGCAGATGCTCGAGCACATGGTCGACCTCGAGCCTGATCCGCCGACTGACGATGAGCCTTCGGTCGTAACGGAAGTTACAAAACCAACGCCTGCCACCTGGACCCCTCCGGCAGCACGCCCGATAGCTCACCGAATCTCGAGCGAGGCAAAGACCGGAGTTCGACTAGGCAAGGCCTCCCTGCGCACCGCGTCCGAGATATTGCGCGATCCCCGAGGCACCGTTGAGCAGCTCAGACGCACCACCGAATCTATCGCGCGAGTGATCACACCGGCTGCGACACCGCTCAGCCCGTTGATGACCGAACGTTCAACACACGCTCGCTTGGACACATTGTCGGTGCCGTTCAAGCGTATGAAGGCCGCTGCCAACAGCCAGGGTGGAAGTCTCAACGATGCCTTTGTGGCGACAACCATCGATGCACTCGACCGATATCACCAAGCATTCGACACGCCTTGCACCGAGCTGCGAATGAACATGCCGATCAGCGTGCGCAGTGACGACACCGCGAACCTGTCCGACAATCAGTTCGTTCCAGCACGCATGGTCATCCCGGTCAGCGAAGCAAACGCGGCCCAGAGGCTGATCGACATCAAAGCGTTGCTGCGCGACGTCCGCGACGAGCCGGCCCTCCCCCACGTCGGCGATATCTCCGGGGTGATCAGCCGCCTCGGCCCAGCGGCATCTGTCTCCCTCCTCGGCTCGATGATGAAGGGCGTCGACATCACAACAACGAATGTGCCCGGTCCGCCGTTCCCGGTGTGGATGGCAGGAGCACGCGTCGATGAATTCTATGCGTTTGGCCCGCTGGCTGGATCGGCCGTGAACATTGCTTTGTTCACATACGACGGCGCCGCTCACCTCGGGATAACGACAGACCCCGCAGCAGTCAGCGACCCGGATTTCTTCGTGCAGTGCATGCAGGAGGCCCTCGACGAAACTCTTGCGCTCGCAGACGAGGATGAAGACGAAAACGAAAACGAAACCCCGCCCGCTCAATAGCTGCCCGACGTGACATCGGCACAGACGTGGGTAACATCAGATCCATGTCGACCCCGGGTTCTCCGCCGCTGCATGCGGCCGCGCCGGACCGGACACCCCACTCGAGTCGACGCGCTCTCGGCCTCGGACTTGCTGTGGCCGGCGTGCTCGGCGCTGCAGCCGTCGGGGCAATCGTTACGGCCGAGGCGACCAGTTCAGCGTCCATGGCCGAACAGCCCGAGTTTGTCGTCAGTGCGGCCGCCGACCTGCCTGATCTCGAAGGCGATCTGGGCCAGAACGCACTCGAGCCCGAGACGGCCACTGACGACCTCCGAGCTGACGGTGGCTGCACGATCGAGGCCCTTTCGGTGCGTGCCGGTTCCGACGGTGACGGCGTCACGTGCCTGCAAACCGCCCTTGCTGATGAGGGTTTCTACGACGACCCGATCGACGGAGTATTCGACGACTCGGTGGCACGCTCGGTCATGACCTACCAGGAAGAGCAACACCTGTTTGTCGACGGAATCGTCGGTCGTGAAAGTGCAATCGAACTCGACATCTGGCCCGATGAAGAGTCATTGATCACGCGAACCCCACCACCAGTACCAGGAGCGACCGACTCTCTCGGATTTGCCCTATCCGAGGTCGCCACAACCGGCGACGATGCTCCGCCACTTCCCGACAACTCGGGATCTGGTCGACGCGTTGTTTACGACCGGGCCGGCCAGCGAGTATGGGCTGTCGGCAGTGACGGTGAGATCATCCGGTCGTGGCTTGTGTCTGGCAGCAAGTACAGCAATGAGATGCCCGGCACGCACACCGTGTACAGCCGCTCCGACATGTCGACGGCATGGAATGGGCAGGCCTGGCTCCCGCAGATGATCCGCTATCAGAAGACTGATATCGGAAACATCGGCTTCCACGCGATCCCCCTGCACGTCTCCGACAACTCGGTGTATCAGACGTCTGACGAGCTGGGAACCCGTCTGTCAGGCGGGTGTCAGCGACAGGCCAACGAAGATGCCGCGTTCATGTGGGCATTTGCCCCTGTCGGCACCACCATCGTCGTCACCTGAGAGCGGCAAACAGCCGTTGCGCCTGCTCGCGCGCCTTGGCCCGAACCTCGTCGGCGTCAACACGAGTCGCCACGCCATCACGTAGAGCCGGCTCGCCATCTATGTCGACATCGATCGCCCGCACCGTCGGGGTGTAGGCAAGATGCCAAGGCTCGAGTGGTTGGTACGACCAGGTCACACGATCGGCCAGCGCATCCGGGAAGAGCGCCCAGCCTTGCGCGAGCCACCCCCAGGGAGTGTCAGGTGTCGTCAACACGTTTTGTGCACGAGCCGCGACGAAAGCCACTCGGAACTCGTCGAACATGTCGGCACCGATCCCATCGGTTCCGAGCGCAATTGGATTCGCGAAACGAGCGGGCCGGGCATAGCCGACGCCGTTGTTCATGTTCGAACGCGGATTGTGCACCAGTGTCCCCCGCAGCCCATGGTCATCAGGCAGATACACACCGTGGACCAGGAGCCAATCGTCCGAGGTGAGACCGGCGAGCCGCGCTGGCGCCTGGTCGTCGTCTGGGCCCTCGGCGACGTGGATGTGGACACCGACTCCGTGCCGTTCAGCAAGCTCCGCCGCGGCCGCGAGCGTGTCGTCACTACATGTGAACGAGGCATGGACCCCGACCATCCCACGACCACCAGCCGAAAGGAACCGATCGTTTTCGGCCAAGCCGCGCCGCGCGCCATCGGCTCCGTGACGGTCGGTTACGCCGTAACACGTACTCACTCGGACCCCGACCTCGGCACATGCGTCGGCAATCACACTCAGCGAACCCTCGATGGCATTCGGTGACTCATGATGGTCGATGATCGCCGTGCACCCCGCCTCGAGCGCTTCGAGTGCACCCAGTTTCGCGGACCACTCGAGCATTTCGAGATCGAGCGCGAGATCGAGTCGCCACCACACCATCTCGAGGATGTCGAGAAAGTCCGTCGGGGCGTGCGGAGGAGCCGGCATCCCTCTCGCCAGCGCCGAGTAGAGATGATGGTGAGCACAAACGAGGCCAGGTGTTTGGTTTTCCGCTCCGATGTCAAACCCCTCAATCACAGCGCGCCCCTCCTCCAATCATCATTCAACAGTAAACCCGATCGGCCAGTTACCAACTGTTAGCGTCGCCGGAAACGGACAAGAGCGCCAACAATCGAAGGAGAAACGATGGCTGACCACGACGCGAAATGGACCACGATCTGGATGGCAAGGGCACTGGCCTATGTGATCTATGCCTACCTCATCATCGTTGAAATACTGTTGCTCCAGGGTTTCTTGCTCCGATTGTTTGGAGCCGATGAGAGCGCCGGATACACGCAGTGGGCCTACGACAGCCTCGATCGAGTGATGGAGCCGTTCCGCGGGATCTTCACACCAATCGAGTTCGAAGGTGACTCCGTCCTCGACACATCGATCTTGTTCGCAATGGTTATCTACGGCATCATCGCGATTGCCTTGCGGGCACTCATCGACTGGCTGGCCTTCCGGCTCGCCAAGGAACAACGCGACCACGACCAGCAAGCCGCCATGGATGCTGCGGCGGCCGCCGTCCCCGCTGCTCAGGTCTACCCCGCGACGCCAATCGTCACGCCGACTCCCTCTCCGACCACACAGACCAGCCCGGAAACCCCGCCACCACCGCCAGCCTGACCACCGCGGCCCACCGGTGAGCGAAGGCGCGGACAGGTCGCGGCCAAGCTAACCGCAAGACGTTTACCCAGTCACCGGTGAGCGAAGGCGCGGACAGGTCGCGGCCAAGCTAACCGCAAAACGTTTACCGACGCCCGATCAGTGGTGTTTGCCGGAGCGCTTGGCGGCCAGCTCCTCAGCGGACTCCTTGGCTCGGTTGCGCTTGTCGACGTACTGCCAGATAGCAGTAACAATGAGCGCACCAAGGATCGAACCTATGACTCCACTCGGCCGCAGAGCGAGCCCGTCACCGGCGACAAGACTGAAAATCAGCCCACCGACAAAGGATCCGCCGAACCCCGCAATGAACGCCATGGTCCAGTTGATACGGGGACCGCGATGGCCGAGGATCATCTGCGCCAGGGCGCCGATCATCATTCCTGCTGCAAGAATCGCCAAGATAAGCACGGGCGGAGGCTAACGCGGTAGCTACGGTATTCAGTACCAACAATACGAAATGGGGAACAATCATGATTAAGGGTTTGATCGTCGGGATACTCGTCTTCCTGTTCGCAACATTTCCTGCGACCTGGTTACTGATGCTCTTCTTGGGCAATCTCGGCTTGGGCCTCAGTTACTGGGGTACACTGCCGCTCGGCATCTTGGTCTCTGTCCTTTTGGGCAGCGCATCAGCGCCGTCATACATCGCAGTCCGTGAATAGTGACGCACGTCGTCACTGAACCACGCCGGCGAAATCAAACTTACGAATAACTAGGAAAGGTCACACAAATGCTTCTCGCCGCCGAATGGGGCTCAGGCCAGGTTCTCTGGTCAATGCTCTGGATCTTCATCTTCATCATGTGGATTTGGTTGATCATCGTCATCTTCAGCGACATCATCCGCAGCCACGACATGGGCGGGTGGGCCAAGGCCCTCTGGTCGATCGCTATCATCTTTTTCCCGTTCATCGGAATCTTCGCCTACCTCATCATCCGAGGTAACAGCATGAGCGAGCGTCAGCTCGCGGACGCTAAGGCAGCCGACGCCGCTACGCAGGACTACATCCGCAGCGCCGCTGGCACCGAAAATTCTGCTGATCAGCTGTCGACCCTGTCGACTCTCCACGACGCCGGAAAGCTCGACGACGCCGAGTACGCCACCGCGAAGGCCAAGATCATCCAGAGCTGAACCGAATTCGAATACACAGTAAGCGACCCCCTAGCGGCATCCACGTGGTGCGTATCGCTAGGGGGTCGCTCTGCGTGGTACCCGCACAACCGGGGCCGGTTCATGTTCAACCATCTCGTCTGGATCAGCCATGTCCTCCACCCTGTCGGCGTAGGCGTTCGAACCCCACCAGGCAGTTGCGCCGTGTGCCACGACACTCAGAACGACTGTCACAAGCGCCGCGTCCGTGATCAGGTTCGCCCCCTCCAGTTCTGTGGCGTCGATCACCGCAATCGCAAGGATGATGGTCGCCAACCCGCGCGGACCGAACCACCCGAGGTACAGCACTGACGCCGGCCTCAGTCCAGATCCGATCAGTGAAACGGCAACCGCAGCCACTCGTATCAACACCAAGCTCAGTACTCCGTAGAGGAAGGCCTCCCAGGTCAAGCTCTCCAACACTGGGCCGACAAAGACCCCGAAGAGCAAGAAGCTGATCATGGTCAACCCATCGCCAACGGCCTCGGAGAATTCATGGGTGTCCACTTCGGCATCAATACAGAACCGACCGAACACCGCTCCGGCGACCCACGCGGCTATGAACCCAGACCCGCCAAGCGGGTTGGCGAGGGCATAGGCCAGCAGGGCGAGTGCAACAATCGAGATCTCGAGCCAGTAGTGCTGTGCCATTTTGTTCGCGGAGGCCCACTGCAGCAACTTCGCTCCCAGCCACCCGAGCAAGATTCCTATTGCCACCGCAATCCCGACCTCTTTGACGAGTTCGACCAAGAAGTCGGTAATCGCGAGCGATTCCTCGCTGACCTTCGCTGCCTCGAGAAACACTATGAAGACCGGAAGAGCGATGCCGTCGTTGAGTCCGCTTTCGACGTTGAGCGCTTGCCGGATGCGCTGCGGGACACGCGGATTCGATATTACTGCCTTCCCCAGAGCCGCGTCGGTGGGAGCCAACATCGTTCCCAATACTGCTGCTTCCCACAGCTCGAGATCGCCGAGCATCACCAATGCCAAGACCCACCCGGCGACGATTGTCAGCGGCAGCCCGATCCCGAGCAGGCGACCCGGAATCAAAGCATCCTGCTTCCAGTTCGAGGAGTTGATCGCACTGGCATCGGTGAACAACACGATTGTGAGGGTCACGGTCAGGACAACCTCTACGAGGTTGGTCTGATCGAAGCTCCTCGAAATGTCGAGCACTTGAGGGCCGAGGATGACACCGAGCGCCACGAAGAGCATCGGTCCCGTGATAGGAGTCCGTTCGAGCCTGCGTGACACCAATGCAAAGGCAATGAACGCGATAGCCACGATCGCCGGTACGAACTCCATAACTGACGCGCCCCCTTGATTCTTATTCGATTCGCCGGTCACTCAAGGCTTCCCGCGCAATCGAGAGTAGCCCAGCGTCACGACGAACCACGAGGTAACCACCTCTGAGGTCGATCCGTTAGTATTCACGCCGTGACAGAGGCGAAGGCGGACGCGCCCCAGCACAAAAAGCGGCGTCAGCGGGTGATGCGTCTCTCGATGGCTACACGCCTTGCTGCCGCCGTTGTCGTGGTGAGCTTCGTCGCCCTCACGGTCGCCACAGTTGTCGGGCTGAGAACCGGGGAGAGCCTCGGCAAGGACATCTACGAAGAACGTCTGACCGGTCTGCAATCGACTGGCGCCACAAATGTGGCTGCCGAACTCAACTCGACCAAGAGAATGGCGACCTCGCTCTCGGCGAGCCCACAAGCGGTTGTGGCACTCGACGAGTTCAGTGCGGCTCTGGACACTCTCGATGGGCTCTCTGAATCCGAGCTCGAAATAGATGTGGACCGCCTGATCGAAGACTACGAGGAACGGTTTATCGTTCCGCTTCAGGATCGTGGCCGCGACATCGAGATACCGGACATCGTTGGCGACAACAGTGTTCCCCTGTACCTGCAGTACAACTACGCGGTCGATATCGGCGTCCTCGATGACCCCGAGCTCGTCGACGACGCCGACGATGGAACTCGCTGGAGCGAAGTTCACGACATTGTCCACCCCGTATATCGCGATGTTGCCGAAGAACTCGAGTTGCTCGACATCTATCTGATCGATCCGGATGACCTGCGAGTTGTCTACTCGGTGGCCAAGGGTCCAGACCTGGCGACGAGCCTGAAGGTCGGCCCATTCGGCGGAAGCGCGCTGGCGAACACAGTCAAACGCGTAGCCAAGGACCCTTCGGCGGGTGCGGCGGCCAGCGACATCAGCTTCTACTCCGGTGTTCCCGACACCCCCGTTGGCGTCGTCGCGAGCCCGGTGATGGACGGCGACCGTCTCGCTGGAGTGTTGGCTCTGATGTATGACGGGCTGGTCTACACCGACATTCTGACCGCTGACGGCAAGTGGGAGGACGCCGGGTACTCCGAGTCGTCCGACACTTACATGGTTGGTGACGACGCAACCACTCGAAGTGACCCGAGATTGTTCGTCGAAGAACCTCAGGTCTATCTCGACGAATCGCAAGAGGCCGGCCTGCTGTCCGACTCGGAGCGCGCTGCGATCGAAGCCGCCCCGCAACGTTCTGATTGTCGGGGTCGCAATATTCATTGTCATCATCGCGTTCTTCGCGGTGGGCTGGGCGAACCGCATCATGAGCCCAGTCCGAGCGATCAGTGAACGACTTGGGTCGGCAGGCAGGAGTAAAGATGCGCCGCTAGTCGACGAACGGTCTCCAGTCGAGCTACAGAACCTCGCCTCGAGTTTCGAATCGATGACCACAACCCTCGACCAGCAACAAGTTCAGCTAGCGATCGCCAGAGAAGAGCGGCTACAAGCGATGCGCAAAATGCTGCCGACCGCAGTTGCCGAGCGAATCGCTGCTGGCGACCTGCAGGCTGTCGACGAGGTGCCCAATGTCACGGTTGTTGTGCTCGTGGTACTTGGGCTTGGCGACCTGGTCCGCTCCGACGCGAACGGCGCGGATCGCGAAACGGTCGACCGGCTTCATGCTGAACTCGACGAACTTGCCTTACAGCACGGCCTTGATCGAGTGAAGGTCGTCGGCGACGCGTACTTCGCGGCTTGCGGACACGACCGCTCATACATCGACCACGCACCGCGGGCGATCGCGTTCGCCGCCGATGCACACGACGTGATCCGCGAGTTGAGCGTCGATTCTCCGGCGGATCTCGACGTTGCCGTCGGCATTCACACTGGGTCGGTGACTGTTGGCATGACTGGCGGAGCAAGGCTCGTCTACGACGTTTGGGGCGCGACCGTCACCTCAGCGCACCACCTCGCAAGGCGTGCGGGGCGAGGTGAGGTTCTCGTATCCGGGCCCACGAAAGATCTTCTTCCGGAGAGCATCGAAGCCGAGCCGTACTCGAGACAGAGCGATGACGAGGTCATGTGGAGCATCAACACACTTAGTGTTGGGGGTCCGCCATGATCAGTTCGGGCGCCATCTGGGCGCTAGTTGTCATCGTTCTCGTTCCGTTCACGGTGATCGCCGCGTCCGAGATCGATGAGCGACTCCGACAGCGAGAGTCGCCCTTGCGAAGCGCGATCAGGGTCACACGTGACTGGGCGATCCCGTTCTTCGCGGTCTGGGCGATCCTCATTCCGGTTCTCTCCAGGAACGACGACTCATTCATCGTTCGGGTCGCATCGACCGGCTTGATCCTGTCTCTGGCGGTTGCGGCGCAGAGAGTCCTGAAGGTCGTAATCGACAGGATCAGGAACCGGCCCGCAACCGACGGACGCGGTTCAGTGCCGCAGCTGATGCTCGCGGTGCCACGCATCGCTCTGATATTGGTCGTCGGGTGGGTGCTACTCAACGGTGTTTGGGGAGTCGACCTCTCTGGGGTTCTCACCGCTCTCGGCGTGACATCACTTGTCGTGTCGTTCGCACTTCAAGACACGCTCAGCGGGCTCGCCTCGGGCATGCTCTTGCTGAGTGATAGGCCGTTTCAGCCGGGCGATTGGATAAACGCCGGAGAAAAAGAAGGCCTTGTCATCGATATCAACTGGCGCACGTCACGTATCAAAACCCGCAATGGCGACACCATCATCGTGCCGAACAGCGAACTCGCCGGGGCCGCGGTCGTCAACTACAGCGCCCCAGATCAGCTACATCGAGTCGTGGTTGGGCTCCAGGTTGCTTATGTCAATCCGCCGACGAATGCCAAAGAGATGCTCCTCGACGCAGCGAGAGGCACACCGGGGGTCCTCTCCGAACCACCTCCTAACGTCCGAGTTGTTTCCATCGATGACCCGCTCATGGGCTACGAGGTCCACATGTGGGTGAACGACTACTCGATCGAGCCGAGGGTCAAGAGTGACTTCGGGTCATTGGTCTGGTATCAGTCGCATCGCCACGAGGTTCCGCTTCCGAGCCCGGCGCAGGATCTGTTCATTCACGATGTTGCCGCCGAGGCCGAGGCAGCCAAGCCGAACCCGAACGACATCCGCCGCGGGCTTCAACGATCACCTCTTCTCGCCCTGCTCGACGACGCTCAGATCGACGGTCTCGTTCGAGCGACGAGGCAGGCTCGTTACAGAGTTGGCGAACTCATGATCGACACCCAGACCGCCCGCCACGAGCTCATGGTGATGCTCGAAGGTAAGGCGTTGCTCGTGTTGATCGAAGACGGCTACGACGAAGCGGTAATCGGCGAGATGAGCGGCGGTGAGGCCGTCGGCATGCTTGAGGACCCCCGCGGTGAGGGCCGAATTCTGGCACTGCGTGCCGTCACCGACTGCGAGGTGCTGGTGGTCAACGCAGACGCCGCCGGCGCGATCGGAAGTCGGAATGCCGAACTGGCAGCTGCGTTCAATCGCATGACCGCCTTACGACAACGTCGGATCGAGCGAGTTGTCGCGAGACGTACTCGCATTGACACGGAAGATGCGGATGAAACGGCAATCGAGAGTTCAGTCGAACCCAATGGGGATCCGTCGAAATGAGTTGGCTGAAACGCGATCGCAACCCACATCGTATACGCCGGCAGGTCGCCGGCACGATGGTCATCACCGCATTCGTCGCCGTGGCGCTGTTTGGTGCGGTCAACTATTACGCCGCGTACGACCTTCTACGCAGCGGCACGCAAGATCAGCTATCAGCCGTCGCTCAAGGGCGTGCCGCCACGATCGAGTCAGGCACAAATCGTCTGCTCGCTGAGGTATCCGCCAACGCTTCCGACCTGGGCGTCGTTCGAGCTCTGGAAGATTTTATCGACGCCTACGACGAGCTGCACGACGAACCGCTCACGGCTGCGCAGCTGGCCGAACTCGATGAGCGCTACGAGGCAAACATCATCGAGCCGGTCAATAAGTCAGGAGTGACCGATGCGCTCGGACGTTCCGCGATCGAGATCGACGAAATTCGCCCTGAATCGGATGCCGGGCGATATGTCCAGTATTACTACGGCTCCGGATCCGGTGAAGATCCACCGGCCGATGCGGGCGACGGGTCGACGTACAGCGAGGTCAATGCGGCAAATACCGAGTTCATGAAAACGCTGGCCTCGTCAACAGGTGGCGGAGACATTCTCCTCATCTCTGCTGAGACCGGCGATGTCGTATACTCGTTCAACAAGGGGATCGATGTCGGAACGAGCCTGATCGATGGGCCGTACAACGAATCAGCTCTCGCAGAGGCCGTCTTTGACCGTCTGCCTCGAGTTCAGGCGGGCGACTCAGTGCTTACTGATTTCCAGATCTATATCCCGAGTGGCGGCATCCCAGTGCTATTTGCATCGTCCGCGATCAAGAGCGGCACTGACATCATCGGCGCGCTGGCAATGCAGATTCCGGTTGAGGCGCTAAACACCATCACCACTGGAAACGGCGACTGGGAGTCAATCGGACTTGGTTCTGGTGAAAGCTACGTCGTCGACTCCGGCCTCGTCCTTCAGAGCGAAAGCCGCAAGTGGATCGAAGATCCACAGGGATACCTCGACCGCGTCAGCGACGACCAGACTCGCTCGCTGATCGAAATCTTCGAGTCCCCCGTTGGTATCCAGGTGGTCGACACCGAACCGGTCCGCACCGCATTCGAGGGCCAGGACTTTGAAGGATCAACAAAGAACTACCTAGGCGAGAAGACCTTCAGTTCGTCAACGTCCATAAATGTGGCGGGAGTCAGGTGGGCTGTTGTCACCGATGCACCGCTGAGCGATACACAGCAGCCGCTCAGGGACTACGCCATCAAAATGTTGTTGGTGCTGCTTGTGGTGCTGCCACTCTCGGGTCTCGTCGGAGTCTGGTTGGCGAGACTTTTGACCCGCCCCATCCCTCCAGCGGTTGAAGCAGCCGACAAAGTCGCCAACGGCGATCGACATCCTGAACTCCCTGCTCTTGGGAACGACGAGTTCGGCGACTTGGGTCGAAGACTCGTCAAGATGGCGGGGGAACTCGAGCGCCAGGAGTCAGCTCTCGCAGAAGAATACGAGAACAAGCGACAACTCATGCTTGCCGTGCTCCCGGCATCTCTGGTCGAAGCCGACGGCCAGGTTTCAGGAACGGGCGCAACCGTCGACACTGCAACGGTGATCGCCGTGAGCGTTGATGCCCATCAGGATTCTATGGACGCCGACGAAGAAGAATTGGTCGAGTCACTCGCGACCCTCTCGCGTTACGCCGAGGACGTTGCAGCGGAGCACAACATAGAACGGATCCGTGTCGCAGCTGACCGGTTCCTGTTCCTAGCCGGTTCGGAGGAAGAAACCGACGGCGCGAATGAAGCCCTCGAATTCACTTCACGTGTCACTGGCAAGATAGTCGAGTTCCGCAAGGCGAATGATCTCGCTGTCACAATTCACATTGGGCTCTCAACTGGAGCTGTCGCTACAGGGGTCCTCGAACGCGGCAGCCTCACCTTCGGTGCCTGGGGCGAGCCTGTTCGCCGAGCTCTCGCCATCAGTGCTTTGTCGCGTTCCGAGGAGATCCTGGTCGATACCTCTACTGCCGCGGCCGCCGCCGATTCGTGGACCATGGAATTGGCCGACCACATTGTTGACCTCAACGACGAACCGATGACCCTGTTCACCTTGGAGCTCGAGCCCGCAACGTCAGAGGTCTGACAGCAACACCCGTTTCGCCTCGGCGAACTCTTCGTCGCTCAGCGCCCCTTCTCGATGCAGCTGCGCCAGCTGGTCGAGATCGTAGGTGCCAGTGGGCTCGGAACGGCCCGACGTAATGCTGCTCCAACCGCTCGCCGTCTTCCCACGCACTCGATCCCATTGATCACCGAGGGACGCATCCGGGAATTCGCGATTGACACTCCTGCGGAAGATCTCAACTCCAGCAACGAACAGGGCGATGAATACCAGTGCCGGGCCCCACCTCTTGAGACTGAATGCAGGGATGATGACCATGAAGACATACAGGAAGAGAAGTGAAGTAACCCAAGCCAGTGCTGCGTTGGCGAACAGTGGGGCAAGGGCCCGACGTGTCGCCGTCGCAGCCCTCGTGGGACCGGTAAGGATTGCGTATGCGGCGATCAGCGCGCCGAGGGCGATTCCAGCCCAGGCCAACTGCTTCAGCAGCTCCGTACCAATCACAGCCGCGGCATTCACTGCGCCTTCGGCTGCCTCCACCTCGGCGAGGTAGTCGACTGCGAGGCCGATGCCTGCTCGTCGAAGTAGAAGCGTGACTAGGCCAGCGATGACAATCGCCCAACCCACGTTTCGGAGAGCCACTCGACGATTGTTCTTATCAGCGGCGAATACAGCTCCCACATACAGCGCAACGACCAGGAAGAACAGCAGCACACTCGCCCATTCGATGACCCGGACCACATTCTGTGCGGTGTCGAGTTCTTCGGACTCGAACAGAACGATCTGCCCGGCGTCTTCGGGGAGTTTGTCGAGCAAATCGCCCGACAGGCCAAGCTCCTCGCCAAGATTGCCGACGAGTTCACCAAGATCCAGTGTGACTACCCCTCCACTCGTGGAGACGAGCGTCCCCTCGTCTTTCAGGATCGCTACGAGGGTCTCATGCGCCGCACGGTTTGCGGTGCTCCAGATATCGCGCGCAGCTGAGGTACTCAGAAGCCGGTCGACACCATCAGTGGCCGGACCGCGCAGCGCTGCGGACAGTGGGCCCGCCAGGCCACTGAGATCTTCGGGAAGAAGTTCCTCGAGTTCTGCGCTTACGTCTACCGATTCATAGAGTTCGTCGACCAGGAACGCCGAGAGCGCTCCCCGGACCTCATCGTTGGCAAGCAGTTCTTCGCTCGCCTCCACCCACTCGTCGGTGTCCAGGATCTGCCTCTGAACCCAGACATTCAGCCCTGAGCCAATCGCGACGAGCGATGCAAGAATGATCAGTAACCAGACGAGCCAGCCGTGTTTGTTCTTGGTCGACTGGCTCGGTTCCTCGCCTTCAGCAAGGAGCTCTTCTTCTGTAACCAGTTCTTCCTCATCGAGGACGAGCGCGGTGGTCGCGGGGTCAATATCTTCTGTCACGCCGCGAGGTTACTCGCCGCGCTCAAACGCTCTGTACTCGGTGATGTCAGATCCCGAGAATCTTGGCCTTTGCCGCGCCGAACTCCGCATCGCTGAGAACACCGGCGGCATTGAGGTCGGATAGCTTATTCAACTCAGCCATCGCCGAGTCGTCGATTCCTCCGGCGGCCGCTGGTGCTGCGGCAGGAGCCTGTTGCTCCTTCATTGCATCCACTTGCGCTTGCATGTCGGCCATCTGCTGCTGAGATTCGGACGCAGCCTGATCGGCAGCCTGCTGATCTGCAGCGGCCTGTTGCTTGTTGGCCTTGTGGCTACTCACTCCGCCGACCACGGCAGTGGCCGTTCCGGCAACAACGGCCGTGCGTGCCATCGTTCCGACTACTCCAGGGCGTCCTCTTCGACGTCGCATATTCCTTCTCCTCTGGTTCTCGTTGTTTATTGTCTCGTTGTCGGTTTCGGTCAGTCTTCGAGTTCG
>JADWMG010000287.1 GCA_015767405.1 Actinomycetota bacterium
AACCGAACGGCGGCCGCACGCTCGTAGTTCCCGTTCTTCGTGACGCCGACACTCTCGACTTCGAAGAGTTCCTCGCCGCTTACGCCGAGATCATCCGCAAGGTCAAGAACAACAAGCTGACAATCGAAGACTTTCAAGGAGCGAACGTCAGCCTCACCAACCCGGGGACCATCGGCACCGTGCAATCGGTGCCACGGCTCATGCCCGGCCAGGGGCTGATCGTCGGAGTTGGCAGCATCGATTATCCGGCTGAGTTCGAAGGAACTGACCGCACCAATCTGAGTTCGCTCGGGGTGAGCAAGGTCGTCACCGTCACGAGCACCTACGACCATCGCATCATCCAGGGTGCTGAGTCGGGCCTGTTCCTCAAGCGTGTACACGAATTGCTACTGGGCGAGCACGGCTTCTACGAGGAGATCTTTCATGCGCTCGGCATGCCGTACGAGGCGGTCAAGTGGCGGCCCGACACCAACCCGATCGACCGCGAAGAGGCGATGCTCGCCAAGCAGATGGCGGTCGCGAAGCTGATCCGCGTATACCGGGTGCGTGGTCACCTCATTGCGGACCTCGACCCGCTCCGCTGGAAAGAGCCACGCACTCCCCGTGAACTCGACCCTGCGACCTACGGATTGACGATCTGGGACCTCGATCGCGAGTTCCTGACAGACGGTGTTGCCGGCGTCGACCGGATGCGACTCGGTGACCTGCTCGGAGTGCTGCGCGATGCGTATTGCCGCACGATCGGTGTCGAATACATGCACATCCAGAACACCGTCGAGCAGCGGTGGATCCAGCGTCACATGGAAGGCGACCAGGGAGATATCGACAAAGATGGCAAAGATCGCATCCTCGAACGCCTCAACGCGGCCGAGTCATTCGAGCGGTTTCTAGCCACCAAGTACGTCGGCACCAAGCGGTTCGGCATCGAGGGAGCTGAGTCGGCAATTCCGATCCTCGACGAGATTTTGTCAAATGCCGCCGACGTGGGTTTCGACTCAGCGATCATCGGTATGGCTCATCGCGGCCGGCTGAACGTGCTGTCCAACATCATGGGCAAGAGCTACGAGGCGATCTTCTCCGAGTTCGAAGGCCACCTCGACCCGACGTCGGTGCAGGGCTCCGGCGACGTGAAGTATCACCTGGGGATCGAGGGCAAATATGTGAGCCCCTCCGGCGCTGACATCCCGATTGAACTTGCCGCCAATCCAAGCCACCTCGAGACCGTCGGTCCGATCGTGCAGGGCATGGTGCGCGCCAAACAGGATCAGATCGAGCCTCCCGGCGCATTCACCGTGCTGCCGTTGATGATTCACGGCGACGCTGCATTTGCCGGGCAGGGGATCGTTGCCGAGTCGTTGGCGATGAGCGACATCGGTGGCTACCGGATCGGTGGCACGATCCACCTGATCATCAACAACCAGATTGGTTTCACGACGTCGCCGCAATACGCACGCTCGTCGTTGTATTGCTCCGATGTCGCGAAGACGGTCCAAGCGCCGATCTTCCATGTCAACGGCGACGACCCGGAAGCCTGTGTGAGAGTTGCAGAGCTCGCCTGGGAGTACCGCCAGGAGTTCAACAAAGACGTCGTCATCGACATGGTGAGTTACCGCCGCCATGGTCACAACGAGGGCGACGACCCGAGCTACACCCAGCCGCTGATGTACAAGGCGATTTCCGATCGTCGCAGCGTGAGGAAACTGTATGTCGAGTCGCTCGTGACGCGCGGCGACATGACTGTTGAGGAAGCTGAGCAGACGCTCGTCGACTACCACGCCAAGCTGCAGGTTGCACTCGACGAAACCCGCGCGCAAGCGCCCGCTGAGATCACCGCGGCCCGCCCGCCGAAACCCGTCGGGGTGCTCCCACACATTCCAACCGGCGTCGACAAGGCGGTGCTCGACAAGGTGGTCACGAAGCTCACGGACTATCCCGCAGAGTTTTCGATTCACCCGAAACTGGGTCGTCAGTTCGAAGGCCGCAAGGAGATCTACGAAGGCGGCGAGGTCGACTGGGCGACAGCCGAAGCCCTTGCAATGGGTTCGCTGGTGCTCGAAGGGCACCCTGTTCGTCTGGCGGGTCAAGATTCACGCCGGGGCACATTCAGCCATCGACATGCCGCCCTCATCGACTTCGAGACCGGCGAGCCGTGGATCCCGCTCGACAATCTTGACGACGCCGACGCCAAATTCTGGGTCTTCGACTCGCTCCTCTCGGAATACGCGGCGCTCGGATTCGAATACGGCTACAGCCATGCCAATCCCGAGGCGCTGGTCATGTGGGAGGCGCAGTTCGGCGATTTCATCAACGGCGCGCAGATCGTGATCGATCAATACATCGTTGCGGCGGAAGACAAATGGGATCAGAACAACGGCCTGGTGCTGCTTTTGCCGCACGGCTTTGAAGGGCAGGGCCCCGAGCACAGCTCGGCCCGTATCGAGCGGTTCCTCACCCTTGCCGCGGAAGACAACATGCAGCTGGTCAACACGACAACCGCCGCCAACTATTTCCACCTCCTACGTCGTCAGGTTTATTCACAGCGTCACACTCCGCTGATCGTGTTCACGCCGAAGCAGGGTCTCCGGATGAAGCAGACGCGATCACCGATCGATGAACTCACGACGGGTTCCTTTCAAGAAGTCCTCGACGATCCGAGTGACATCGATCGTTCAGCGGTCGAGAGAATTGTGTTCTGTTCGGGCAAGGTCGCCTGGGACGCGATCGCCGAACGCGATCGACTGGAAGCCCCCGTGGCGGTGGTGCGGATCGAGCAGCTGTACCCATTGCCCACGGCGCAGATGCTGGAGGTGCTCGCCGAGTATCCCAACGCCCGCGAACTCCGGTGGTTGCAAGAAGAGCCCGAGAACATGGGCGCCTGGAACTTCATCGAGCACAACACGTGGAGGATCAAGGAGCAGGGCTACGACCTCCGCCACGTGGCGCGGGTCGAATCAGGCAGCCCAGCGACCGGCTCCAAAACCATCCACGACCAAGAACTGGCCCAACTCCTGGCCACCGTCTTCGAATAGCCCTTGCGATGAGCTTCGCCGCGAGGGGGTCGCGGCCAGGCTCACCGGAGGGGGTGGTCCGGATCTGCGGTGAGCTTCGCCGCGAGGGGGTCGCGGCCAGGCTCACCGGAGGGGGTGGTCCGGATCTGCGGTGAGCTTCGCCGCGGACAGGTCGCGGACGTAGATCCGAAGTGCGGTGAGCTTGGGCGCGGACAGGTCGCGCTGAAGCTCATCGGAGGGGGATTTGGAGGACGGCTTCCAGGTCTTGGATGGCCTCGTCGGCGCTCACAACTTTGATTGTCGTCATCCCCATTGCAGCAGCTGGCTTGAGGTTGATCCCGAGGTCATCGAGGAAAACGCATTCGGCGGGCTCGACGCCGACAAGTTCGCAGGCGATCTCGTAGAACCGGGGTTCGGGTTTACGCACGCCTACCTTGCTCGACTCGACAACGTGATCGAACCTCGCCATGACCGCACCGACTTCAGGGGTCGGGTCACCACCCAGAACATTATTGGTGAGACATGCTGTGCGGTATCCACTCTCGATCACGAGATCGAGCGCGGCGACCATCTCAGGCCTGATGTCGCCGGACAGAAGAGCCAGCACATCGGCACCGGGAACGCGATGGCCGCGAGCCTCGGACTCGGCCGCAAATAGTGTGTCGAACTCCTCCGGACCGATGTCGCTGCGTTCCAACAACGCCCATGCATTGCTATGGGGATCGGCCGCATTGACCGACCTGATGAAGTCCGCCGGCAGGCTCTGCTCGCCCTCGTATCGGTTGAATGCTTCGAAGGGACTTGTGAGGATCACGCCACCGAAATCCCAGAGTACCGCTTGGATCATGACCGGCGAGCCTACGATGGCGGAGCGGCAGCCGCAGTCTTAGTCACTCGCGGCCTGCCCCCACGATCAGGAATGAGACTTAATGACTTCAGATAAAGGGCCGGACCACGTCGTGGTCGACGGATCCAACATCGCCACAGAGGGACGCTCGTTGCCGAGCCTCGCACAACTCAGCGAGGCGGTGATGAGCTTCATGGAAGAGCACCCCGATGCGACGGTCACCGTTGTGGTCGACGCAACGTTCGGGCATCGGATTGACAAGAAGGAAGCGAAAGAGTTCGAGGAGGGCATCTCCAATAACGAACTCGTAGCACCTCCGGCGGGAGCGATCGGGCGGGGGGACGCGTTCGTCCTGAGTATCGCCGAGAAGGCGCAGGCCTCGATCCTTTCCAACGACTCGTTCCAAGAGTTTCACGCCGACTACGAATGGCTCTTCGACGAGGGCCGCCTGATCGGTGGCAAGCCGGTTCCGCACGTTGGGTGGGTCTTCGTCAACCGCAGTCCCGTTCGCGGGCCTATCAGCCGGAAGGCCACTCAGGGAACCAGGTCGAAGGGGACATCGCGACGCGGATCGAAGCAGCCGGACGCAACTCGGGGTCGTACGGCCAGCCGGAGCGCGAGCGAGCCGATGCCCGTGCCGAAGTCGCCACCTCCGGGTGCGGTCGCGAATGCAGACGAGAAGGCTGAAGCCAAGGCAGACGAGAAGGCTGGAACCAACGCAGAGGAGAAGGCAAAGCGTGGCCGTGGCGGCGCCCCTCGGGGAGGCGATCCGGTCAACGAACTCCTTCCGTTCCTCGAGTTTGTCGAGCACCATCCGGTTGGAACGAGTATCAACGGCACGGTTGAGTCGTACTCATCTCACGGCGCCTACATCGCCATCGGCGACCAGGGCGTTCGCGGGTATGTGCCACTCCGGCTGATGGCCGACCCGGCACCTACCAGTGCCCGGAAGGTGATGCGTCTTGGTGAGGCTGTGACGCTCGTTGTGGTCAGTTTCGCCCCAGCCCGTCGCAGTATCGATTGTGCGGTTCCCGATCTCTCCGAGGTGGCGATCGCCGACGCCCAAGCTGAGGCTGAGGCTGAGGAAGCGGAGGCTCAATCCGGTGAGGTAGTTGCTGATGAAAGGCCGACTCGGAAGGCTGCTGCCAAGAAGGCTCCGGCAAAGAAGGGCGCGGCGACCAAGAAGAAGGCTCCAGCTAAGAAGGCTCCGGCAAAGAAGAGTGCGGCGGCCAAGAAGAAGGCGCCCGCG
>JADWMG010000288.1 GCA_015767405.1 Actinomycetota bacterium
CGTCGCAGGTTCTGGACGAACGCGTGACCCCGGATCACGTTGGATGCGGTCTGATCGGTTCGCAGACCGCGCATCGGCCGGAGCCGTGCCTTGAGTCGTGCGTGATCGCACTCGATGCGGTTGTTGGCGTACCGGGCGGTGTCGTGGAGCACTTCGGGGAGAAGGTCGTCGACGACGCGCAGCAACGGTGCAGCAAGATCAGTCGTCACCTCTCTTGGCCGGTCACGGCCCGCCAGCATCGTCTCGAAGAATCTGGTGGCGGCGGCGACGTTGCGTCGCTTCGACACGAATACGTCGATGACCTGGCCGTACTGGTCGACTGCCCGGTACACGTAGCGCCACACACCGGCCACCCCGACGCTCGGCGAGAAGTTCTTCAACGTCTCGATACGAGAGCCCGTAACGGAGGTACCAGCGCACGGCCATCAAGATCACCTCGGGCGGGAACCGGAACCCAGCAAACGACGGAGACACAGGACGGCGACAACGAATCACCCGGGCACGCTACGACCCGCGCCGATCCCTCACCGCAACAGTGCCCTCCGGGATCCCTGAGCGTGATTGCGTGGCACGGTTGCGCGAGCCGAAGCCGTCACAGTGCGCCGGATATCGGGCGGTCGGGTCAGACCAGTTCGACGAATTCTTGGTCAAGGCCGTCGCGCAGGCAACAATGCGGGGGCCCGAATTCGCGGCCCGGGCCGACGGGCCCGGTGCCGACGCAACGACTCGATGGGCGCTTGACGCCGACAGGATACTTTGATCGAATGGAGCGTTAGCATGGGCGACGGGAAAGGCAAGTGTTGTGGGATCTAAGGGCGAGTCTCCACGCTCTGATGGCGTCGGCTTCAGGCTGACTCGTCGCGGGCTCCTCGCGGGCGCATCCGCAGTGGCAGGAGCGCACCTTCTCGGGGGGAGCCAAGGCCACTCCGTTTCGGCGGTCGAGGGCCCGGCGGGCTTCCAGGCAGGCGCCGTCGCCTCGGGGCACGCTGTCCGTGGTGCCCAGGTGCAGATCAAGCCGCCGCCACCGCCGCCGATTAACTGGCGGCCCGGCCATTTCATCACCCACGTCGACGTGGCGACTCGCCGGATGGCACTGACGTTCGACGACGGTCCGTCGCCGTACAACACGCCCAGCGTGCTGCGCACTCTCGCGTCCTATGGCATCAAAGCCACGTTTTTCCTGGTCGGCGTCAATGTTCGATCGTTCCCGTCGATCGCCAGGGCGATCGCCGAAGAAGGCCACGAACTCGGAAACCACAGCATCTACCACACGCCGTATCAATCGACGGCGCTCGCCAACCAGATCGGCGGCAACCAGGCGATCATCCGAGACACCACCGGCATCACACCGGTCGTCCATCGTGCCCCCGGACTCACTAGGGGGTACTCGATCCTCAACACTTGCGCCTCCTACGGGATCTACGAGGCGCACACCCACATGTCGACCTTCGACTACCTGAGCCCCCGGCGATCTGCGTGGCAGCTCACCGACGAGTTCGTCCGCTATCACCGCAACGGGGCCATGCCGATCTACCACGACGGAGGCAATCGCCGCCCAACCCCCGATGCCCTCCCGTCGATCATCAACTATGGACTCAGCATCGGTTACACGTTCGTGACCGCGACCGAACTGGTCAACAGTGGGGCCCCTCGGCCAGCGAGGTTCGGCTACGCGCTCACTGCTGAGCCGACAACCGACTCGGTCGCGGACGACGCCGCGGAGGGCTACGTGGATCGGTGCAAATACGACGCAGAGGCCGAACTGATCGCGATGCTCGACAGCGGCGACGTATCTCTCAACTCGCAGGATCGCAGCCGAATCGTCGAGGTACTCGCCGACATCGAGACGGCCAAGCAGGACTGACACGCACCCGCGCCGGCGATCTCGCCAACACCGAGATCGCGGCACCTACGCTTCTGTACGGTCGCAGATCTGGTCATGCCTCGAACCACTCGCCGTGAGCGCCCATACTGTGTGACGTGATTCGGCATCGGCGACCTTGGCGCTTGGCGTTGCTTGGTGCCTCGCTGCTGCTGAGCGGACTCATCATCCCCGGATCAACGGCTGCTGTCGAACCGCTGACCGTCATCAGCGCGGGAGCAACCGCACTCGAACGAGCGGTGCGGCTCGAACCAGCGGTACGGCCCGGAGCGGCATGTCGACGAGTGTGGGTAGTGGGCGACTCGTTGACCGTTGCAAGTTCCAGGTCGCTCCGGTTGGGATTGGCCGGACTTGGCGTCGAGTACGTCGTCGACGGCGCAATCAGCCGACGCGTGAATCCAGGTGGTATTTCAGCGGTGCGAGCGATCCGAACCGCATCGGGCGAAGCTGATTGCTGGGTCATCGCTCTCGGCTCGAACGACATTTACGTGAACGCTGCACGACCGATCACCCGTGCTTACGCCAGTTCGGTCATCGAGACAATGACCGCCGAGCTGTCGCCCGGCGCGCGGGTGTGGTGGGTGAACATCAACGTGAGGGACTCTTCGACGAACATCGTGTCAAGCGGTGTGATGAATTCATCGCTGGGCGACCGCGACCTGGCTGACCCAGATTTCGCTGTGATCGACTGGTACACCCTGTCGCAGAGCAATCCGACGTGGTTCGCCAACGACAACTTGCACTACAACAGCGCCGGATATCGGGCTCGCGCCGATCAGATCGTCGAAGCGATCAGGCGCAATGGCGAAAGATGACCTCGGCGCAACCCATTGCCTCCCATCGACCCTCGGGCACCGCAGAATTCGTAGTCCGGTCGAAGCCACAACGAAGCTCGTCGAGCACGACGCAACACTCCGAACTAGCGCTCCTCACCTTGGGATTTGGCGGCCCGAAGGACCACAGACCCAACCCTCTGCAGCGGTTTGGGTCACAACGGGCCTGGGATATGTGGTGGGCGCAGAGGGACTCCCGACATCTTTCGCAGCATTGGCGGAGGTGGAGGGAAAGCGCCCTGGGTGTCCGGATGGCAACGTACCCGGCGGGGATTGGGGCACCTCCAACGCTGGACGTCCGTGAGGAAGCAGCGGCCTGATTGACAGCCGTGCCGGCAGGCACCACATAAACTCATCACGTCGGATTCCACGAGTGTTCAGTGTC
>JADWMG010000289.1 GCA_015767405.1 Actinomycetota bacterium
CGGCGCGTATCTACGACGGCGCCGACGAGGTGCACAAGACTTCATTGGGTCGCAGGATTCTCCGCCGCCGCGCAACTGCCACGGCGTAGCCGCGTTCCTCAGGCCAATCGGGCGAATTGTTCCCTGGCTATTCCGTTCCGTGCCGACTCTCCGGCACTCCATCGCGTGATCTCGTCGACGACATAGTCGGTCATCCGTCGAAGTTCGGTTCCCTACGAGCCAGCCAGGTGCGGAGTGATCAACGCGTTGGGTGCCGCCCATAGTGGATGATCCTCGGGCAGCGGCTCCGGATCGGTGACGTCGAGTACTGCGTACAAACGACCCGACTTGACCTCGGCCAGCAGCGCATCATGATCGAGCAGGCTCCCGCGCGCTGTATTTATCACTGTCGCTCCGGTCCGCGCGGAGCCGCGAGTTGCGCGGCCGCGATCATGTGCCGGGTGCTCGGCAACTCGGGCGCGTGGATCGAGAGTATGTCGACAGATGCGCATAGCTCGTCGAGTTCCATCTTGATAACGCCGAGAGCGTTCGCGTCGTCGCCAGTGAAGAATGGGTCGTAGATCACGACCTGGAGATGCGGAAATGCAGCCAGGAGTTCGATCACGCGTCGATCTCGGGCCGTACGACGCCATCGTGGGTTGCGCCTTCGTTCACGACTATCGAGTTGCAGGCCGAAGGTGACGTGGTACTCGCCAGCTACGAGAGCGCCGGCTTCGTCGGTGACGTCACGCTCACGCCGCTTGGCTGACCATCGACAACCCGATCCACTGGTAGCTGGGGAATGAGCCCCCTTTCGCGAACGTGCAGTACGGCCTCGACTGATGTTTCGGGCAATTAGTCGACTCGGTGGAGGTTGAACTCGAACTCGATTGTGTCGCGAAGGTAGTTGTCGCCGAGCTGCGTGTACCGGGTGTAGTAAGCGGGGCCAAAGGCGGACTCCTCGTCGAAGGAACCGTCGACCTCCCAGGTTTCTGTGCCGTCGCTCGGCGGCGGGATTGTGAACGAGCCGTCCGAGTTCCAGGTTCCCGACCAGGCGTTGCCACTGATGTCGTTGCAGATCCGTCCGTCGACCTCGACTTCCATACCGATGCCGACGAAGTAGGTGAACGTCGCTGTGCCGTCGGGCTCGAGCCGCAGCTCCATGTCGGTGACGTGTTCGCAGACCAATTCGTCGTCAGCAGCGCTCCGGTAGAGGGTCTTGCGGTGTACACCCTCGCCCCGATAGATGACGGTGGTAGATCCGGGCGTGACGGGCGTGGTGCTCGCCTCGGGCTGGTCGGCTTCTTCATCAGGCGCGTTGGCTGCCAGCAGAGCCTCTTTGATGCCATCGAAAAAGATCGTGCCTTCTCGAATCGCATTTGCGCAGGTGGCCGAACCGAAGAAGTGATTGCCAGCCGACCCGCCCGGCTGGATGAGTGCACCATCGTCATCGCGAAGTGCGAGGCACACGTTCACAGGGTGCTCGCCGAGAGTTACTCCAGTGCTGGACGCATCTGTCATGTCGAGGCCAATGGCCATGTCCCACTCACCGAAGATGTATCCATTGAGGGCTTGATCGAAGGTGTAGCCGACGTCCATCAGTGCCAAGAGCACCCCGATCATCACCTTGGCACTCTCGGCAGACGCAGCCGGGGTTGCCTCGCCGGCCGTCGATGCACTTGGGAATACATCCTCGTAGGTGATGTCCGCACCCACTCCGAGTCCGGCACCCAACAGTCGGATCGTGGCCACCGTTGTCATCTTTCGGTCGATCTGTCGGCACACGTCCTCGGGCGAAACCGTTGTGGCGTCCGCCGAGCGGGCAACGCCGGGCCCGACCTCGTGACGGGCAAACCCGGCAGGTTCCACAGGCGCAGTGATGAAACCGTTCGGTGGTCCTTCTGGCTGGACGCCGTCGATTTGCCCCGTATCGCCGAGCGTGCCAGCAAACGCCGCCGTCGAGATTTGCTCAGCGGAATAGCCGGCGTCAAGTGCATAGATGACGGCAGCGAACCCTTCGTCCGGCCCCATCGAGGTGACAACTACGTCACCGACTTCTATCGGCGTCGTCTCATCGGCAACGACCACTGGGGAGTCTGCGGTGGCCTCGCCGTCTCCGCTCCCGTGGTTCGCCTTACAGCTACTTCAAGTCGAGTCGAAGCCCTTTCGACGCGCTAGAGCCGGATGTCCCTTCTCAACTGTCGCATCGCGGTCGATGATCAGGAACGTCAGGTGTTCGAGGGGTAAGGCAACCAGGTGCCGGTTTCGAAGTCGTGGAGCTTGCAGATTCGAGTGGCGCGGACATAGTCGCCAACACGGATCGGGCGTTCGTCGACTTCGCCGGGGAACGCCTCGGCGATCTCGCGTGCCGCTTCGGGAAGTCGATAGCAGGGGATCTGCATGTCGACGTGGTGGGGGATGTGGACCATGATCCAGTGGAAGAAGAGGTCCCAACCTGGCGGCCCCCACAGGATGGTCGTGCCCTCGACCTGACCGCGGAAGCGATTCCATTCACGGCGGGGCCACCAGCGGATGTCGGGCTGAATGTGGTGAACGTGTACAACCCAGCCGATTGCCTGGCAGAACAGCAGGAACGGAATGACAACGACCTTGGTCCACTGCCAGATACCGCCCATGCCGTACAGAGCGATCAGTGCGACCAAGGAACCGATCGCGTACAGGGCGATGATCGCCTTGTCGCGACGCATCTGGCGAAGCCACCGCTTCGGTACCGGGAAGCGGACCATCTTGTTCCACCAGACCTCGCGCAGGTAGTAGGCGCCGGCGCCGAACGGCCCCCATTCCAACTTGTGGCGGAGTTGGCCGAATCGGCCCAACTCTTCGTACTGCTCGACGGTCAGCGGGTGCCACACGAAGTCCATCCCCTGGCGCAATGTGTGGCCGTGGTGGACGCGGTTGTGTCCGAACACCCAGACCTCTACGGCATGAAGCGAAGGCAGCATGCTCAGTCTTGCGACGATCGCGTTGAGCCGTTTCGAATCGAAGAGTGCATCGTGGGCGGCGTCGTGGCCTACTACGAAGAGCCCGGCCGCCGTAATGCCGCTGATGATCCAGAGTGGGATGAGGAACAGAGGGTTGTTGGTTGACAACAGCCCCCAAACAGCAAGACCGAAGATGATCGCGTCGCGGGCAAAGATTCCGAGGCCGCGGATCGTAGAGCGCTCGTAGCAGGTCTCCTGGAAGTCTGTGTTTGCGTCAGCCTACCGACCGGCAGGTAGATACACCAAGCATTCTGGCTATTGGCGCTGGCACAATGGTGAAGAGGAAGAAAGGACTCGAAGATGACGGTGGCAATTTCGATTGACAACTTGGTGAAGACGTTCGGTTCGACGCTGGCCCTGGACGGACTTGATCTGGAGGTCACGACTGGCGAAGTCCATGGGTTCCTCGGCCCGAACGGAGCCGGAAAGACGGTGACGATTCGAGTGCTTCTCGGCCTCCTGCGGGCGGACAGTGGTGATGCGACAATGCTCGGCGGCGACCCGTGGAACGACGCGGTCGATCTGCATCGCCGCATCGCCTACGTGCCAGGCGACGTCAGCCTGTGGCCGAACTTGTCCGGCGGTGAGGTCATCGACCTGCTGGGAAGACTGCGAGGTGGAATTGATCCTCGTCGGCGAGACGACCTGATCGAACGGTTCGCTCTCGACCCGCGCAAGAAGAGTCGGACCTACTCCAAGGGCAACCGCCAGAAGGTTGCACTCATCTCGGCGCTCGCGTCGAACGCTGAACTATTGCTGCTCGATGAACCGACGGCAGGGCTCGACCCACTGATGGAGTCGGTCTTCCAGGACTTCATTCTCGAAGCGGCCGGCGAAGGACGCACGGTATTGCTCTCGAGCCACATCTTGGCCGAGGTCGAGAAACTCTGCGACCGGGTGACAATCATTCGGAATGGTCGGGCAGTCCAGCACGGCACGCTTGACGAGCTCCGTTCCGTCACGCGCACGAGCATCATCGTCGCCACCGACCGCACCGTCGAGGGGCTTGACCAGTTGGGGGGCATCCACAACGTGAGTGTTGATGACGGACAGGTGCAGTTCGATGTGGACGGCGGCTCGCTCGATGCCGCGATTCGTCACATCTCCTCGTTCGGGATTCATTCTCTGGTGAGTCAACCACCAACTCTCGAGGAGCTCTTCCTGCGGCACTACGGTGATGAGCTGGAAGCATCAGCCAACGGAGCAAGCCAGTCATGACCTCAGTGGCGTCTCGCTCGATGATCGAGTCGAACGTTGATGTCGAGGGTGAAGCGGGGCGTACTGACTCCCTCGCCGGGCTCGGCATTCTGATCCGGCTCGTTCTACGGAGAGACCGCATCCGGATGTTGCTGTGGTTCGTCGGCATCGTCGGCCTCGTCGTTGCCACCGCGGCGAGCATCACGGGGGTGTACAACACGCCTGCTCAGCTCGAGCAGTATGCGCAGATAGTCCGTGGTAATTCGGCGTTGATCGTGCAGGCCGGACCCGGTTACGGCCTCGACGATCCGACGACGGGTGCAGTGATGATGAACGAGGTCGGAATCTGGACGCTCATCGCGGTCGCTTTGATGAGCGTGTTCATGACCGTGCGTCATACTCGAACGGAGGAAGAAACGGAACGTGCTGAGCTGGTTCGCGCGGCACCTGTTGGACGTCACGCTCAGTTGATGGCCACCATGGTCGGAGTCACCGTGGCCAACGTGCTGGTTGCGGCTGGTGTTGTGGTGAGTCTTCTTCTCTACGACCTACCTGCGGTCGGGTCGATCGCGTTCGGCTTGGCAATCATCGGCTCCGGATTGGTTTTCGCGGGGGTGGCAGCCGTGGGCGATGGATGGCTGTCGTGGCTGACGTGGCTGTCTCCCCCGGGCTGGGGGCAGGCGATCCGGGCGTTTGCCGACGAACGATGGTGGGTGTTGGTGTTGCCGCTGGTTGCCGCGAGTGCCTTGGTTTACGTTGCCATTCAACTCCAGAATCGGCGTGACTTCGGTTCTGGCATGATCCCTCAGCGTCCGGGCCGGGCCGATGCAAGCCCGTGGCTTGCCGGACCACTTGGGCTCGCCGTGCGACTACAGCGCGCGACGGTCATCGGGTGGACCGTTGGAGTAGGCCTGATCGGGTTCTTCTACGGCATTGTCGCCGATGAAGCCGAGAGCATCGTCGAGGACAGTCCGGAGATGGCTGAGTTCTTCGCCGCTCTCGGTGAGTCGTCGATTACCGATGCGTTTCTGGCCACAGCGGTGCTCATGCTTGCCTTGGTCGCGACTGGTTTCACCATCTCATCTGTCTTGCGGTTGCGTTCTGAGGAGTTGGCGGGTCGGGCCGACCCCATCCTCGCCACGCCGACCTCTCGTCGCCGATGGGTCTTGAGCCATCTGGCGGTTGCAGTGGGCGGCACGGTCATCATCATGGTCGTGACGGGCCTGGCGACGGGGGTCGGCTTTGCGCTCGCCTCCGGAGATTTCGGCAAAGTCCCGTCGATTCTCGGTGCGGCACTCGTGATGATTCCGGCGATGCTTGTCCTCGGGGCCTTCGCGATGATGCTGTACGGGTTTTCGCCGAGATGGGCGCCGTTCGCCTGGGCTGGGTTTGCGTGGGCGATCGTTGCTGGCCTATTCGGCACAGTGATCGATATCCCGGAGTGGGCCCTCGACATTTCACCATTCGGACATGTTCCGGCGATTCCCGCCTCGAGTTTCGAACTGCTCCCAGTCATGCTCCTGTGCACTATCGCCGTTGCGCTCACGTGGGTTGGGCTCGTCGCAATCACCCGCCGCGACATCCAATAATCCGGTCTCATTCACGTTTGTAGGTAATTTTTTGGGCCGTCGCCGCCCAAAAATTACCTACAAACGGTGGTTTGGCCGAGAATGGGGGGATGACAACACCTCAGGCTGGAATCTTTGCTGTCGGAACCCGCACTCATCACCACCTCGAGTTCGATGTTGATGTTTCGGTGCCACTCGATTCGATAGCCGCGGCAATTGAGTCGATTGTGGAAATCGGTTCGAGCAACGTCGTTGTCGGATTCGGTTCTGATCTCTGGGGTCGGCTGTCAACGGCCAAACCAGCAGGCCTGGCCGACTTCACCGAGGTGAGTGGTCTTGATGGCCATGTTGCGCCAAGTACTCAGCACGACCTTTGGATCTGGGTCCACGGGACAGGTGTGGATGATGTTCTTGATGTTGCGACATTCTGCACAGCAGCCCTGAGTGGATTCGCCTCGCTGGCCGTTGAGACTCGCTGTTTCGTCTACCACGACAGCCGCGACCTGACCGGGTTCATCGACGGCACCGAGAATCCACCTCCGCCCGAGGCCACCGAGGTGGCATGCATCCCGGCGGGTCAGGTGGGGGCTGGGGGGTCGCACGTGATCGCTCAGCGTTGGGTCCACGACTTGGCGGCGTTCAACGAGCTCGAAGTGGCAGACCAGGAATTGGTGATCGGACGTAGGAAGCTCGACAGTGTTGCGATCCCAGAGGATGTTCGTCCCGCCGATGCTCATATTTCGCGTGCCGAACTTCTCGATGACGAAGGCAACGAACGCCCGATCTACCGGCGCAGTGTGCCTTACGGCGATGTCACCGAACGCGGTCTGTACTTCTTGGGCTTCAGTGCTGAGCGTGACCGCTTCGACGGGATGCTCGCTCAGATGTTCGGCACAAGCGAAGATGGCCTTCGAGACCACTTGATCGACTTCAGTACCCCCACCACAGGCTCCTACTACTTCGCACCAAGCATGGAAGATATCGCTGCCATCAGTTCCGGGCGGTGAGCAATTCACGCATCATCCGCGCACATCGCTCACGTTGTTTGTCGTCGGTCTGGTGCCGTGAGCAATTCAGGCGCTAACTACGCATATCGCTCATGGCATTTGCGGTCTGGCGAGACTGTCGGCTCAGCCGGTTACCTCGTCGGTGGTCGACACAACACTGAAGCGGTCCGCGAGTGCCGCTAGCGCCGCGGCGTGTACATCGGGAGCACTGACCGCTTCGCCCCCCGTTGCTGAGGGAAGGTGTCGG
>JADWMG010000083.1 GCA_015767405.1 Actinomycetota bacterium
CACACGATGCGGGCCGTCGACGTCGACGGTGGCACACAGGCGCTGATCGATGGCAATGCCGTCGCCGATGGGGACAGCGGATGCATAGTCGAGTGGGGCGCGTCAGACTGCCAGGTGAGCGGCAACTGCTGGGAGCGGTGCCGAATCGGCCTGCTCGGATGGGACACCACCGGCTTGCACGAGCAAGACAACCTGTCGATCGACCTACATGAGACAGATCACGCCATCGTCTCCGGCCCCTGACGGGGACAGGCCACGGCAGGGCGACTGTACTGAACCTCTTCGTTCAGTCGGCGGCCATCGAGCGACGCTTGGCTTCTCGGCCACGACGCGTGGGATCGAGATCGGCCTTACGCAACCGTATGTTCAACGGTGTCACCTCGACGCATTCGTCGTCGGCGATGAACTCGAGTGCACCTTCGAGCGAAAGCACGAGATGCGGAGTCAGCTTCACCGTTTCGTCAGATGACGATGCGCGCACGTTGGTCATCTTCTTCTCACGGCAGATATTGACGTCCATATCGCCGGCGCGCGAGTTTTCACCAACGATCATCCCGCAGTACACCTCGGTAGTGGGACCAACCATCATCGCTGCCCGGTCCTGCAGGTTGATCATGGCGTAGGTGGTTGCCGGGCCGATGCGGTCGGCGACGAGCACACCGGACTGGCGCGATCGGATCTCGCCCGCCCACGGTTCGTAGCCGTCGAAGATGTGGCTCATCACGCCGGTGCCTCGAGTTTCCGTGAGGAACTCGGTGCGGAAACCGATCAGCCCGCGAGCAGGAACGAGATAGTCGAGTCGAACCCAGCCCGAGCCCACCATGTTCTGCATACGCCCCTTGCGAGTGGCGATCAGCTGCGTGACGGCGCCGAGGTGCTCATTCGGAACATCAATTGTCACCCGCTCGACGGGCTCGTGAAGCTTGCCGTCGATCTCCCGAGTGAGGACGACCGGCTTGCCGACATTTAGTTCGAACCCTTCGCGACGCATCTGTTCGACGAGGATTGCCAGCTGTAGTTCGCCTCGGGCTTGAACTTCCCACGCGTCTGGGCGTTCGGTTGGGAGGACTCGGATACTGACGTTGCCGACGAGTTCGGCGTCGAGGCGATTCTTCACAAGGCGCGCAGTGAGCTTCTTGCCTTCACGACCGGCAAGCGGTGACGTGTTGATGCCGAGGGTCATCGAAAGCGCTGGTTCGTCAACAGTGATCAAGGGGAGCGGGCGAGGATCTTCTGGATCAGCAAGAGTCTCACCGATATAGATTTCTTCGATCCCAGCAACAGCCACGAGGTCACCCTGGCGGGCCGAATCGACTGGCACTCGGGTGAGGTGCTCGGTCAGGAACAACTCGGCAACCTTGGCGCGCGCAATGCTCCCATCGCGTTTACACCAAGCAACCGATTGGCCCTTCTTGATCTCGCCCTCCATGACGCGGAGGAGCGCGAGACGCCCGAGGTACGGCGATGAGTCAAGGTTCGTGACCCAAGCCTGGAGCGGGCGACCTTCGTGATAGGTCGGTGCCGGAATGTTGTCGAGAATGACATCGACGAGCACGGAGAGGTCCTTCTCACTCTCACCGTCGGCAATGATCGCATGAGCTTCGTCGAGGTCGAGCGTCGACCAGCCGTCGCGACCGGAGCAGTAGACGATCGGGAACTCGACCTGATGCTCCTTTGCATCGAGGTCAAAGAACAACTCGTAGACCTCGTCGATGACTTCGACGGTTCTAGCGTCGGGCCGATCAACTTTGTTGATGACGAGAATCACCGGGAGGTCGCGTGCCAGGGCCTTGCGAAGCACAAAGCGGGTCTGCGGAAGAGGGCCCTCGGCGGCGTCGACAAGTAGAACAATGCCATCGACCATTGTGAGCGCCCGCTCGACCTCGCCACCGAAATCAGCGTGACCAGGGGTGTCGACGATGTTCAGCGTGATGTCTTCGTCAGACCGCTTGTCGTGCCAGACCAGCGACGTGTTCTTCGCCAGGATCGTGATGCCCTTCTCACGCTCGAGGTCCATCGAGTCCATGACTCGTTCGGCAACTTCCTCGTTGGAGCGGAACGCCCCGCACTGGTGCAGCAATGCGTCGACAAGTGTGGTCTTGCCGTGATCGACGTGCGCGACTATCGCCATGTTGCGGACGTCAGACCGACTCCGCAGGTCGGCCGAATCGTCCGTCGTCGGCTGATCCGCCGGCGCGTCGAGGAGAGGTTGTTCGGTGTTTGACACGACAAACCACGCTATCGCCCATTCACGACCGAACGATTTGAGCGCTCCAACCCAAACTCAACCCCGAAATATGCCTCAGATCATGCGCCCAGTGAATCAATCCAGGCACATTTCGGGTTTGGGGCGCGATTCAGGGGGTGATGAGGTATTTCTGGCCGGTGGCCATGAGGGCGTAGTCGCTGACGATCGCCGGATCGAGCGCTTCGCTCAGCGAGATGCGATCGGTATAGGAGCTGGCGAACGTGGTCAGGATCTCGTCGGCGACCCGCTGGCGCAACCGAGACGACTCGGCTTCCCCGACGCGAGCAAGGAAGTTTGGCAGCAGCCAGCCACCGATGCTCCACGACATGCCGTAGGTGCGATCAAGAGTCGTCTTCGACCGGTCGAGTCCACCATAGATGTAGGCCTGCTTGAGGGTGTTCGACCCATATCGGTTGAACTCCTCTCCGGCACTGGCGGCCTTCTCCATCGAAGAAAGAATCGTGGAAACCAAGTCGCCACCACCGATCGCATCAAAGGCGATCGTGGCGCCGGTTTCGGTGAGCGCCGTTGTCAGATCGTCAGCGAAGCTCGGCTGGCTCGAGTCGCAGACCCAAGTCGCTCCCTGGCCGCGCAGGAGGTCAGCCTGCTCCGGTCGCCGCACGATGTTCACGAGCCCTATGTCATCGGCGAGGCACACTCGGAGCAACATCTGGCCGAGGTTCGATGCCGCCGCCGTGTGAACGAGAGCCGTGTGCCCTTCGAGCTGCATCGTCTCCACCATGCCGAGGGCAGTTAGCGGATTGACGAAACACGACGCGCCTTGCTCAGCCGTCGTCCCATCAGCGAGCACCAAACATTGCGACACGTGCACCTTGCGATGAGTGGCGTACATTCCGCCGGCGAGCACCGCTACGACCTTGCCATCCAGGGCCTTTGCCTCTGCAGACGAGCCAACGGCGACGACGGTACCGGCGCCTTCGTTGCCGACCGGCATCGGCGCGTCGACACGCCCCGCGAGCCCCGCCATCGCGCCCGCACTGATCGACGCTGTGAGGGAATCTCCAGATCTCTGAGCCGTGGACACGTCTGCGCCAGCGAGCAACATCCCCAGGTCAGACGGATTGATCGGCGATGCCTCCACCCGAATCACTACTTCGTCCGGGCCCGGATCGGGCATGGGCGCCTCACTGAGGGAGATCTCGAGCGTTGCATCGGAACGCACGGTGGACTGAAGCACCTGGGTGTTGTCGGAAGTCATCTCCCCATCCTTGCATCGGCGCTCCACCACGGGCTCAGCCAAGGCCGGTTTACCAGCAAGTTTCGGTCAGCCGACGCGACGGTCGTGGCCCTCCCAGAACGGCTCACGAAGGTCCTTCTTGAGAACTTTGCCGCTCGGATTGCGCGGCAATACATCGATCCAGTCGACACTGGTCGGACACTTGTACGTCGCCAGGTGTCCCCTCGCGTACTCAATGATTTCTTCCTCAGTCACATCCGAGCCCGGGGACTTGACGACGATCGCCTTCGCTGTCTCACCCCACTTCTCGTGAGGTATGCCGATCACGGCAACATCGGCAATGCCGGAATGTGCCATCAGAACGTTCTCCACCTCAGCCGGGTACACATTCTCCCCACCCGACACGATCATGTCCTTCACTCGGTCATGGATGTAGAGGTAGCCGTCCTCGTCGAGATAGCCAGCATCACCCGACTTGAACCAACCGTCGTCGGTGATTGCTGCCGCAGTCTCTTCCGCCATATTCCAATATCCGGTCATGACCTGCGGTGAGCGAATCCAGATCTCGCCGACTTCGCCCGTCTCACATTCGGCATCGCCGTCACCGACAATTCGCAGCTCGACGCTCGGCCCAGCGACGCCACAAGACCGGAGCCGATGCCGGTTGGGTCCGGCCGGATCGTGATCTCCGGGATGCAAATTGACGACTGTTCCCGTGGTTTCAGTGAGCCCGTAGGCCTGCCAGAAGTTGCAAGGCTCGAACAGCTTGACGCAGCGCGCAAGTACATCCTCACTGATGGGAGATGCCCCGTAGACGAGGACCTGGAGGCTGGAGTAGTCGAAATCTTCCACCCCCGGGACCATGAGGATGAACTGCAGGACTGCCGGCACGAACAACGTATGGGTGATTCGCTGTTCCTCGATCGTCCTGACCAAGGCCGCCGGATCGAGCTCGCGGAAGATGACCGACGTACATCCCTCGTACATTCCGGCAAGCGCCCAACCGCCGCCCGCAATGTGGAACAGCGGCATCGCGACGAGGTTGACCGATGTCGGGGTGAGCCCCCACATGTCCTTCGCGACCGGGAGGAGGCTAAAGAAGTTGTCATTGGTGAGCATCACCCCCTTGGGGCGGCCGGTGGTACCGGATGAGTACAACTGGAAGGCGACGTCATCTTGGGCCGATTCGATACCGGGGTCGTCTGCCGCCTGCGAGTCTCGCCAATCCTCGTAACTCTCGAAACCGCCCGGGTCACCGATCACAAGGATCTTCGTCACTGTCGTCAGGTTGTCGGCAACCTCTTCTACCAACGACACGAAGTCAGGTCCGACCACCAGCACCTTCGCCTGCGTGTCGTTGACCACGAATTCGACCTCAGGCGCCGCGAGCCGCCAATTGACGTCAACGCACAGGGCGTTGAGGAGCGCCGCGCCGAAGAAAACCTCGAAGTGCTCGATCCCGTTCTTGTCGAGGAAGGCAACGCGTTCCTGCGGTCCGACACCCGCGGCGACGAGACCCTGGGCGACCTGTGATGAACGATCAAGGAGGTCGCTCCATGTCACCCGTCGATCATCCTGGATCAGGGCCACTTCGTCTGCCCGCCCCACGCCGTGTACTCGAATGATCTCAGCAACAGATTCAATCGTCTGATTCCCCATCCATCCGACCGTAGTCGGGTCTCCACACTCGCTCGTCCGGACCTCTTCTAGGTCACATCGCGCAGATGATGGATCGGGTCGTGAACCATGTAGAGCGCGAATGTGTCGACGGTGAAGGCAGCACCATCGCTGCGACGGCCCGGGCGCGACCATTGCTCATCCGTCAAGCCGTCGAATGCCTCTGCCAACTCTTCTGCCGATGCAGCCAGCTCCACGCGTACGACGGCGGGGTCCTGTGCGCCATAGCGATCGGTCACGGCGGTTACGTCTTGGTCCCAGTTCGGATACAACGGATCATCGAGATCGAGCATCATCTGCAGGCGTTCCAGGTACAGCCGATTGACGTCACGGACATGCGCGGCATATTCGAGAGTCGACCAGCGATCGGGTCGCCGACGAGTCCGCAATTCGTCGGCCGACGCCTCGAGCACTACATCCCATTGGGCTGCGTTCTCTCGAATGAGATCGGCAACCGCACCGGGCTCAACCGTGGTCGCGTCGAAGCCACACTCCAGACATGGTCGCTCCAGAACCCAGGTCCAATCCTTGTCGTCCGGGACGATCTCATCAGCCATGGTCCAAGTCTGGCAGCGACGCCCGGCCATCTGCGCACGGCTTTCGGCTCAGCTGACCGCCACCTCTAGTACTCACCACTGAAACTGGTCTACGGTCAGTGGTATGAAGTTCGGTTTTGTAGTCCCCTGGGGCGACGCCGACGACGTCGGCGAACTTGCCGCGGCAGCGGAAAAGGCCGGATGGGATGGGCTCTTCGTGTGGGAGCCGGTCTGGGGAGTTGACGCGTGGATATCGCTTGGCCTGGCCGCTGTTCGGACGTCGAAGATCCGCCTCGGAACCCTCCTCACCCCACCGTCGCGACGCCGACCCTGGGAACTGGCGAGTCAGGTCGCCACAGTCGACCGACTGTCCAACGGCCGTGTGACGCTTTCGGTCGGCCTTGGAGCAACCGACAGCGGCTTCGAGACATTCGGCGAGGAGTGTGACCGGCGCATCCGTGCGGAGCTGATGGACGAATGCCTCGACGTGATGTGCGGGCTCTGGGGTGGGCAGCCGTTCGCCTATTCCGGCTCGCATTACACGGTGACCCCGACCGACTTCCCGACTATCGGCCACACCGTGCAAACACCGCGCGTACCCATCTGGTGCGTCGGGGCACTGGGACGAGAGAAATCAATGCGTCGGGCGCTCGCCTGGGACGGGATCATCCCGCAGGTGCTCGACAGCGACGGAGTCAGACAGCCACACCTCGACGAGATCCGTGCGCTCAAAGAAAGCGTGGCTCACGATAGGCACTTCGACATCGTGGTCGAGGGCACGATGTCAGAGCACTCACCGGCCGCCTATTCCGACGCCGGGGCCACGTGGTGGATCGAATCGATGTGGGATGCAATGGGCGAACACTCCCCCGTCGCCGCGGCCTATGACCGACTTGTCCAAGGGCCACCTAGCTGACTGGAACCGACCTCGACCGAAGCCGCTTGAGACCGAAGTGGCTTGAGTCGGCGCGAAGCTCCTCGTCAAGGTACGTTCACGCACTGTGAACAATTCTGATACCGGCTGGAACTTCGCTGACCTGTGGGAGACCGTGGCCGACACGATCCCGGACGCCCTCGCTCAGCAGCAGGGCGAGGTGGTGCACACATGGGCCGACTTCAACCGACGGGCCAATGGAATCGCGGCGACCCTCATCTCGCCCGATACCGCCGAGCAGGACAAAGTCGCGCAGTACCTCTACAACTCGCCCGAATATCTCGAGTCGATCTTCGCCGCGTTCAAGGCCGGTCTTGCAGTTGTCAATACGAACTACCGCTACGCCGCAGATGAACTCGTGTATCTCTGGGACAACGCTGACGTGACGGCTGTGGTCTTCCATGGCACCTTCGTCGAGCAGTGCGAGCAGGTTCGTGAGCGCGTGCCGGAAGTCAAGACTTGGCTCTGGGTCGACGACGGAAGCGGAGACTGTCCCGACTGGGCCATTCCATACGAGAACGCCGCCCAAGCCGGAACAGATGAGAACGTCACCGGACCATGGGGACGTTCGGGCGATCACCTGATGCTGCTCTACACAGGTGGCACCACAGGAATGCCGAAAGGCGTGATGTGGCGCCAGGACGATCTGTTCGGAGTACTCGACGCCAACAACAGAAAGCGCATGCCGCCAGAACAAGACCTGGACGCAGTAACCCAACGACTCGGCAAGCCGGGGCCGCGGAACATGCCCGCGGCTCCGCTGATGCACGGGACCGGCCTCTTCAACGCGATCAGCAACCTGATGATCGGGGGAAGCATCACGACGATGACCGGACGCCACTTCAGCGCGGAAGAGTTCCTCGACGACGTTCAGCTGTTCGGCATCAATTCCACCGCGATTGTCGGTGATGCGTTCGCCAAACCAATTCTTCGTGCCCTCGATGCGCAACCAGACCGCTGGGACATCTCGACTCTGAGAGTCATCGTGTCTTCGGGTGTGATGTGGTCGAAGGAGACAAAGGACGGGCTGCTCCAGCACAACGACCGGTTGATCATGGTCGATTCGCTCGGTTCGAGCGAGGCAATCGGGATGGCCACCAACACGACAACCTCGGAATCGGGCGGAGACACCGCGCGGTTCGAGCTCGGGCCATCGACGAGAGTCGTGATGGAAGATGGCCGAGATGTCGTTCCCGGGTCAGGCGAACTCGGTCTCGTCGCGCTCAGGGGGAGGACGCCCATTGGCTACTACAAGGACGAAGCGAAGTCGGCACAGACGTTTGTGATTATCGACGGCGAGCGATACTCGATCCCCGGCGACTACGCAACGGTCGAGGCAGACGGCACCGTTAGTCTGATCGGCCGGGGCAGCCAATGCATCAATACCGGCGGTGAAAAGGTCTACCCGGAAGAGGTCGAAGAATGCCTCAAGCAGCACCCGACGGTCGCGGACGCGGCGGTGGTCGGCGTGCCCGATGAGAAGTGGGGTGAGGCGATCACAGCCCTTGTCGAGCCCCACGTCGGCGACACGATCGACGCCTCGGTACTCATCGCTCACGTGAAGTCCAAGCTTGCCGCTTACAAGGCTCCCAAGCGGGTCGTGTCTGTATCCACCGTTGGCCGTGCGGCCAACGGCAAGTTGGATTACAAGCAACTCAAGTCCGACGCCTTGGCGAGTGCCCCCTCCGACTGACCCGGAGACGTCTATTCTCGGCCAGATGACGGGTGCTGGCGCGGTCGACTTCAACTGGCAGGACTACGCGGGGGTGCTCTTCGACCTTGACGGCGTCATCACGCCAACCGCGGAGATCCACGAGCACGCCTGGGGCGAACTCTTCTCCGACTACGACTACACAGCCGGGGATTATCTTCGGTTCATCGACGGCAAGCCGCGCTACGACGGAGTCCGGTCGTTCCTCTCATCACGGGGCGTGACTCTGCCGGAAGGCTCCCCCACCGACGCCCCTGGAACTGGCACCATTTCTGCAATGGGCAACCAGAAGAACGCTCTGTTCAACACGATCCTCGACCGCGACGGAGTTGCTCCCTACCCTGGCTCGGCGACAACACTCGACCTGCTGAACGACCTCGGTATCCCGGCCGGGATCGTGTCCTCATCAAAGAATGCTCGCTCCGTGCTTGCTGCCGCTGGCCTCGCCGATCGATTCGAGGTGGTCGTTGACGGACTCGTCGCGGCCGATCACGGGATCCCCGGCAAGCCGGCGCCCGACCCATACCTGTTCGGCGCTCGACAACTGGGTATAGATCCCGTTGACTCCGTAATGGTGGAAGACGCCGTGTCTGGAGTCGCGTCCGGCGCCGCCGGACACTTCAAAACGGTGATCGGTGTCGACCGCGGAGCAGGCGTCGAGACGCTGTTGGAGAACGGGGCGACCTTTGTCGTTGCCGACCTGGCCGAACTCCTGCCCGACGACTCTCGATCCCCGGAGGTCGCTTCATGAACCACCGCGGGACGCCGACCGGAATGCCCAAGTATCGATTCCCCGTCGACCCCTGGCGCCTGGTCGAGACCGAATACTCCGGCGACGACCTCGGCAAGACCGAGACAATCTTCGCGGTGGGCAACGGGTACCTGGGCATGCGCGCGAATCCAGAAGAGGGTCGTGAGGCCCACAGCCACGGCACTTACCTCAACGGCTTTCACGAAATCTGGTCCATCAGCCACGCCGAAGACGCGTACGGCTTCGCGAAGACCGGTCAGACGATCGTCAATGTTCCCGATGCGAAGCTCATGAAGTTGTACGTCGACGATGAGCCGTTGACGATGGCCACCGCCGACCTCGTCGAATACGAACGATCACTCGACTTCCGCAGCGGCATTCTGACCCGCGACATCGTGTGGCGAACCCCGGCCGGGAAGCTCGTGCGGGTCAAGTCCCAACGGATGGTCAGCTTCGTCCACCGCCACCTGGCCGTGCTCACGCTGGAGGTGACCTTGCTCGACTCGTCCGCACCTATCGT
>JADWMG010000290.1 GCA_015767405.1 Actinomycetota bacterium
TTCCCACGATCGCCATCGAGCAAGGTGCTGTAGCCGACTTGATTGCCATCCGCACCGACACTCTCCGCGAGGCGATCGCATTCGGGTCGAGTGACCGTCTCGTGTGGCGGCGCGGTGTGCTGCAGCCCGAAATGCAGAGTTAACAGAAGTAAGTATGAGCCAACCGGTTGGGTGATCTATGATCTCGCGCATGTCCGTCGACGGGGGGCGACAGCACTGCCCCAGGTTCGAAAATCATCGCGTAGTCGTAACGGGTGGGGCCCGCGGAATTGGCGCGTCGATCGTACGTGCTTTCGCCAACGAGGGCGCCAATATCGCCATTGTCGATTTACTGATCGACGAAGCACGGCCCCTCGCAACAGATGTTGGAGGCCATGCAGTCGAGTGCGACCTCTCCGACCCAGCCGACACCGTCAAGGGTATGAATGCAGCCGTCTCGGCGCTCGGCGGGATCGACGTCTTGGTCAACAACGCAGGTGTCTTCAAGATCACTCCCCTGCTCGACATTTCGGCCGAAGAGTGGGATTGGGTATTCTCCATCAACACCCGAGCGATGCTCCTCACCACCCAGGTCTCGGCCCGCGCCATGATCGATCAGGGCACTGGTGGCAAGATCGTCAATACTGCAAGCATGGGAGGCAAAGTCGGTGCGGCAAACCAAGCGCATTATGCGGCGTCCAAGGCGGCTGTCATCTCTCTGACCCAGGTCTCCGCAGCCGAACTCGGCGTGTACGGCATAAACGTCAACTCGATCTGCCCCGGCTATGTCCTCACCGAGATGGGCGCTGCCACCCGCACTCCCGAGATGGTCGCGGAATGGTCCGCGATGTCGCCGCTCGGCCGCTTGGCCGACCCGGCCGACGTAGCGTCGATGGCCCTGTTCCTTGCGTCTGATGACGCCGACTACTGCACCGGTCAGGCGATGAACGTCACCGGTGGCATGATCTCACACTGAGGATCCCATGACAGCCGACACCATCACACCTATCCCAGACAAGGCCACGGCCGCCTACATCGACTTCCAGAACGTTTCGATGACCTTCCCCGACGGTACGCACGCAGTCGACGACGTGTCTTTCGAAGTTCGCCAAGGGGAGTTCGTCACTGTTGTGGGCCCATCGGGCTGCGGCAAGTCGACTCTCTTGCGAATCGCATCCGGGCTCACAAAACAGACCGGTGGAACCGTGATCGGAAACCCGCGTGAAATGGGCTATGTCTTCCAGGACGCGACATTGCTGCAGTGGCGAACCGTGCAACGCAACATCGATCTCTTCGCTGAACTCGAGAGCATGCCCAAGAAAGAGCGCCAACAGCGCGTCGCCGAGAACATCGAACTTGTCGGTCTGTCGGGGCACGAAGAAAAGTATCCGAAGCAGCTGTCCGGGGGCATGAAGATGCGTGTTTCGCTGGCCCGATCTCTCGTGATGGAGCCATCGATGTTCCTCTTCGACGAGCCCTTCGGCGCACTCGACGAGATCACCCGCGAGTTCCTCAACGACGAACTCTTGAGCCTATTCAAGTCCAAACAGTTCGGTTCTCTGTTCATCACGCACTCCATCTATGAGGCAGTGTTCCTCTCGACCCGAGTGCTCGTCATGTCCGCGAGGCCGGGACGGATAGTCGCCAGCTTCGACATACCCTTCCCGTACCCACGTACCCCTGATCTTCGCTTCGGTGCAGAATTCGGGGAGATTGCCGGCGAAGTCAGCCACGCTCTCAGAGGAGCACACGAATGAGTGCATCGCCCGAGACTGGGACTGGGCCGGGCGCGATGCAAGCCTCTGACGGGGTGGGGCCAGAAGAGGACGTTCAACAGGCGGTGCCCGTAGCGCCTCCGGCCGAGAAGAAGGCGCGGACATGGACCGCTTTCATCGGCCCAGTGCTCGCGTTCTTGCTTTTCATTGCGATTTGGTACCTCATGCACTACTGGGCCCTCGAGGCAGTATTCGATCGGCCGGCATTCCTCATCACCGAACCCGACCGCGTTATCGAAGAATCATTTCTCGACGGCGACAACCGGACAACCTTGCTCCAGGGTCTGTATTGGACCACCGTCGTTGCGATGTGCGGTCTGTCCATATCGATAGTCCTCGGGATGACAATTGCTATAGGTATGGCCCAGGCGCAGTGGCTCGAACGCTCTTTCTGGCCTTATCTGGTGGCACTCCAGGCGATCCCGATCTTGGCTATTACGCCAATCATCGCATCGGTTTTCGGATTCGGGTTCAGCGCCCGCATTCTCGTCTGCGTCATCATCTCGCTATTCCCAATCGTGTCAAACACGCTCTTTGGCCTGCTGTCCGCCGATCGGTTGCAGCACGACATGTTCACGCTGCACGGCGCCTCCAGGCGAACCCGGCTGATGAAGTTGCAACTGCCGGGCGCGATGCCTGCGATCTTCACCGGGTTTCGAATTGCCGCCGGCCTCTCGGTAATCGGCGCAGTCGTCGGAGAACTGTTCTTCCGGCGCGGCGAGAAGGGCATCGGGATCCTTCTCGATGTGTTCCGCCAGCGCAACAACTATCCACTCATGTACGGAGCGCTCCTCCTGTCATCCATGCTCGGAATCGCCGTGTTCACCCTCTTCGGATGGATCGGCAACAGAGTCGTGGGCAAGTGGTACGTCTCGACCCGAGAGGGGCGTTGACATCCAATGCCATTGAGCCAAGAATCACAAGATCCCAACAACAAGACCCACGTGCAGCGTGAACACCCGACGCGTGAGCCCAACCCAAGGAGAATCAATGCATAACACCCGTCGAGCCAAGTGGCTCGCAGTCCCCATTGCCGGCGCTCTCGTGCTGGCAGCATGCGGGAGCGATGATGACAGCGGTAGCGACTCGACCGAGGCTGCCGGCACCGAAGTTGCCGGCACCGACGCTCCTGACAGCACCGACGAAATGGCCGAAGGCGAAGGCGAAGGCGTCAGCCTTGCCGGGGTCTGCCCCGACACCGTCGTCATCCAGACCGACTGGAACCCAGAAGCAGAACATGGCTGGCTCTACGAGATGATCGGCGAGAACCCGGAAATCAGTGCCGGATCCGGCTCAGTCACCGGCCCGCTCGTCACAAGTGGTGGAGCCGAAACTGGTGTTCAAATCGAAATTCGCTCCGGTGGCCCACTGATCGGCTTCCAAACCGTTACATCACAGATGGACTACTTCACGCAGACCGGAATTCTCGCAGAGAGTCAGGTCGACGGTTCATACGACGGCACGCCAGCCGGCTTCCTCGCCGACCAGGGCGAGTCTGCTCAGCAGGGCTTCGGCTCGGCAGAGCCGTACGTCTACCAGAACGAAGTAGCTGACTGGGAGGGCAAGCCAGTTGCCTATGACTACATCAACGATGCAGGCTGGGAAAACTACGGCGAGTCGATCGCGGTTCGCGCCGATGCGCTCGAGGAGAACTCCGCTTGCCTCGAACTCCTTGTCCCCATCATTCAGCAGTCGAGTGTCGACTACGTCACTGATCCCGCGGAGACAAACGCACTGATCATCGAGGCCGTCAATGCGTTCGACAACGGTTGGGTCTACAACGAAGACGTCGCCGCATATGCCGTCGACACGATGAAGGCAGACGGGCTACTCGGCAACGGGCCTGACGGCACGATCGGCAACTTCGATCTCGACCGGGTCACCGGCCTCATCGCCTTGGCGATTCCGGTGTATGAATCGCTCGGCCAGACACCCAAGGAAGGGCTGACAGCCGAAGACGTTGTCACCAACCAGTTCATCGACGAGT
>JADWMG010000084.1 GCA_015767405.1 Actinomycetota bacterium
TGAGGACGAGCTCGAGGCGGCCGTCCAGGTCTTCCACGTGCGCAAGGGCCGGGTCATGGGCCGCAAGGGCTTCATCGTGGACAAAGTCGAGGACCTGACCCCCGGCGAGCTGGTCGGCAACGTGCTCGAGGGCATCTACGCCGAGGGGTTGGTGGTCGGACTGCCCAAGACGGTGCTGGTGCCGACCGAGCCCGACGACGGCGACCTGTACGAGCGGTGGCTGACCGAGGAACGGGGCTCGCAGGTCAGCATCCGCATCCCGCAGCGGGGCGACAAGCGGGCACTTCTCGAGACGGTGACCCGCAATGCAAAAGAGGAGTTCACGCGGCACCGCCTGCGTCGAGCAAGCGATCACAACACGCGCAGTCGGGCGTTGACCGAGTTGCAGGATCACCTTGGCCTGCCCGAGGCTCCACTTCGTATCGAGTGTTACGACATGGCTCATATTCAGGGCACCGACTATGTGGGGTCGATGGTCGTGCTCGAGGACGGCCTTCCGAACAAGCGCGAGTATCGGCGCTTCAAGATCAAGGAGGTTGAAGGCAACGACGACTATGCGGCGATGGCCGAGGTTGTACGGCGGCGCCTTCAGGCTTACCTCGACGAACGAGACAAGCCCGTCAACGAGCGAGGTGACAAGCCCGGCAAGTTTGCCTACCCTCCGCAGTTACTGCTCGTCGATGGTGGCAAGGGTCAGCTCAGTGCAGCGAAGAGAGTCATCGACGAACTCGAACTGACCGACGAGATCCCTGTTGCCGGCCTGGCCAAGCGATTCGAGGAGGTCTTCATTCCCGGCCGCTCCGAAGCCGTCGAGATCCCGCGGGGGAGTGAGGCGCTCTTCATGCTCCAGCGGATCAGGGACGAAGCCCACCGATTTGCCAACACCTTCCATCGGGAGCGTCGGAGCAAGAGGATGACGTCGAGTGCGCTCGATGACATCGCTGGGCTGGGCGAGGTCCGGCGGAAGAAGCTCGTCAAGGCGTTTGGAGGGGTGAACGCAGTGAAGAAGGCGGAGTTGGATGAGCTAACGGAACTCAGTTTTCTCCCGGACGCCGTGGCTGAGGCGATTTACACGAAATTCCACAGCGAGTGAGCACTCCGACCGGCCCGCTGATCGCCTCGGGCCGCGCCGCGGATGTCTTCGACCAGGGCGACGGCACCGTGCTTCGTCGCTACCGGTCTGAGCACGATACGGAGCTGGAGGCACGCGTCATGACCTGGCTGTACGACGAAGAGGTTCCGGTACCCGAGGTTCACGCTGCTAGCGATCGCGACCTGGTCATGGATCGGATCTCAGGACCCACGATGCTCGAAGACCTCGGTAGGCGCCCATGGATGATGGTTGCTCACGCTCGAACATTGGCGGCGCTCCAACGTCGGTACAACAGTCTGACTGCTCCAGATTGGTTCCCGAGGCATGATGGTGTTCCGGTCGGGTCGAGTGTCGTGCACCTCGATCTACATCCGATGAATGTCATGCTCGGAGAGCGCGGTCCAGTGATCATTGACTGGACGAACGCGGGCAGCGGCCAAGGCCCATTCGACGCTGCAATGACCTATGTGCTGATATCGGCGTTCGAGGCGTCCGGGGTCAAAGATCGTGTCGGCCAGCGGGTAGTCACCGACGTCTTCGCACGATCACGAGGGCGCAAAGAGTTGGAAGCGTCGCTGCGCGAAGCGTGCGTCTATCGCCTATCTGACCCGAACCTCACGACCGGTGAAAGAACAGCCGTCGAGCGAATGCTCAAATGACACGAATGGGGTCTGACCCCATTCGTGCGATTTGAGCAGGGGTCAGATTGCGGAGCGGAGTTCGCTTAGGTGGTCGGCGCGCTCCTCGGCGGTCTTGCCGAGGGTGAAGTCCGGAACGATGAACTCGTCGAATCCGAGGTCGGCATACCGCCCGAATTCCTCGACGAGTTGGTCGATGGATCCGACTAGTGACCGGCTACCCATCTCACCTTCGCGAACCGACTCCGCGAAGTCGGCGTCGTCGGTTATGAAGACGAGTGCTTGGACCGATTTCCACATGGACGCCGGGTCGCGGTGAACCTGCTCGCACGCAACGCGCAACTTCTCGAGCCCCTCAGCGGCGAGATCCGGAGCACCCCATGTGTTCCATTCGTCGGCATGTCGAGCTGTGATCCGCAACATGCGGGGGCTCGCCGTGCCGACGAGAATCGGAAGCGGCGATTGCACCGGCTTCGGGTCAGATGGGGCGTCGATGATCTCGTAGAACTCCCCGCTGAAGTCGGTGCGGTCCTCGTTGAGAAGCAATCGCACGATCTGGATCGCTTCATCGAACCGGCCCACTCGTTCGCGGGGGTCCTCCAATTCGATTCCGTAGGCGTGGTGCTCGTTGATCTGCCAGCCAGCGCCTATCCCGAGCACCATTCGACCGTTCGAGATGTGGTCGATGGTCGCCGCGCGATTGGCTAGGACCGCCGGGTGGTGAATTGACGTCGGGGCAACGAGGGAACCGATCCGGACGCGCTCGGTGACGGCGGCCATTGCGGGAAGGACTGCCCAACACTCGTGAAGGTCGCCGGACTCGATGGCTTCGCTGCCGGTGTTCGACATGTAGTGGTCGGCAAACCAGACGCCGTACCAGTCGTCGGCATCTGCCATCTGGGCAAGATTTAGCAGCTCGGTCGTAGGTCGACTCGAATTGGGCCATAGCGAGAACTTCATGGGCGAGACCGTACTCAATCGCCCTGCGCTAATGTCGACCGCGTGGACGGAATTCACGATATGGGCGGAATGGCAGGGTTCGGCTCGGTCGACGTGGCTGCTGTCGAGTCAGGCCATGACGGCTGGGAGGCCCGGGCACAGGTCGTGGCGTTGGTGTCGGGCGGAATGAGCCGGTTCGGGATCGAGCAGATCCCTCCCGACAAGTACCTCAATTCCACTTATGCCGAACGTTGGCTCATCTGTGCTGAGACGAAGCTCGCGGGCAATGGAAAGGTCGACACAGCCAGCCTCGCCCGTTGGAAGGAACTGTTCGAGTCGAATCAAGACCTGCTGCCGCCGCGCACTGAGGATGCCGAGGGGCTCGCCAAGATGAAGGAGTCGGTGCTCACGACGCCGCTTATGCAACAGGTACACGATCCGCAGTTCGAGGTCGGCGACCGCGTACGCGTCCGGCGGATGCGCCCCGAGCCTCACAATCGCTGCCCGCGTTTCGTTCGAGGAGCGATTGGAGAGGTCGAGCGAGTGCCCGGCTCAGACCCGCTGCCTGATGTTTCGAACAGGAGCGGCAGGGTCGAACCGGTCTATACGGTGAGATTCGAGTCGGTCGATTTGTGGGGTGATCAGACTGATTCCGGCGAGCCGCCATTTGATCTGCTGATCGATCTCTGGCAGAGCTACCTGGAGGCCGCATGACCGCGGATCATGACCACGACGACGACCACGGTCACAGCCACTATGACACGCCGGGATCGCGCCGGGCCCGTTCACAGCTCGAACTGCGAGCCATGGCACTCGAGGCTGCACTCGTCGAAAATGGAGTAATTCACACCGACGCGATCGATTTCTTCACCGATGCGATGGAACATCGGTTCGGGCCTCATCACGGCGCCCGAGTCGTCGCAAGAGCTTGGACCGACTCGGCCTTCAAACAAAGGCTGCTCGACGACGGCAATGCCGCTGTCGCCGAACTCGGCATCGGTGGGTTGGAGGGCAATGTTCGAGTGGTTGAAAACACCCCCGGTACCCACAACATGGTCGTCTGTACGCTGTGTTCTTGTTACCCATGGCCGCTCTTGGGGCTGCCTCCCCTCTGGTACAAAAGCTTCGCGTACCGTTCCCGAGCAGTAGCAGAGCCGCGGGCTGTGCTGCGCGAATTCGGTGTCGAACTCGACGACAGCGTGCGCCTGCAAGTCTGGGATTCGAGTTCCGAGGTGCGCTACTTCGTACTTCCAGATCGTCCCGAGGGCACCGAAGGCATGTCGGAAGACGAACTGGCTGCGCTCATCGACCGCAATGCGATGATCGGCACCGGTCTGGTGTCGTTGCCGTAGCGGTCATGTGTGGACAAATCGGTCACCGAGGCGGTCGGTGGGATCAGTAGGCAGACCGAGGTAACGCTTGCGGAGTTGGTCCCACAGTTGGAGCCGTAACCAATCGGGTTCATCGAGGACCTGGTCATCGCTGTCGAGGAATGGGTGCGGAAGCAGGATGGTGATCATCTGGTCGCCGTCACCGTTGAACATACGAAACATCCATGTGCAAGGCGCCCCGCCGGACCACTGCCGTTGCAGTTCAGCGTGGGCACAACGTCGGCGACGGGCGAGGGCGGGGTCGACCGGCCGTCCGGATAGACCAGCCTGTTCTCCGATGCACAGGTGGAAGTGCGAATCACCAATGTCCACTGTGAGGTAACCGTCGAGCATCGACAGTTTTGGTCGTTTGGTGGCGACGAGTTCGAAGGCCGCCCCCTGGATGAGGGGCCCGAACCGGATTGTCTGCCAGTGGTTTGTGAACACGTCGGTGAGTAGTTCGAGCAGCGTGTCTTCGCCCAGGGCGATGGGGAAGACTTCGAGGTCTTCCGGGTCTTGCTCGGTGGTTCGGTACGACGCTGCCGTCATGCGTTGGTCGTCGAGTTCCTGTTCGGAAGCGAGTGTGTGGGATCCGACCAGGTCTTCCAGAGCGATGAGCCACGATTCGTAGTAGTTGCGGTGTGGATCGGTATCGATGGCATCGATCAGGCGCCGACGGAATTCTTCCCAGGAAACACCGAGGCTTGCAACGGTCTCGATTGCAACGGCTACGAGGCGACCCTGCCATGGTTCGTCGAAGATCGGTTCGTTGTCGTCGCGGCGTGGCAATGACGCGGGTCCGGTCATGGCCTCGGCCTGCATCCGAAGATCGTCGAGCATGTGATCATCGGTGGTGGCCATCGGCACGATGCTAGGCCGTAGCCTGCGGGTGGTGAGCGACGAAGTGGAGCGACCGCTTGATCCGTCGAGTGGTCTGTGGGAGGAACACGCCGAATGGTGGATTGACGGGTTCACAGATGGTGCTGACCCCGAGTACGTCGAGCAGATAATCCCGTTGGCCCTGGCCGAACTCTCAGGGGTCCGGCGGGTGCTCGACATCGGTTGTGGCGATGGGCAGATCAGTCGTTCGTTGTCCGAGGCGGGAAGTCAGGTCGTAGGACTCGACCCGACGTGGAATCAGATCAGTGTCGCCAGCAGCCGAGGTGGGGGAGCGGACTACCTGCGGTCGGGAGCGGACCTTCTGCCGTTCGCTGACGACAGTTTCGACGCCGCCGTCGCCTGCCTCGTATTCGAACACATCGACGGACTCGACGCAGCAATCTCCGAGGTAGCCAGGGTCATCCGGCCTGGTGGGCAGTTCAGTTTCTTTTTGAACCATCCACTTCTGCAGACGCCTGGGAGCGGGTGGATTGACGATCACACTGTCGATCCACCCGAGCAGTACTGGCGGATTGGGGCCTACCTCGTCGAACAGGAGTCAGTCGAACAGGTCGAGCGCGGCGTGTTCATCAGGTTCATTCATCGACCGCTGTCTCGATACATCAACACACTTGCCGAGAACGGTCTGCTGCTCGAGCGAATGGTCGAGCCGGGACCGCCTGATGGCTTTTTGGACAGGGCCTACGAATACGCGGAGGCTGCTGCGATCCCGCGGCTGCTCTATCTCCGCCTGCGTCGCATCTGAGGTAAGTAAGGTGGTGTAGTGGCCGACATCGTGCTGATCACCGGTCTTTCAGGCGCTGGCAGGTCCGGCGTCGCCGATGTGCTCGAGGATCTTGGCTGGTTCGTGGTCGACAATCTCCCGACGACGCTCATCAGCACCATTGTCGAGCTGGCGGCCAAGCCCAGCAGCGACATCGATCGTTTGGCGCTTGTGGCCGGCCGTCAGCACACCGAACTACTCACCAAGGTTGGGAAGCTCAGAGCCGACGGCCACCAGGTGACGGTGCTATTCCTTGATGCAGCGACGCCCGAACTGGTGCGACGATACGACGCCACGCGACGCCGCCACCCGTTGGCCGAGGAAACGGCCGGGCTTGTCGAGTCGATCGAGCTCGAACGAAAGCTGCTCGACCCGGTACGGGGTGCGGCTGACCTGGTGATCGACACCACAGACCTCAATGTCCACCAACTGAAGGAACGCGTTGCGCATGCGTTCGACACGTCACGTGATTCACGTCTTCAGGTGTCTGTCGAGAGCTTCGGGTTCAAGCACGGCCTGGCGCTCGATGCCGACATCGTCATGGACGTCAGGTTCCTACCCAACCCTCACTGGGAAGACGACCTGCGGCCACTGACGGGCCACGACCCTAAGGTGCGTGACTATGTCTTGGAGACCGCGGCCGGTTCGGACTTCGTAGATCGGTTCGACGAACTGCTGGGTTCTCTACTTCCGCAGTATGAGGGTGAGGGTCGCAGCTATCTCACGGTGGCGATTGGCTGCACCGGGGGCCGACATCGATCAGTGGCGGTCGCCGAAGAATTGGCGGACCGTCTTCGACAACGTGGGGTGGCGGTTCGAGCAACACACCGCGACGTAGCGCGCTGACGCTTTAAGATGTCGATCCCCGTTTCATTCAGTTCTTAGAACCATTCGCGGATGACCCACTACAGTCGTCCGTGGAGACGTTTGTTTTTCATCCCCAATGCCAGGAGGCAGCCCAACAATGACGATCAGAGTCGGAATCAACGGATTCGGCCGGATTGGCCGGAACTTCTTCCGCGCTGCCAAGGCGAGCGGAGCAGACATCGATTTTGTGGCGGTGAACGACCTCGGTTCCATCGAACAGATGGCTCACCTGTTGAAGTACGACTCGGTTCTCGGTGTGTTTCCGGGCAGAGTCTCCGCCACCAAGTCGAGTATCAGGGTCGGTAACGACACGCTGAAGGTGCTGAGCGAACGCAACCCGGCAGACTTGCCTTGGGGCGAGCTTGGTGTCGACGTCGTGATCGAATCGACCGGGTTCTTCAACAACCGTGAGGGTGCCAGTGCCCATCTTGATGCAGGTGCTCCACTGGTAATCGTGTCTGCCCCGTGCAGCAATGCCGATGCCACATTCGTATTTGGCGTGAACCAGAAAGACTTCAACCCCGCGAAGGACAAGGTGATCTCCAACGCGAGCTGCACGACGAACTGCTTCGTACCGATGGTCAAGGTTCTCGACGACAACTTCGGCCTGGTTAACGGCATGATGACCACGATCCACGCCTATACGGGCGACCAGAACCTGGTTGACGGCCCGCACGGTGATCTGCGCAGGGCCCGCGGAGCTGCAATCAACATCATTCCAACTTCGACCGGCGCAGCTCGCGCGACCTCTCTGGTTATGCAGTCGATGAAGGGCAAGCTCGATGGTATGGCGCTGCGCGTTCCTACACCGACCGGTTCGCTCACCGACTTCACCGCCAACCTGCGCAAGAAGGCCAGCGTCGAGGAGATCAACGCCGCGTTCGCTGCCGCTGCGAAGAAGGAACTGAAGGGCATTCTGAAGTACACCGCGGATCCGATCGTTTCGAGCGACATCGTCACTGATCCGAGTTCGTGCATCTTCGACTCGGGCCTCACAATGTCGATGGGGAAGATGGTCAAGATCAACGGTTGGTACGACAACGAGTGGGGTTACTCGAATCGCCTCGTCGATATGACGATGTACGCCGGCACCGAAGCCAAGCGCTTCGGGGCGAAGCGCTCCAAGGCCAAGCGCTGAGCGGCGGCGATCGATGAGTGAGGTCCCGACTCTGGAGGACCTGGAAGCACGCGTTGGTGACCTGAATGGCAAACGTGTGCTTGTGCGCACAGACTTCAACGTGCCACTCGACGACAACGGCGCGATCACCGACGACTTTCGGATCCGTGCTGCGCTTCCGACCATCGAGTGGCTGACAGAGCGCGGGGCGAACGTTGTGACAGCGAGTCACCTTGGTCGCCCGAAGGGTGCCCCAGATCCGCGGTATTCGATGGACCCCGTTCGCGAGCGGCTCGCAGAACTCGCGCCTGGCGTAGGGCTCCTAGAGAACCTGCGGTTCGATCCTGGCGAAACAGCGAATGATCCGGTGTTCGTCTCGACGCTCGTCGACGGAATCGATGCCTACGTGAACGACGCGTTCGGAGCATCCCATCGCTCTCATGCCTCGATAGTTGGCCCGCCAAAGTTCGTGCCATCTGCAGCGGGTCGACTGCTGCAGAACGAAGTCGACGTGCTTCTCAGTCTCCGGGACAAACCGAAGCGACCGTTTGTCGCGATCCTCGGTGGGGCGAAGATCTCCGACAAGCTCGGTGTGGTCGAAGCGTTGCTCGATGTTGTCGATTCGCTGATCGTCGGTGGCGCCATGTGTTTCACGTTCTTCGCTGCCCAAGGAAAGCCGATCGGCGATTCGTTGTTCGAGCCCGACCACGTCGAAACCTGCAAACGATTGCTCGTGGAGGCCGGCGAGAGGGGAAAGACGATTCATCTACCCGACGACATCACGGGTGTTGACGCCAACGGCGAGTATGCGACGTTCGGAAGTCGCCTTCCGGACGGTGCAAAGGGCTTCGACATCGGCCCGGGTTCGGCGGCCTTGTTCACAGATGTGATCATGGATGCGCGAATGGTCTTCTGGAATGGCCCGATGGGAATGTTCGAAGACGAACGCTTTGCTGCCGGCACACAGACGGTCGCGCAGGCAATGGCCGACACGAAGGCCTTCACTGTTGTGGGCGGCGGTGACTCGGCAGCAGCACTTGCCCAGTTCAAACTCGATGACGAAATCGACCACGTCTCAACCGGGGGAGGCGCGAGCCTCGAGATCCTCGAAAATGGTGATCTCCCCGGTCTCCAAGCTCTGAGAGAAGGCACATCATGACCAACCGTCGGCCGCTGATCAGCGGCAACTGGAAGATGAACAACAACCACTTCGAGGCGATTCAGTCGGTGCAGAAGCTGCACTACCTCGTTCCGAAAGAAACTCTGGAGGAGGTCGATGTCAGCATTCATCCACCGTTCACCGACCTCCGAAGTGTGCAGACGGTGATCGAGGCAGACGAATTGAACTTCTATCTCGGCGCCCAGAATTGCCACTGGGAAGAAAAGGGTGCATTCACGGGCGAAGTGTCGCCGGTGTTTTTGGAGAAGCTCAATGTTGCCTGCGTGATAGCTGGCCACAGCGAACGGCGTGAGCTCTTCGGTGAAACCGACGAGATGGTCAACAAGAAGGTCGCCGCGATTCAGGCTCACAACATGACCCCAATTATGTGTGTCGGTGAGACGCTCGATGAGCGTGAGGCCGGCATGACAGAGTCCAAGGTGCTTGGGCAGCTCGTCGCCGGGCTGGCTGGGCGCACCAACGAACAGATTGCGGCACTAGTTGTCGCCTACGAGCCCATCTGGGCAATCGGTACCGGCAAAACAGCAACGTCCGATGACGCTCAGACCGTGTGTGCAGCAATTAGAGGCAAGCTCCGAGAGATCACCGATAGCGAAACAGCTGAGTCCGTGCGAATTCAATACGGCGGATCGG
>JADWMG010000291.1 GCA_015767405.1 Actinomycetota bacterium
GGTGCCCCACGAATGAGACCACGACACGATACCTGGCCAAGTCCGGGCTCGGCGGCTCCCAATCCCAACGCGTGAACTTGTTGCGCACATAGTGCGCAATATGTTCACGCGAACGCTGGTGAGCGGGTGGCGGTTAGTCGTCTTTTAGGGCGACAGCGTTGGGGGTCACGTTCATCTTGGGTTCGTATTCGGCAAGTTGGATGACTCGGCCTTCAGATTGGAACTGGGCGCGTAGCTCAATTCGGCACGACTCGCAGGGGCCGTAGAACTCGTCATCGATCGCAGATTGGCATCGCGGGCAAGTGAACTCCACCGCGCCGACCATACTGCGCGTACGATCCAGTCTGATGCCGTCGCAACCATCGCTCTTCGACGACAGCGGTAATCCGCCCAAAACCGATCGCGCTGATGAAGCGGTTCACAGCCGCGCCAGGGGCCCGAACTACCTGTTTCGACGCGCGATAGCGGTGGGCGGTGTTGTGGCGGTCATCGCTACAGCAGCGATAGTCGTGGGCCGCCTCATTGGAGACGACAGCAGCGCATCTGATTCGGGTGCGGTGAGTGAAGACTGGAATCGTGTCGTGCTCGTCGACGAACGAACCGGCCTCACCACAATCACCGACGAAGCCGGCGAGGAGCAGGCCAAGATCACCACAGGCCTTCGGGTGCTCAGCGACGCGGAAATCGTTGACTCAACGATGGTGGCAACGTCGCCATCCGATGTCGCAGTCGTCGACCTCGACAACGAGTCTGTGGAGGTTTTCGAACTCGAGACGGGCTCTGACGGAGTCATCCGGCCCTCCGGAAGCGCGCTCACTCTGATAGCCAACGACGGGGCAGCGCTGCGCGCCATCATGGTCAACGGGTCGACGCGCGACTTGCTCGACACCGACGCCATGGCGCCATCTGACGGAGTGCGCTACGACTTCACGCTCGCCCGGAGCGACCCGGCTGGCCGTCACGTTCTAGTGACAGACTCCGGCAACTTTCAGAGCGTGCTGTTCTCGTTCGACCGAGAAGCGGCCTCGTTCTTCCCAGGGCTCGCACTTGCGGTGGACGAGACGTTCGTGATCACGACTCAGAACGTGGGCAGCGATGCAACGGTGAGCGTCTTTGACCACGACGGTGAGCTGGTCACCTCCGGACGTACGAACTCGCCACGCGCCGCGATGATCGTCGATGACGGGGTCATTCTTGTCGCTGTCGACGGTGAGATCGTCAGACTCTCGAGGGCCTCCGGCGACTCCGAGTCAGGCGACACATTGAACATCGGTGCCATCCAGATCGGTCATGTGTCGACCAACGGTGACCGCCTGATCGTCGTTGGTTCAACCGGCACTGCAATCGTCGATGACAGCGGCGCGATTGTCGGTGAGTACCCAGATACAGAACTGAATGATGCCGGTCTTGATCAGTTCGCCCCTCGCCGGTCTACCTGCTTGATTCTGCGGCGAAGCTCGCCAAATGAAGTCGTGCTGGTTGACTTCTCGAACGGTTCCACCATCGTCGAGGCACCCGTATCCGGCGACCTATTCGCCACAGCCGATGGCTGCACCGTCGCTTCTCAAACCACCGATGGATACGACATCATCTCGGCCGACGGCCTGGTCAGCGCAAGCGGCAGCGGCGATTTGGTTGCTTTCGCGCCCGATGGAAAGGCGATCGTCACCGAACAAGACAGACGACTGTTACTCGCGCCGGCCACTCCCCCACCGGAGTCTGACCCAGACGATGCCGACGAACCATCGGACGCGGGTATCGATATTGGAAGGACGGGGCGGCTGGTGTCGTTTACACAACTGTGAGCCCTATCACCGGTGAAGGGCCCGCGGACCAGCGACCCGAGAATCAACTCGACGAGGACGATTTCATAGAAATCAATCGCGGCGCAACAATCTGGCGCTTCGAGCGAACTTTCCTCGAGTCCAATTGGACATGCCTCTTCGGACGAGGCTGTAAAGGCATACTCACCGAACCAGCCGAGGAACTCAACCAGGGGTGCTGTTCGCTCGGCGCCCACTTCGGTGACGGACCGGCCGGGGAAGGTGAAGCGATGACCGTTGCGGCTTACGCGGCGATGCTGACTCCGGAACAATTCGAATACCACCACCTCGCGGCTGAAACCGACCAACCCAATGACGCGGACACCAGCGGAGCCAACGGAATCTTCGGGGACCGTGCGAGAACACACACGCGCGTGGTCGATGGAGCGTGCATCTTCCTCAACAGGCCGGAATTTCCGGGTGGCGAGGGCTGTGCGTTGCACATCGCTGCGGTGGAAGCCGACGAATCGCCGACCGACTGGAAGCCATCCGTCTGCTGGCAACTTCCGCTCAGAGTCGACTGGCAGGAGGTAGAGGCCTCAACCGAAACGGCAACCGTTCGCCGTTGGACTCGCCGCGACTGGGGAGAACATGGCAAAAAGATGGCCTGGTGCTGCACGGAGAAGGCAGATGGTGGTGAGGCCTACACGGGTAGCGAGAGCGTGATCGATTCAATGGCTGATTCGCTCACCGCGTTGGCCGGTGACGAGGTATACGTCGAACTGCGGAGCCGACTCAGATCACGTTGATCGCGTCGAGCACCGCGGCGACATCCGGATTTGACGTGTCGCCGGTCGTCAACTCGCGCCAATCGGAACGTTTGGTTCCCCATGACACAAAGTCATGAGCACTCGTCGTGACCACAGGGGCGTCGGCGTCGGAACCTTCTGAGACCGTCCAGGCCTCACCGCCCGGTGCGAGAACATAACTCCCGCCACCAGGACCTTCGAGCACAAGATTCACAGCGTGCTGTGGAGCATCGGCAAGCTCCGCCGCGCACATCTGGGGGATACCTGCGAGCATCCAATCGACCGTCGCACGCAGAGCATCTGCGTCCTGGGGAAGCTCTGCAGCGCGATCGACCGCGGCGCCGATGTCGTAGCGCAAATGGCAGTAGTGATCGAACACGATGGCGTTGCCCATCAGGTGCAACGGATGTGACCCCAGGTCGGATATCGGCACCACCATCTCCGCCATCGGGGGTTCTTGTAGAGACGCCAGTGCAGCCACTCCCTTGTC
>JADWMG010000085.1 GCA_015767405.1 Actinomycetota bacterium
GCCGATGGATGCCGCCACGATGGGCAAGGTCGCATCCGCGTGCAAGGAAGCGGGCATGTGGCCCATGGTGGTGGCCAACCGTGTCACTGTCGTGCCGCCATGCAACACTCCCGACGATCTCGCGAGAGAGGGCCTCGCCATTCTCGACGAGGCCCTCTCAATTGCGGATTCTGCTACTTACTAACGATTACGGGTTTGACCTGGCGATCACTCGCCGCCCGGCTCGAGAGTTACCTCGATCGGGGTGTAGCTGCTTCCTGACAGGTCGAAGTCCATCGAGGCGAGAAGGTCCCACGCTTCTTCGACAATGTCGTTGGTGAATGCCTCGGCGTCGGGCTCAACGCTGAGCACCGTGTCGCCGTCGAGGTTCGGAGTGTTGAGGCTGACCTCTACGGTCCGATCCCAAGCAGCTTGGTCGATGAAACCAATGCCGTTTTCAGACGGCCAGATGAGCTTGTTGACCTCGTTCATCTGCCACAGCTGATGGCTTGCGCCCAGCGTAGATCCTGCTGCAACGACGATGTCACGGCATGACTCGACGTTCTCACGGCAATACACCCAGCCCTCCATCGACGCTGCGACGAACCGTACTGACTGGTCACGATATTCCGGATCGTCGTTCAGCCTGTCTGTGCTGGCCCAGATCCCATCCTGGAGCATTCCGACGCCGATTTCTTCGTAGTTGACGACGTTGAAATCGGATGGCTGGTACAGCTCACCGGTATCGGGGTTCTCCGCTTCGAGGACTTGGGCGTACTCGTTGTACGTCATTGCCTCGGCCGCATCGATATCGCCCTCGAGCAGCGCGACCATGTCGAACTGCTGACCGACGAGACTGACGTCAGTTGCCGGATCGAGTCCCGCTTGACCGATTCCGGCAAAGACTTCGTACTCATTTCCGAAGCCCCAGTTGCCGATCGTCTTGCCGGCAAAATCCTCCGGTGACGTGATGCCCGCATCGACGAAGCTGACCTGCAGAGTTCCCGAACGCTGGAAGATCTGAGCAATGTTGGTGATGTTCGCACCGGCCTCGCGACTGGCGAGCGCCTTTGGCACCCATGCCAGAGCAAAGTCGACGTCGCCGTTGGCGAGCTGAGTCTGCGGAACGATCTCGACTCCACCTTCGACGATGGTCACGTCGAGGCAGTGCTCCTCGTAGAAACCCTGATCAACCGCGGCGAAATAACCCGCGAATTGAGCCTGTGTGAACCACTGCAGCTGCAGGCTCACTGGCTCGGGCGACTCGCATTCGGTCTCGGCCATTTCGTCCTCGGCCATCTCGTCAGTAGACGCAGTCGAGTCTTCCGTTGCAGTCGAGTCTTCGGTTGCAGTCGAGTCTTCCGTCGCGGCGGTGTCTTCCGTGGCGCCCTCGGTTGACGACGATGAATCGTCGTCGCTGCCGCAGGATGCGGCTATAAGCGCAAGCGCCACGACGCCTGCGGTGAATGCACTTCTTCGTTTCTTGTTCATGCTGATGCTCCCCCGGGGGCGAGGCCCCCTGATTGTTGTTTTGTGGAATGTTGTGATGGCGATAGGACCTTTTCCAGACCAACGGCCACCAGATAGAAGATGAGCCCCAGTGTGCACGCTCCGATGACATATGCCCAAGACGCAGCATTCCGCGAAGCGGCAGCGTTCGATGTAATGCTGTAGCCGAGCCCATTCTGGCGTCCGCCGAAGTACTCCGCCACAAAGGCCGTGATGACGGCTGCCGGTGCGGCGATCGTCAGTGCGGTGAACAGGTAAGGCACCGCATTTGGAATCCGCGCCTTCACCAAAACCTCGCGCGGTGATGCGGCATACGACCTCAGCAATTCCATGTGGACCGGGCTGACCTGTCTCAACCCTTTGGCGACATTGACCATCACGATGAAGAAAACGATCAGCGTCACCATCAGCTGCCGCGGGACCTCAGTGGTGCTCGAGAACATGTTGTTGAATACGGGCACCAACACAATGATCGGGATGGCATTGAGCGCAACCGCGAGCGGCGTGACCAACTCGTTGGCCACCTGAAAGCGCATCAGTACGAAACTCATAGCAACCCCAAAGACGACACCGAAGATCAGGCCGATCAGGGCATTGGTCCCAGTGACAAGAGTCGCTTCGATGATGTCGTCGGAGCGTTCGAGGAATTCCGACCAGATCGCAGTCGGAGCGGGCAGGAGGAACGGCTTGATGTCGAAGACAACAACGATCAGTTCCCATATTCCGAGAAAGATCGCACCGAAGATCAGCGGTGGCCCAATAGCTCCCATGATTTTCTTGAACGTCATCGATCCTCGATCCCGCGCGGCCCGTCGGCAGCTTCTGCTCCGCGCAGAGCCTCTCGGACTTCTGTGATCTTGCCGTAGAAGGTCGCTTCCTCACGAGTGTCTTCGTCTCGATCTGATCCCAGGTTGACGTCGATGATCTCGGTGATCCGGCCCGGCCTGGGTGACATGACAACGACTCGATTGGAGAGATAGACCGCCTCTGGGATCGAGTGGGTGACAAAGACGACTGTTGTCTCAGAGGCCGCGCAGATCCGAAGCAGCTCAGCTTGCATGTGTTCGCGGGTCATCTCATCGAGCGCGCCGAAGGGTTCGTCCATCAGCAACAACGGTGGATGCGCGGCGAGAGAGCGGGCAATCGCCACGCGCTGCTGCATCCCCCCAGACAGCTCCCAAGGCATATTCGATGCAAAGTCCGACAGTTGCACTAACTCCAACATCTCGGTGGAGCGCTGGTGGCGCTTCGACTTTCCCCAGCCCTTCAGCTCGAGTGGGAGCTCGATGTTCTTCTGAACGGTTCGCCATTCGAACAATCCGGACTGTTGGAAGGCCATGCCGTAGTCCTGTTCGACGCGCGCCTGGCTCGCCGACTTACCGTTGACCAGGAGGCTTCCCGAAGTCGGTGAAATCAGGCTTGCAATAAGGCGCAACAGAGTTGACTTGCCGCAGCCTGATGGACCGATCAGCGACACGAAGTCGGCGGGTCGAATCACAAGCTCCAAATCACAAAGGGCTCGCACTTCGTTCGACTTGCCCTCGTTGAAGGTCATCGAGACGCGGTCGACGACAACAGCGTCTGACGCGACTGGGTGTGAGACACCACGGGTGGTCATCAGCTGGCCTCCGCCGGACGGTTCCGCATTACAAGAAGTTCGATCGCAACGACCAGACCGAACATCGAGAGTCCAAGTAGTGCGGCACCGAAAACGGCCGTGTACACCTGCGCCGGATCACTCGTGGCTTTCTGGGCATACGTAAGGGCGGCGAAGCCGACTCCACGCACGCCAGTAGATACTTCGGACACGATGACGCCGATCACCGCAGCGGTGGCACCCAGTTTCATTCCCGGAATGATGTACGGGACAGCCGCAGGGAAGCGGAGCTTCCTCAGGGTCGTCCACCAACTTGCGGCATAGCTGTCCATCAGTTCGAGAGATGCAGCAGGCGCTGTACTCAGACCCTTGAGGGTGGCGACCGACACCGGGAAGAAGGCAAGGAACGCTCCGAGGGCGGCCACCCACATCCACTTCGGGAGACCCCAGTTTCCGCCGAGAGCGGCGACTTGAGGGGCGAGCGCGATCAGAGGCACCGTTTGAGATGCGACGACGTAGGGAAGTAGTCCCCGCTCCACGACGCTGAAGCGTGCCATCACGACAGCAAGCGACATTCCGAAAACACAACCAAGGGCGAAACCGACAAGTGCCATGCGGAACGTGAACCAGGAGTATCCGAGCACGGCAAGCCAGATCGGTCGATCTTGGCCACGAACCTCTGGGTCGAACAGCCGTTGACCCATCTCCCAGGTATGTGGCATCGCCCGCTCGCTGGAACGCGGCAAGATTCGCACACCGAGAATCTCGCCACCCTTTTCGGGCCCGACGGCCTTGTAGAACTCCCAGGCCGCTGCGACAATCATCAACGCCAACACAAAGAGCGCGGCGCGACGCAAGCCTCGCAGGATCACAGAAGAATCACTGGCGCGCCAGCGCCTGTTCGCGCAGCGCTGGAATCACATGCTCACCGTATTGCTCGAGCGTGTGATCTTTACCGTCGTGCTGCAGATAGATGGCGAACTGGTCGACTCCGAGGTCCTGAAGCGCACGGAGTCGTTCGAGCTGAGCGTCAACCGGGCCGAGAATACAGAACCGATCCACGATCTCATCGGGAACGAATGTGGTGTGCGTATTGCCCACTTGACCGTGCTGGTTGTAGTCGTACACTTCGCGTTCCTTGATGTAGTCGGTGAGTGCTGCGGGCACGGCAGATGACTCGCCGTACCGGGTGACGATGTCGGCGACGTGGTTGCCGACCATGCCACCAAACCATCGGCACTGATCTCGCATGTACGCGATGTTCTCGGCCGGACCGACATACGCGGGCGCGGCCACACATATTGTGATGTCGGCGGGGTCACGGCCCGCATCTGCCGCGGCAGCGCGCACAGCTCCGATGGTCCATTCGGCAATCGCAAGGTCGGCGAGTTGCAGGATGAATCCGTCGCATGTCTCGCCGATGAGCTTCAGTGCCTTAGGTCCGTATCCGGCTCCGAACACTTCGAGGCGACTCTTCGATGCCCACGGCAGCGCGATGGTCGCGCCGTTGTACTCGACACCGCGGCCGTTGGCAAGTTCACGAATCACATTGATCGACTCGCGCATCGTTGCGAGAGTGGTCGGCTTGCCGTCGAAAACGCGTAGGGCCGAATCGCCGCGACCGAGACCGCAGACGGTGCGGTTGCCGTACATCTCGTTCAAGGTGGCGTACGTGGATGCCGTGACAGTCCAGTCACGCGTCGCCGGATTGGTGACCATCGGGCCGATCATGATGTTGCGGGTCTCGTCAAGGATCTTGGAGTAGATGACGTATGGCTCCTCCCACAAAATGTGGGAGTCGAAGGTCCAGACATGGCTGAACCCAAAAGTTTCCGCCCGCTTGGCCAAGTCGATCACCCGCGCCGCAGGTGGTGTCGTTTGCAGAACTACCCCGATGTCCATGACTACCTCGTTTCTGGGAACCCTAGGTCGATCGTACTCTTCGCCGGATCAGGCCATCGGCTGGTGACGACCTTGGCTTGCGTGTAGAAGTTGATCCCCTCTGGCCCATACATGTGTGTGTCGCCGAAGAGGCTCGACTTCCAGCCGCCGAAGCTGTAGTAGCTCACCGGGACCGGGATCGGAACGTTGACTCCGACCATGCCGACCTGAACATCGAACTGGAACTGTCGGGCGGCCCCGCCGTCACGCGTGAAGATCGCCGTGCCGTTGGCATAGGGGTTGGCATTGATCGTTTCGATCCCGTCCTGGTAGCCCGACACCCGCATCACTGACAGCACCGGACCGAAGATCTCGTCGGTGTAACAGGCCATGTCGGTCGTCACGTTGTCGAGCAAGGTGGGGTTGATGAAGAATCCCTCGGACGGCAAGTCGTCACGACCGTCTACCACCACTGCCGCACCCTCGCCGGGCGCATTGTCGATGTAGCTCTTCACCTTGTCGCGATGTGCTGCCGTGATCAGCGGGCCCATCTCGTTGCCGGCTTCATTGCCCGGCCCTACCTTGACCGCTGGAATCCGTTCGGCAATCTTGGCGACGAGTTCGTCGGCGATGCTGTCCGAAGCGAGCACGACACTGATTGCCATGCACCGTTCACCAGCCGAGCCATAGCCGGCACCGATGGCCGCATCGGCAGCCATGTCGACATCGGCATCGCTGAGTACGAGCATGTGGTTCTTCGCTCCGCCGAGCGCCTGTACTCGCTTACCATTCTTCGTGCCGGTCTCGTAGATGTACTTCGCGATCGGGGTCGAGCCGACGAAGCTAAGTGCTGCGACGTCTTCGTGTTCGAGGAGCCGATCGACGGCGACCTTGTCTCCCTGCACAATGTTGAAACAGCCAGATGGCAGGCCGGCCTGTGCCAGCAGCTCGGCCATGAACATGTTCACAGATGGATCTTTTTCGCTCGGCTTGAGCACAAAGGTATTGCCGCATGCCAGGGCGTTCGCAAACATCCACATTGGGACCATCACCGGAAAGTTGAACGGTGTGATTCCGGCAACAACGCCGAGGGGCTGTCGAATCGAATACACGTCGACACCGGATGCCGCCTGCTCGGAGTAATCGCCCTTGATCAGTTGGGGAATGCCACACGCGAACTCGATGTTCTCCAGCCCGCGGGCAACCTCACCGAGTGAGTCAGAGAGCACTTTGCCGTGTTCAGCGGTAAGCAGCGAGGCGATCTCCTTGCGGTTGGCGTCGACCAACTCGCGTAGGCGGAACATCACCTCGGAACGCTTCGAGAGCGATGTCGCCCGCCACTCCGGAAACGCGGCCTTCGCGGTTGCAACCGCAGCGTCGACTTCGTCGACCGTTGCAAGGTCTACAGCAGCGGTCTGCTCACCCGTTGCCGGGTTGAACACTTCAGCGCTGCGCCCGGACGATGACTCGACGACTTGTCCGTCGATCCAATGGGAAATCCTGTTCATGATGTGTGCTCCGATTCAGTGGTTGCGAAATAACACGATTGGGGTCTGACCCCAAACGTGTCATTAGTGCAGGTATTTGCTGAGGCCACGCTTGATGTATTTGCCGTGGCCTTTGGCGCCGACGTAGTTGTCGTTCTCGACGACGACCGTGCCTCGGCTGATGACGGTGTCGACCTTGCCGTCGATCTCGAATCCTTCGTAGGCCGAGTGGTCCATGTTCATATGGTGTTTGTCGTTGATACCGATCTTGGTCTTCGAGTTCGGATCCCAGACGAGCACGTCGGCATCGAAACCTGGGGCAAGTACACCCTTGTTGTCGAGGCCGAACATTCGTGCCGGAGTGGTAGCACACGTCTCGACCCAACGTTCGAGAGTGATTTCACCGGCGACGACGCCCTGGTAGAGCAGCTCCATCCGGTGCTCGACTCCGCCGATTCCATTCGGGATCGCCGAGAAGTTACCGAGTCCGAGCTCTTTTTGATCTTTCATGCAGAACGGGCAGTGGTCGGTCGACACGATTGCCAGTTCGTTCATCCGCAGCCCCTTCCAGAGGTCGGTCTGGTGATGCTCGTGCTTGGTCCGCAACGGAGTGGAACAAACCCACTTCGCTCCCTCGAATCCCGGCTGGGCAAGCTGGTCTTCGAGGCTCAGGTACAGATACTGCGGGCATGTCTCGGCGAACACGTTCAGACCTTCGTGTTGGGCCGCGGCCACTTCGGCCAGCGCTTCGGAGGCGGACATGTGCACGATGTACAGCGGCACGTTGCCGGCCACCTTGGCGAGCATGATCGCTCGGTGTGTCGCCTCGGCCTCGAGTTCAACCGGTCGGGTCAGCGAGTGGAATCGCGGGTCAGTATCGCCGCGGGCAAGTGATTGGGCCACGAGAACATCGATCGCGATGCCGTTCTCGGCGTGCATCATCATCATCGCCCCCGACTCGCCAACGTTCTGCATAGCCTTGAGGATCTGGCCATCGTCGGAGTACAGGACCCCTGGGTAGGCCATGAACATCTTGAAGCTGGTGACACCTTCGTTCTCGACCAGATCGGTCATCGCCGTCAGTGCCTCGTCATCGACCCCACCGATGATCTGATGAAATCCGTAGTCGATGGCACACTCGCCAGCGGCTTTCTCGTGCCAGATACCAAGACTCTCCCGAACATCCTCGCCGGTCTTCTGGACGGCGAAGTCGATGATCGTCGTGACCCCGCCCCAGGCCGCTGCCCTCGTGCCGGTCTCGAATGTGTCAGAGGCCTCGGTGCCGCCGAACGGCAGCTGCATGTGTGTGTGTACGTCGATTCCGCCGGGAATCACGTACTTTCCGGTGGCGTCGATCGTGCGGTCGGCATCGACTCCCATCGATGCGGCTTGGCCTGGGGCGAGGATCGCGACGATCGTCTCGCCATCGATCAAGACGTCGCCGGAGCGTCGCCCTACAGCTGAAATAATGGTTCCGCCTGAGATCAGCGTGGTTGACATCGTTCAGCCCTCCACCAGTTCGCCATAGGCCTCGGGCCTGCGGTCACGGTAGAACGCCCAACCGTCGCGGACTTCCTTGACGAGGTCCATGTCGAGCTCCCGAACGACCAGCTCAGGCTTGTACGCATCACCTTTTTCGCCGACGTACTGACCCCGAGGGTTGACGAAGTAGCTCTGGCCGTAGAAGTCGTTATCGCCAAGGTCCTCGATCCCGACCCGGTTGATCGCACCGACGTAGTACATGTTCGCGACCGAGGCCGCCGGCTGCTCGATACTCCAGAGATACTCCGAGAGTCCACGGTGGGTGGCCGACGGGTTGAAGACGATCTCGGCGCCGTTCAGGCCGAGTGCTCTCCAACCTTCGGGGAAGTGGCGGTCGTAGCAGATGTACACCCCGACCTTGCCGACAGCGGTGTCGAAGACCGGGTATCCACCGTTGCCCGGCCGGAAGTAGAACTTCTCCCAGAAACCCTTGACCTGTGGGATGTGCTGCTTGCGATACTTGCCGAGGTACGTCCCGTCGGCATCGATCACGGCGGCAGTGTTGTAGTAGATCCCGGGCTGCTCGATTTCGTACATCGGGAGCACCATCACCATGTTGAGTTCTTTGGCCAGCGCCTGGAAACGCTTCGTGGTTGGCCCGTCGGGGATGTACTCGGTGTACTCGTAGTACTCGGCGTCTTGCACCTGGCAGAAGTACGGGCCGTAGAACAGCTCCTGGAAACACATGACCTGTGCGCCCTGCGCAGCTGCTTCGCGCGCCGCGTCCTCGTGCTTGACGATCATCGACTCCTTGTCGCCGGTCCAGTCGGTTTGCAATAGCGCAGCCTTGATGATGTTGGCCATGGTGCCCCTCGATCGTTTCTGTAGTGCTTGGTGTGTTCTGGTGTGTTCTGGTTGACGGCCACCATTTGTCATCTAGCGGCCGTGCTTCTGCGACACTAATGACACAGCGAGGTCTGGACAATAGCCACTTTGTTACCGTACATTCGCAGGATGGCGGGCATACACGAGCACGAAAATCGGTTCACGCCTGTACCGGCTACCCGCCGATGCTGACAGAGATATCGAGCAGGATCCTCGTCGAGTCCGATAGCCCGACTGCCAAGGCGATCGCGGCCTCGATCGGGCGAATGATCACCTCGGGCGAGTTGCCCGTCGATGCCAAGCTTCCTACGGTTCGCCAACTGTCACACAGCCTGGGCGTCTCGCCGACCACCGTCAGCGAAGCGTGGCAAGGGCTGTCAGCAGTGGGAGCAATCGAGACGCGTGGCCGCAACGGAATGCGCTGAGGCCGATCGAGCAATGCCCACGTTTCGAAGTGCATGGCATTGGGTATTCGGCAAACACCTGCCGAAACCGCCGAACCCCGACCGCACGGTCGAAGCGGCCTGGATCCCCTTCTGGCAGGCTCAGATGATCGTCGACGAGTTGGTCGCCGAGGGAATA
>JADWMG010000292.1 GCA_015767405.1 Actinomycetota bacterium
CGGTCGAGTTGTTCCGAGTAGCCGAGGAAGTCGAGCTGATCTTCGTTCGAGGGTTCGAGGCTTAGGGGGCCGAGTAGCGTCCATTCGTTGGTGTCGACGTCATAGGCCCAGAACTCCCAGTAGAGCGGGCTCGTCTCTGAGGTCCACCTGAGATTGGAGGTGATGATCAACCCCGTGACGGGGTCGTAGGCGCCGCCGCATGGGGCGATGCGGCCCTTGTCGAATCCGAGCCCGTCTTTGGCCGGGTGGGTCCACGTGTTGGCGTTGGCGTCGTAGACATAGACGCTTTCGGGGCGAAGCGCATTTCGCCGGCAGTCCACTCAAGCGAAGCGACGCTTTCGACCAGATGCGTCGGTAGTGGGCGTCGGGCGAGCTTTTGATCACCTGAAGTCGCAATCGTCAAGCGAGGCCTGCGGCACCGAGTCGCGCCAGGGTGGCATTCGCGGATTCGATCTCCATTGAGGCGGCAGCCGAGTTGCCGGACGCTTGATGAGCCGCTCCGAGGCGCAAACGCGATTGTGCGGCTTCGTACGGCATTTGGAGTCCTGTCCATCCCTCGATGGCTGTGTGCAGCTCCCGAAGTGCCTCGCCGGGGTGCCCTTCCAACGTGGCGACGGCCGCCCTTCGATCTGCGGCTTCGGCCCGCATGGCGGATGAATGGCACAGTTCGGCACTCTTCTCAAGCTCAGCAAGGAATGTGCGAGATTCCGTCAAGTTGCCGAGCGCCAGTTCGGTATCGATCAAGACCGGAAGGTACTTTGCGCGATCGAGGGGCAGGGGATTGCGCACGATCGCGTCGAGCAAGAGCTGCTCGGCAGCCTCGGCATTGCCCTCGGCCAAGCGGAGTGCCGCCATCCCGGGCAGCGGTGTGAATCCGTGCTCGTGGGCTGACCGAAAGAGTTCCTCGGCGCTTTCAAGCTCGCCGCTGCGAAGCTTGACCTGGCCGATCTGATAGAAGGCAGCACCGATAATGGGAGTGAAACCTGTGAGCTCCTCGATCGCGCGGTGAAGGTCGCCGGTGGCAGCGGCCCAGTCGCCCCGGAGCCATTTGAGTTCAGCTCGGAAGATCCTGCAGATACCCGGATATGCGGATTCCGAATGTTGGCTGCACCATGCTTCGGCGGCGTCGCTCCATTCAGCAGCCCTCTGGTAGTCGGCGACCTGCTCACACACCGCCAGCATGTTGCAGTAGTTGCGGCCGGTGGCATCGGGATCAAGTTCCCCGGAGACGGCAGCCACCATCGACTCGTCAACGAGAGCCATCCCTTCTTCAACGCGGCCCATTGCCACGAGAAAGCGACCCTTGTCCATCAGGCCGAGGGCTTCAATGCTGCGGTTCCCAAGTTCGATGCCACACGCGATGACTTCGTCTGCCAGCGAGAGAGCTTTCTCCGGTTCACCCTCGGACTCGAACGCATACACGCTCTTCCACCGCAAGAGATACCCGTAGGCTTCGGTGCCGACCGCCTCCGCAACAAGACCTTCGGCCCGCGCCAACCACGCCTTGGAGACAGCGTCCGACAGTCGATACTTGTACAAGAACGCGAGATCGAGTGCTGTGAGAGCTGCCGCCTGAGTCTTGCCCTCGTGTACCAGCTTCCCGAACGCCTTCTCCTTGTTTGCCAGCGCCTCGTCGGCGCGACCGGTCCAATAGGCGGTCTCACCGAGGCGTTGGAGGTCCTCGGAATCCAGTTCGATGGCCTCACCCGCTGCACTCAGCGACTTGTACGCCAGATCCCACTGCTGGGCACCATGCGCGCGTCGCCCTTCCGCCAGAAGGTCTGCCGCCGTTCGGGCCGGCCCGCTGGAACGCAAGGCAGGGAATTCAGAGGGTATAGCTGGGTGCACGACTTGGAAGACATGCTCGGGCCGATCGAGGTCCTTGAGCTCGTGTGCACCCAAGTCATCAAGGCGCACGTCGACTGGCAGTTCGGCGAGGAGAAGATGAGCGGTCGTCGCCGACGTCAGAATCTGACCACCATTGCCGATCGACAACAGACGGGCACATCGATTCAGGGGCGGGCCGAAGTAGTCGCCATCCCGCTCGTCAGCGTTCCCACTGTGAAGAGCCATCCGAACGCGAAACGGCGCGACATCGCCCCACGCTTCAGCGTTCAACAGCAACTGAACCTGAATTGCGGCGGCAAGAGCACGGTGCGGCGACGAGAATGCCGAACAGAACTCATCGCCAACGGTCGTGAACACGGCACCGTCCTCGGACTCGATCGAGGTTCGCACGATCTCATCGTGACGCGCCATTGCGTCCTTCATGGCGGCTTGATGCTCTTCCCAACGTCGCGTACTTCCTTCCACGTCCGTGAAGAGGAACGTAACGGTGCCACTGGGAATCGGGGTCATGGTCAATCCTATGCAGAGCGTCGCCTGTACGGCCGGGCAGTCGATGCTCGTGTGGGGAATCGCGACGCGTTCCTCAACGAAGCGTCGACTCGTGAGATCTTGCCTCAATCGTCACGGTGTGTCGCGGCGCTTTCTTCAGGGAGCGCGGGTCCGTTTTCGTCAGAGTCCGGTGGAGCGACGCTCTTTGTGCGAAGCGGCGAATCGCGACAACCCGGCATCATCCACCGCGGCCTTGCGATGACCCCCCTGAAGTCACAGGCGATATGGGCGATCTCCGTCGTTCCGGGCTGCCCATATGTCGCTCTTCTGCTCTATCTGTGGGTGGTTTGGAGGGCGTTGAGGCGGCTGCACCCTGTCTGCTTCTAGGTTTCGCGCTGTCCAACGGCTCGCAAGTACAGGGCGCGCAACGGGGTGCAGAACAACAGAGTGTGACAACGCGTCTGCGAGTTGACGCGCACCGTTATCGACGGCGTTCACGTCGACGACGACGGCGCGATCATCGTGTCAGTACGACCTAGCGCCAGCGCACGCGGTCGTTGCGGCCGTCCATCACCCGGGTACGACCGACGAGCCGGTCGGTGAGGTTGGCGAGCTCTCGATGCCAGCACAACTCCGGTGTTCAGTGAGGCCGACGCGCCCCGGATCCAGTGCCGAC
>JADWMG010000293.1 GCA_015767405.1 Actinomycetota bacterium
GACGGCTCAACCCTCGACAGCGCATCAATCATCGATGATATTTCAACGACAGATCACGGCGATGCGCTGGAGGTTGACGAAGAACTCGTCTTACACATCCTGCGACTTAGAGGTTTTGTCACGAGCGAGGGGTTCGAAGAGAGCCTCGGAGTACACCCTGCTCCCCTGCTGACGGCGCTGATCGAACTGGGCCAGGTGCGTTACGTGGAAAAGCGTGGCATCTATGCACTACTGCCGCCGGGTAAGGATCGGCACGAGTCGGTCACCGACGCGCAGTCCGAGACAATCAACGCCGACTTGGCCGAGCCGTATAGGGCGTTCCTCGAACTCAATACGGCCCTGAAAGCTTTGTGCACGAGATGGCAGATGTACGGCGACGAACCGAACGATCACTCCGACTCAGAATACGACCAGCGTTGCATCGAAGAGCTCGGCCGTATCCAGGTTGCATCCGATCCGGTGATCGAATCGCTCGCCGCTGCAGTCCCACGCCTGATCCGATACGAATCCCGCCTGCGGCATTCCGCCCAACTGGCCGCGGCCGGGGATCCGAAGATGTTCACCGGCGTGGCGTGTGGTTCCTTCCACGATGTCTGGATGGAACTCCACGAAGACCTGATCGTTCTCCAACGAATCGACCGCACCGAGGAGAAGAGCTTCTGAACCGGGGTCGCTGACGCGGCCAGGCGGATTACGAAATTCACTCTTCGGGCGGGCGCGCAGATGAGCCTGCAGGAGGCTGGGCCGAGGTCGACTTGGAGACCTCAGACGAAGACTGGACAGTGCCCATCTGAAGAGGATGTATGGAATGCCCTGGGGTCCGCCGGCTGAGCATCGCCACGTCGCGCTTGGACGGAAGTTGACTCGACACGACCAGGGCAGCCAGCATGCTGACGAACGACAGCCCGAGCACAAATCGCGAGCCCGACCCATCCACCGTGACGACCGCCGCAATGGTCAGGCTCGTCGTGACGCTTCCGACGTATCGACTCATCGACAAGACCCCGGCAGCACTACCCGTTCGGCTCATCGGAACCGATTCGAGAGCCGCCGACATCAGGTTCGGCTGCGTGAGTCCGAACCCGACCCCAAATGCACCCAACCCCAGCACGAGCACAATGATGCCGACAGACGGTCCGGCGACCATGAGCACCGCGACTCCGGCCGCTGCTATCGACGTACCGGACACCGCTATCGCTCTTCGCCCCCGCTCGTCGCCCGCCCTGCCTCCGATCGGACCCATTACGATCGCGCCCAGAGTCAGTGCGGACAACGCGAGACCAATCGAGCCGGTTGACCACCCCCGAGCATGGAGAATGATGGGCGTGAGCAACAACAGTGCGTACTGAGCAAGAGTCGAAAAGGACTGCACCGAGAAGGCCGCAACGAACACTCGGTTCAGGATTCGTTCGCCCTCTGTGTCCGCGGGCCGCTCGACACTGTGCTCCACCGCTCCGCGGCCGGCGCGGCGAGCGGCCACCAGGGCCCCTGCGGCGATCGGCACGTTGACAAGAAAGATGGCCTGCCAACCGAACACCTGAGTGAGCACGCCTCCGATCACCGGCCCTAGCGCCGCACCGCCACCCAGCACGGACCCCATGATTCCGAATGTGCGGCCCTGCTCCTCGGGCGAGGTGAGTGACCTCAGAAGCGACTGAACACTCGGGCCGAGAGCCGCAAGAGTGCAGCCTTGGGCCAGCCGTGCGATCACAAGCAGCGCGAAGGTTGGAGCCAACGCACAAGCAATCGACGTCACCATGACGCCCAGCAACGCCAATGTGACCGTGCGTTGTGTACCGAACCAGTCGGCGAACCGTCCAGCGATTGGCTGGCCGATGAGCATCGTCACCAGATAGACGGTCACCAGAATGCTCGCTGTGCCCGTCGAGATCTCGAAATCCTCGGCGATCGACGGCAACGCGACCGCGATCATCGTCGCATTGAGCGGGACCATTCCCACTGCCGCGGCAATTCCGATCACCGTGGCAACCGGCAACTTCGGCACGGGCTCGACCCGTGACTGCTCGTCGTGCATCAATCAATCATGCATCAATTCACGCGGATCCGATCGCCGGTACTGATCCGGCTCGTCCCGTCGACGGTCCCGACCACGGCTGGAAAGCCGGACTCGCGTGCCACGATCGCCGCGTGGCACAGGAAGCCGCCATGGTCGGTGACGATCCCACCCACCATGTGGAGGATCGAATTGAAAGCCTCGCCGGTCGAGGCCGCAACCACGATTTCGCCCTCTTCGAGGTCGAGTAGGTCGTCGATCTCATCGATCCGGCGGGCAACGCCTTCAACCATGCCTCCGTTGCCAGACATCCCGACGACGACCGAGTCATCGCCTGCCGCCTGGTCCAACTCGCCGAGAATCCCGTCCATGATGATGAAACCGGCCGCGGCCATCAGACGTCCGAGAGCAGGTGGAAGCTGGTCAACGGGCGGAGGTGCAGGTGGTGGTGGGCCCAGATGCCGCGGTGCGCCCTCGGCGGTCAGAGCCCGCCTTTCCTCGCCCCACTGGGCCAGTTCGTCAGCGCTCGGTCCGCCGCCACCGAGGATCGCAATAGCCTCGTCGGGCGTCGCTTCGAGAAGATGCTCGGCCTGATCCGCCGAACCGCGCTCAACCGCGCGCCGACCAATTTCGAGCATCGCGAATCGCAACAAGCCCATCGCCGGTATGTCGCTGTAGAGACCACGCTCGTCGCGCAGACGGTAAACGAGGCGGGCCTCGACCACCAGCTCATCGAAGGCATCTCGATGTTCCTCCGGCACCTGCGTTCGCAACTCTGCAGCGGCTTCGTCCGCTCGCCGGAGCGCTACTCCGGGATCTTCATCGAGCGCGGTGGCCAACTTGTTGAGGATGATCTCCGGATGCTCCCGCAGAGTCGTAGCGACAAAGTCGAATCCGTCGATGATCCTGGAATCCACCAACCGGACATAAGCGTCGACCGCTGGAAGCGTCGAGCGCAGTTGGTCGAGGCGCGCCCCTGCATCACCCGGTGCTTTGACCAGCCTCCGGGCATCAGCGTCGGCGCGAATCGCCTCGAGTGCGTCACTCATCTCCGGCGGAGCAATCCCCGAGATGGGCGAATAGCCGTCAAGCAGATCGAACACGGCTGTCGGCGGACCACCTGTCCAACCAGATGTCTGGATCGCAAGATCCCCTACCGGCACCAAGGCAGCCATGTTGAATCGGTGGTGCTGATAGGCCATCGCAAGATTGTGTTCAACAACTTCGCCGAGATGACCAACTAGTTCGGCATCACTCAGCGATTCGAGCTCTACATCGGACAACGCGAGGTGCCTGGCAATCGCCTCGGGCTTGCAGACCTCGTCCCAGAGCTGAAGGTCCTGTCTCCACAACTTGTTGGCGAAGGCGTCTTCGGCGATGGCCATCCGGCGCCCGATCTCGGCGCCAATCTCCTCTTCTGACATCGGGCCATCAGGTCCCGGCATGTCGAACGGCTGAGGCTGGTGATAAATGAAGCCGTTCGCCTCGCCCATTGCCAGGCGGTCGAGCAACATGCCGTAGCGAGCGAACGTTTCGGTGAAGCCACGATTGAAACCCTCCGGATAGATGTCGCGCATCGCCCTGCTCGTCGCAACCGGCATGTGCGCAGAATCCTGCTGCCACGGGCCTGGCCCTGGTGCTTCCCATTCGGTCATCTGAATCGCCCCCAGCGTTCACTTGATGTCCGATGAAGTTACCGCATCGGGAGCATCGCCCTGCCAAAAGTGGTCATGCCACCTGATGGTCACGAGTCGTGCGACCGCGTAGCGTCGCCTTCGCGTCGGCAACAGCTGGACCGAGCGCCGACGTTGAGCGAATGAACCCAGATGTCAAGAAGCTCGCTCTTCGGGCAATCAACTACGGCCTCTACCTCCTGACCGCTACGAACGGCACCGACTACGCCGCCGGTGGCACCAACTGGCTTTCCCAGGCAAGCTTCGAACCGCCGCTCGTCATGGCCGGAGTCAAGGCAGACAGCGGCGCCGCGGCACTCATCGGAGAGACAGGCAAGTTCGCGGTCAACGTATTGGCCGCTGACCAACTCGATATCGGCAAGGCCTTCTTCAGGTCAACCACCGTCGAAGGCACGATAATCAACGGCCAGGAATACGAGCCAGCCCCGGTGACCGGAGCACCGCTCATCCTCGCCACTCCATATTGGTTCGAATGCCAGGTGACCGACACGATCGAGCGCGGCGACCACACCGTCTTCGTCGCCGAGGTCGTCAACGCCGGCGTGCGTGACTCCGAGTCAACACCCTTGCTGCTACGCGACACCGGCATGAACTACGGCGGCTGACCCTATCGCATCGGCGCTCTCCAGCCGAAACCCCCGCCCCAACTCGAAATGTGCCTGGATTCATGCACTCAGCGCATGTTCTGAGGCATATTTCGGTAGGGCTAGGGGGTGTATGGGGGGAAGGTCAGTTCGAAGGTGGCGGTGCCGTCGGCGTCGCCAGCGGTGCCGCTGACAGTGCCGGCCGCTGGATTGACGGACGCCGACCAGGCGCCGCCTCCGGTCCCACCGGCCACTCCACCACCGCTGACCTCACCGAAGCCGGTTCCGGACATGGTGCCCGAAGCTGCGTCGTACGTACCGGTGAGGTCGCCGCTGCCGTTGATCGTGAACCCCGAGATAGTTATCGCATACGAGAACGACCCCTCGACGGGTCCGCCCTCGGGCCGGAAGATCATTCGGAACTCGTTCACATCAAACGGACCGGCGTAGTCGGGGAACGACGTGAACACACCGACCGCGAGCACTTCGCCGGGCAGTGCCGCGCGATCAGCGGCACCCGTCGAGCCGACAGGACGAATGAACTCGTCGCCGGCCACAACATCGAAGATGAC
>JADWMG010000086.1 GCA_015767405.1 Actinomycetota bacterium
GGCACGAGGTCAATACTGGAGTCGGCGATCGGCCCGAGAACCTCGACCCTGTATGCGTCTGTCGTTGCGGAGTTACCCACGTTCCAAACCCCCTTCCCCGCACACAGTTCAGCACATCGGTTGAGGATCGGTTAGAAGAGCGCCGATTTGCGGCCCGACGAGCGCGAACTCCGTTGCATTGGTTCCGATGTCTTCGGAGGCAAAAGTCTCCGGAAGGTCGGAATCGAATGAGTGCGAAGTCTTGTGGGTGTGTTCCTCCCCCAAGCCGAAATAGCCCTCGACTGTAGAGACGCTGCGCGTTCCCCTCTTCCACTCGCACGACGCCCGCCATTTGAACTGCGCTGCTTCGGGTGCTTGAGATAGAGCTCCACGGGCCGCGGCAACCGCCCCGGCAAGGAGGCTCTAAGGTGAACGAGGCATGACGACCGAAGAGCCATCTCCAAACGACACGGGTCAGCAGGCCTCTGCCCCGGAGATGTATGCGCCACTTCTGACCGGCGAGCCGTCGCCAACCGCCGCACTCGCCGCCAGCGAACAACTGCTGTTCAGCCTCATGCACTCGATGACCAACGCCGTTTTTTGGAAAGACCGCAACTCCTGCTACCTGGGCTGCAACCAGGTGTTTTCGTCGTTCGCCGGGTTCGACTCATCGCTACTGATAGGCAAATCCGATCGCGACATGCCGTGGGCCGACGACACCGAGTTCAGTTCGGAGTGGTTCATCGACTGGGACCAGGCTGTGATCGAGACTGGAGAGCCCAAGTTCGGCATCCTCGAACGACTCCGGCGGGCCGATGGTGAAGAACGATGGATCGAGACCAACAAGGTGCCGCTACGAGGTATCGGCGGGGCGGTGATCGGCGTGCTGGGTACGTTCAAGGACGTCACCGAGCGGCAACACGCCGAGGACGAGCTACAGCGGACTCTCGACGACCTCGACGGACGTGTAGTTCGACGCACCAATGAACTGACGCGCTCGAATGAGTCGCTTCGACGCGAGGTCGAGGACAGGATTCGTCTGCAGACCCAGGAGCGGCAACAACGCGAATACGCCGAGACGTTACGCGACACGGCGGCTGCAATGTCCAAGACTTTCGAACTCGACGAGGTGACCGAGCAAACGCTCGTCGGTGTTGAGCGTCTCATCTCGAACGACCTGGCCGCAGTCGTGCTGGCTGATCCGACGGGTAACTGCGAGTTGACGCTCTACCGAGCTGGATTCGGATACATCCCCAAATCGTCCGACCCGACTGAACGCGACATCGACTCGCTCACGATCATCGAAAGTGTCCAAGATCATGACGAGCCGATTATTATCGATCGGCCCGGCTATGCCTTCGGTCCAGCCGGTTCAACGATGGGGGCGCGGATGCAGGTCGCAGACCAGTTCGTCGGCTTCCTGGTCGTCGAGAGTGCGACACCCAACTTCTTCACCGAGGCCCATGCCGACCGGCTGGGAGCGATGGCCGACCAGGCCGGCGCCGCCCTTTCTAATTCGCGGCTGGCACGCCGGGTTTCCGAACTGGCCGCCACCGAGGAGCGCCAGCGGCTGGCACGCGATCTACACGACGCCGTAAACCAGACATTGTGGACCGCCGCACTCACGGCCGAATCATTACTGAGTGATATCGAACCCGACTCTGCACTGCACCAACGCGCCGAACGGCTACGCAAACTCAACCGTGGTGCACTGGCCGAGATGCGGTCGCTGCTGCTCGAACTTCGCCCCGATGAACTCAGCGAGGTAGCGCTCGATGAGCTCATCAAACACTTGCTCGCCGCTCTCGAGTGCCGACGGACAATGGACGTCACGATCGCACTCGACCCGATTCGACTCGAGCCATCTGCCCACATTGCGTTCTACCGAATCGCCCAGGAGACGTTGGGGAATGTAACCCAGCATGCCAACGCCCGCACGTTGGCCGTTCGACTCGTTCCAGGTCCACCCGTAGAACTGTTGATCGCCGACGACGGAGCAGGATTCGACCCTCATGCTGTGCCCGGCGGCCACCTCGGACTACAGATCATGAGCGAACGAGCCGAGGCGATCAATGCCGAACTCTCGCTGACAAGCGCTCCTGGCCAAGGCACCACCATGCGACTCCGGTTCGACCCGTGAAATTGATCACGGTCTTGGTGGTCGACGACCACGACCTGCTGCGAGAGGGCGTCAGTGCATGTATCGGCGGGTTCGAAGACCTCGAGGTCGTCGGCGAAGCCGACTCCGGAGAGGCATCGATCACTGCCGTAGCCGAACTGAATCCCGATGTTGTCGTAATAGACCTTGTGATGCCGGGCATCGGAGGTACCGAGGCGATTCGGCGACTCCGTGCTGGAGACGCCGAACTCGGAATCGTCGCTCTGTCATCATTCACTGGGGCTGACCAAATTCGCGAGGTCATCGAAGCGGGCGCCACCGGCTATCTGGTGAAGTCCGTCGACGCCGACTCGCTCGCCCACGCCGTGCGAGGCGCAGCATCCGGGCAGAGCATGTTCTCGCCCGAAGTCACTCGAGCGCTGATGAAAGTATCTGACACGGCACCTGCATCCCCGTTGACATCTCGAGAAGATCAGATCGCTGAGCTGATCGCCGAGGGAAGAACCAATGCTGAGATCGCCGACGACCTGGATCTGAGCATCTTCACGGTGAAGAATCACGTCAGCAGCATCTTGATGAAACTTGCGGTACGGACCCGTACCGAGGCTGCATCGGTGATCCTGAAGTCGCGTCACTAGTTCTTTCGCGCCCCCTCCAATGCGCCCGTAAGAATCGCTCTTGCGCCGCTTACGGCACGGCGGACGCTTCCTTACGGTGTTGTCCGGGAGGTATGGCTCGTGGCCACAAACAAGACAACCGATGTCGCAGAACTCAAGTTCGGAGTGCTTCACCTGTCGCCGCGCCAACTGCGCCTATTGCGGGTGATCCCGATGTGGATCGTCGGAATCCTCATCGGCTTCGCGGTGATCTGGGTGCTGTTCCTCGCCGACCGCTCGTTCACGACCGCCACATCAGCCGGATCGGCGATCGCTGAACCCGGTGAGTTCATCGTCACGCTGCTCGACGGTCTCACGTTCGCCGGCCTGCTCTTCGTCGTCTCGTCGGGGTTCACACTGGTATTTGGCCTGATGCGGACCGTGAACATGGCCCACGGAGCATTCTTCTTGCTCGCTGCCTACCTGGCAATCGAACTCCAGCAGCAGATGGTCGGCAAGTCTCGCAACATCGAGCCGGGCGACGTGTCGATGCTCCAATGGGTGGGTCCGTTGATCGTCGGCGCCGCGTCCGTCGCAGTGCTCGGTGTGGTCATGCAGCAGCTGTTCCTTCGCTGGAACCAGGGCCAGGATCTCCGCCAGGCGATCATCACTGTCGCAGTCACCGTGATCCTGGCCGACCAGATGTTGCTCCAGTTCGGCGGGCTGGCCAAGAAGATGGTGTGGCCCGGCGGAGTGGTCAACTTCTTCGAAATCCTCGGCCAGCGGTATGCGTCCAGCCGACTCTTCATGCTGGCGATCGCCATCGTCGTCGGAGTGCTGCTGTGGCTCTGGCTCAACAAGACGCGAATGGGGATGGTGATCAGGGCCGGTGTCGATGACCAGGAGATGGTGCGGGCGCTCGGGATCAACGTAACGATCGTGTTCGGGATGTGGCGCCAGGCACCGACGGCCAGTGGCTGCTGAACTCTCTGATCGTCGTGATCATCGGCGGCCTCGGCTCGGTGAAGGGGGCGGTGGCCGGCTCGGTGCTCTACGGGATGGTGATCGCGTTCTCACCCGCCTACCTCCCGGCCGACTACACGTTCTATTCGATCATCTTCACGTTCGTGATCCTCGCGGTCGTCCTCGCAGTGCGGCCGAATGGCCTGTACGGGGCGGCGGAATGAGCACGCCCTCCGCCCGAACGATTGCCGCGGTGGTCGGCTGCTCGATTCTTGTCCTCCTCCCGCTGTTCGGCTCGGACTTCTTCGTCGATTTCGTGATGACCAGGACGCTGATGCTCGGTCTCGCGGCATCGACGCTGATTTTCCTCTCGGCCTACGGCGGCATGGTGTCGCTCGCCCAGTGGCTCATGTTCGGGGTTGCGGGGTTCGCCGTCGGCAATGTGGTCGCAAAGAGCGGACGCGGACTCCAACTCGGCATGAATGCGTGGATAGGCGTGCTCGTCGCCATCATCGTGACCACAGCGCTGGCCCTGCTCCTCGGGACGCTGTCGGCACGCTCGACCGGCATCTACTTCCTGATGCTGACGTTGGTCTATGCGGTGATCGGCTTCTACTTCTTCGGCCAGGTGATCACGTTCTCCGGGTTCGGCGGCATGACCGGCATCGATCCGCCGGGCTTCTTCGCCGACGAGCCCAAGCGCATCTATTACGCCGGGCTGTTGTTGTCGGTGCTGGCCTACGTCGGCTTTCGAGCCATCGCGAGAACTCCGTTCGGGCTCTCCCTACAAGGCGTTCGTGACGACCCGATCCGTATGTCCTCGTTGGGCTTCAACGTGCAACTCCACCGGACGCTGGCATTCACGCTCGCCGGGTTTGTCGCCGGCTTTGCCGGGATCCTCAACATCTGGTGGAACGGCCAAATCGACCCGACATCGATCAGCATCAGCCCCACGCTCGACCTCTTAATCATTGCCGTCATCGGCGGGATCGCCCACCTCGAGGGCGCGTGGCTCGGGGCGTTCGTCTTCGTCAGCGCCAACATCTACCTCCGCGACATCCCGGTGCTCGGCGACCTCGGCGGCTTCATCGAGGAGCGAGTCCTCGCGCCGGAGCGATTCAACACGGTGATCGGCATCGTCCTGCTGCTGATCATGCTGCTCTCGCCCGACGGACTGGCCGGAATCATCGTCAGGATCCGAGACGCCGTCGACCGCCGACTCGGCCGCGACAGTCCGGACGTTCACAGAACGCCCGCAGAGATCGAAACGGCCGGTCGCGAGCCCGAGGGCTGGTCGACGCCAGAGGCCGACTGGATCGAACCACACGACGCTGGACCGACGAGCTAGCGCCACCACACCCGATCGAAATGCTCAATCAACACACTAGGAGAAGACAAATTCCCATGAAGACCACCAAGAACAGAAGGATGCTCAGGGTAATCGGCATCTCGATGACCGTGGCGTTGATCGCTGCCGCATGCGGCAGCGACGACGACTCATCGTCGAGTACCGATGCCCCAGCAGGAACTGATGCCCCGGCAGAAACCGACGCCCCGGCAGAAACCGACGCCCCAGCGGACACCGAGGCCCCCACCGACGACACCAGTGGGAGCGATGGAGGCGACGACTCCACGGTCCGTCTCGGCATCCTGGCCGAGTGTGAAGGAGCGTTCGGCGGATTCAACGAAGACACGGTCGCCGGCACGACGCTCGCACTCATCAACGAGGCTGGAGCGACCTCGAACTCGACCACGACCGCACTCGACGGCTTCACCGGCGCCGAGGTTGCCGGCGTACCGATCGAGCTGGTCGGAATCGGCTGCGGCGACGACACCGCCGACCGCGCTATCCAGGAGATCAGGACGCTCGTCGAGCAAGACGGCGCCAACGTCGTGATCGGCCCGCTCTCGGGCGACGAGGGCATCGCCGTCGCGAACTACGCCCTCGACCACCCGGAGGTGACGTTCATCAACGGCATCGCGGGCGCCCAGGACGCTACGCTCCACGTTCAGGCTCCGAACTTCTTCAGATACAACGGTGACGGCGCCCAATGGAACGCCGGGGTCGGCGACATCCTCTTCAACGAGGCGGGTTGGGAGACCGCTGCGGTGATCGCCGACGACTACGGCTTCGGCTGGACGTCCGCAGCCGGGTTCGTCGCAGACTTCTGCGCCGCCGGTGGCGACGTCGTCAGCCAGGTGTTTCCTCCGCTCGGGACAACCGACTACTCGTCGTTCGTGCAGCAACTGCCCGATCCCGACGAAGTAGACGGCTACTTCTGGGTGGTCGGCGGAACGGGCACCAATGCGTCACTCGAGGCGTTCTTGAACGCCAAGGGTGACCTCACCGGTGATCAGCATGCAGGCAACCTGTTCTTCAGCCCGACACTCGCCGAGTCCCTCGGGACCGACATCGCCGGCGCCTACGTCGGCGGCTTCGCATCGCTGCCCGGCGACATCTCGACGCCGGAGATCACGGCGTACCTGGACAGCGCCGACGCGGCGTGGGAAAGCCTCGCCGGCGGCACATCGGCCAACGAGCCCGCCCCGCCGTCGCAGGCCCTCGGCTTCGGCTTCGCCTACGGCTACTACTCGGGCACCCTGGCGCTGGTCCAGGCGCTCGATGAGGTCGGCGGCGACTTGAGCGACAACCAGGCAGCGCTACGTGCAGCACTGTCCGACATCACGCTGGACGCACCGTACGGGCCGATCACCCTCGACTCGAACCGTCAGGCAATCGTCGACACGTTCGTCGCACAGCTCGTACTCGAAGATGGCGAGGTCGTCCAGAAGACCGTGGCGATCGTGCCAGGAGTCGACCAGACCTTCGGCGGCACATACTCGAGCGAGAGCGACCCGCCAGAGCGCGACAACACGCCATGCGAGGAGAAGAGCCTCCCGTGGCAGGGCAACGAGATTCCCGTCGTCGACGGCGTGCCGCAGCGCTGAGTCTCGCCAATCACATCAAACTGAGGACCATGCCATGACCTCCAACGCAACGACACCGAACACCAGCCGGACCACTCTGCTTCGGCTCGAGTCCGTGGTCGTTGCGTTCGGAGGGCTGGTCGCCGTGAGCAACATCGATCTCGACGTCGCTCGCGGCGACCGGTTGGCAGTCCTCGGCCCGAACGGCGCCGGCAAGACCACGTTGTTCAACGCGATCGCCGGCGACATCACTCCTACCGAGGGCCGGGTGCTCATCAAGGGCGTGGATTGCACCTCGCTCCCATCGCGGCTGCGACCGCAGCTCGGGGTTGCGCGCACCTACCAGAAGACGAGGTTGTTCGCCGGTTTGACCGTCGAGGACAACCTCTATCTCGCGCAGACCGGCAAGCAGCGCCGCCACCTGTCATTGTGGCGGGGCAGCCGTGACGCCGAGCTCCGAGAGCGCGCTCGCCACGCGGCGGGCCAGGTCTGGCTCACCGACCAACTCGACGCGGAGGTCGGCGACCTGTCGCACGGCCAGCAGCGTCAACTCGAGGTCGGAATGGCGTTGGTGACCGAACCCGATCTGATCATGCTCGACGAACCGGCTTCAGGCCTGTCGCGAGGCGAGCGTGAACGCTTGATCCAACTGCTCGAAGATCTGCCGACCGAAACGACCCTGCTGCTCATCGAACACGACATGGATGTCGCGCTGAAGGTGGCCGACAGCGTCGTGGTTATGGCCGACGGCGTGAAAGTGGCTGCCGGGTCTCCCGATGAGATCCGCAACGACCCGCTCGTTCACGCGATCTACCTCGGCGAGGAGGGAGCGGCATGACCGATCAACTGCTCAGGGTCGAGGGATTGTGCGCCGGGTACGGAGCGTCACAGGTCCTCGAAGATCTCAGCTTCTCGATGGGCCGCGAAGCGGTGGCGATCGTGGGCCGCAACGGAATGGGCAAGACGACGCTCTGCAAGACCTTGATGGGCATGCTCAAGCCATCGTCCGGCGAGGTCGAGTTCGAGGGGCGCCGCATCGAGGGCCAGCTCCCCGAGAAGATCTCGCGCCAGGGGATCGCCTACGTTCCGCAAGGCCGCCGTCTCTTCGCCTCGCTGACGGTCGATGAACACCTCGCGATGCTGGCCAAGGACGCCCGCGGGAAGGCCTGGGACGCGGCGGCGGTCTATGACCTGTTCCCGCGCCTCGCCGAACGCCGCAAGAATGGTGGCGCCGAGCTCTCCGGGGGTGAGCAGCAGATGCTCTCGGTCGGTCGAGCCTTGATGCTCAACGGGAGTCTGGTCCTGATGGACGAGCCGTCCGAGGGCCTGGCACCGACGATCGTCGACACCCTGATCGAGGCGGTGCATCACCTCGTCCAACATGACGTCGCGGTGCTGATCGTCGAACAGAATCTGCGCGCCGCCACGTCGATGGCGGACCGCCAGTTGGTGATGGTGTCCGGTCGCATCGAGGCCGAGACGACAGCCGCCGAGCTGGCCGGCAACGCGGACCTGCAGCGCCAGTACCTCGGTGTGGGCGCATGAGCACAATCACCGAGAGGCAAGCCCCGTGACCGAGCAGATCAACATCGCACTCCTTGGTTCGAAGTTCATGGGCCGCGCCCACTCGAACGCCTGGGCGAAGGTCGGGCGCAACGCGGAAGAGCTCGCCACGTTCGCGTCGCAGTGGGGATGGGCCAACGCCTCGATCGACTGGCGTGAGGTCGTGTCCGACCCCGAGATCGGCCTGGTCGACATCGGAACGCCGAACAATGTCCACGCCGAACAGGCGATCGCCGCGCTCGAGGCTGGCAAGCATGTCGCCTGCGAGAAGCCGCTTGCCGGCACCCTTGCCGATGCGGAGGCGATGGCGGCCGCGGCCGCGGCCGCGACCGGGCAGACCTTCGTTTGGTACAACTACCGCCGCGTGCCCGCCGTGGCACTGGCGCACCAACTCGTGCGGTCCGGTGCGATCGGCCGGATTTACCACGCCAGGGCGTGCTACCTCCAGAGTTGGGGTGGGCCCGATACGCCGCTGCTGTGGCGATTCCAGGGCGACATCGCCGGGTCGGGTGCCCACGGCGATCTCAACGCCCACATCATCGACGCCGTCCGATTCGTGACCGGCGAGGAGATCACGACCGTCGAGGGAGCAATCGAGCACACGTTCATCGAGGAGCGCGAGCTACTCGATGAAGGCGCTGGCGGAGAGATCGCGGGGTCTGGCGCGGCGACAGCGGGAGCGAAGGGCCAGAGCACGGTCGACGACGCCGTCATGTTCCTCGCCCGGTTGAGTGGCGGCGGAATCGCCTCGTTCGAGGCCAGTCGTCTGGCAACCGGTTACCACAACGCAAACCGGTTCGAGATCCACGGCGAACTTGGCGCGTTGCGGTTCGACTTCGAGCGGATGAACGAGCTCGGCTTCTACGACGCCAGCGGTGACGGACAAACAGCGGGTTGGACCACTATCGATGTCACTCGCGGTGGCGATGGCCATCCGTATGCCGACGCCTGGTGGCCCGACAGCCACGGACTCGGCTACGAGCACGCCTTCGTCAACCAGGCAGCCGACATCTTGACGATGGTCGGCGGCGGTGCCCCCGTTGTGCCGATGCCCGACTTCGCGGACGCCTTGAAAACGCAGAAGGTGCTGCACGCGGCCATCGAATCAGCCCGCCACCGATCACCCATCACGATCTAAGACCTCGCAGAAGGAACAGCAATGAGCAACGTCAAATCATTCGAACCGGTCTACATGCCCGTAGGCGTCCTGACCGCGGCGCTCCAAGAACTCACGCCACGCCAACTCAGAGATCCAGATCCGGATCTGGCCGTCGAGGACTGGCTCCAGTACGCGGCCGATGTCGGGGCCGACAGCATCGAGTTGTCTGCGGCAATTCACCCTGACCTCTCAGATGTCCCAGCGGAAGCGATGCTCGACCCGGTTGCCAACACGCTCGACTTGCGAGAGCCATTCAACCAATCCCGTGCCGAGCGCGTGTTGGCGGCGATCAAGTCGACTGGCGTCGAGATCGCCGACGTGGCCTATTTCGACAACCTTCTCCACGAAGACCCGGCGCTTCGAGCGCAGAAGGTTGATTTCATGGTGTCCGCTATGGACGCAGCCGTGTTGCTGGGTGTCGAGGCCGTGTGCGGGTTCGTGGGTCGTGACCAGACCAAGTCGATGGACCAGAACCTGTTGGAGTTCGAAACGACCTTCGTGCCTCTGCTGCAGGCAGCCAAGGATCGCGGACTTCAATACCGGGTCGAGCAGTGTCCGATGCCGGGATGGACCGCCAGCGACAATTTCCACAACAACATTGCCTACGCGCCGGGCACCTGGATCGCTCTGCACCAGATCTGTGAACGCAACGGCGTCGGCGATCAATTCCGGATCCACTACGACCCGTCGCACGCAATCCTGATGGGCCAGGACACACGCTCGATCTTCCAGTACCTAAAGGACGAGGGCTACGGATTCCTGATCACCGGCATGCACGTCAAGGGCCAGGTCGTCGACTCGAAGGGAGTCGCCGGTTGGGGCTATGGCGGGCAAACGGTGAATCGTGGCGATTGGGTGGACGGTGAGGTGTCGACGAACCCGGCCGATCTCGCCAACGCCTGGAAGATGCAGACCGTGCTGTGCGAGCACGAGTTGCCAGGTACCGCTCGGCACGATCCGCTGGCCTATCTACAGAATCGCAGTGTCGATTGGCTCGATCACCAGCTCGCCGCACGCGAACTGCTCGACATGGACTTCGCCACCACGCCGTTGATCGTCGAGCACGAGTACACACCCGCTCGCGTGCAGGACAAGGACCTGCTGGCACCGATCCTCGCTGGGTCCGTTTCGTTCACTCGCAACATCGACCGGGCAGCCGCCGACATGTTCGCGCTCCAGCACGAGGTGCTCGCAGCGCAGGACATTCCGATCCAAGGCTTTGGCCGCCAGGCCTACCGGAGCTGATCATCATGGCCGACTTCTTCACCGACGTGCCCGGGCGGATCGCCGTCGCTGGTACCGACCCCGGCGACGGTCTCGGATTCCGGGTCTACGATCCCGACCGCATCGTCGCCGGCCGCCGCATGGAGGACCAGCTCAGGATCGCAGTCTGCTACTGGCACAGCTTCAACTGGCCCGGCAGCGACATCTTCGGTGACGGTACGTTCGATCGCCCATGGTTGGGAGCGACCGATGACCCGATGGCGGCCGCATTCGCCAAACAGGACGCCGCGTTCGAATTCTTCCAGAAGCTTGGTACGCCCTTCTACTGCTTCCACGATGTCGACATGGCCCCCGCTGGGTCGACGCTCGAGGAATCAAGGGCCAACCTCGACGTGTTGGTCGACCGAGCCCAGGAAAAGCAAGAACTTACCGGAGTACGGCTGCTGTGGGGAACAGCGAACGCTTTCTCGCATCCACGCTTCGCCGCCGGCGCAGCCACCAATCCGAACCCTGAGATGTTCGCCTACGCCGCCACCCAGGTACGCAACGCTCTTCGGGCCACCCATCGCCTCGGTGGCGAGAACTATGTGTTGTGGGGTGGCCGCGAGGGCTACGAGACCCTGCTCAACACCGACATGCGCCAAGAGAACGATCACCTCGCCCGGTTCCTCGAGTTGGTTGCCGACTACAAGCGCTCGATCGGATTCACCGGAATGCTGCTGCTCGAGCCGAAGCCGCAGGAGCCGACAAAACACCAGTACGACTACGACTCGGCGACGATCCACGGGTTCCTCGACCGGTATGACCTGCTCGACGAGTACCGCGTCAACATCGAGGTCAACCATGCCACGCTGGCGGGTCACAGCTTTCACCATGAGGTCGCCTACGCGCTCGGGAACGGGCTGTTCGGCAGCATCGACGCCAACCGCGGTGATCCGCAGAACGGCTGGGACACCGACCAGTTTCCCAACTCGGTCGAAGAGCTGTCGCTGGGGATGTACGAAATTATCCGTTCGGGTGGGTTCACGACCGGAGGCTTCAACTTCGACACCAAACTGCGGCGGCAGAGCATGGATCGAACCGACCTCTTCCACGGCCACATAGGCGGGATCGACACCTTGGCGCAGTCGTTGCTCGTCGCCGAGGCGCTGATCGACGACGGCGTCTTGGATGCCGGCCGAACCGCTCGATACGCCGACTGGAATGGGACGCTCGGGCGCAAGATCTTCGAGGAAACAACGACGCTCGATTCGATCGCCGACGAGGCGACAAGCACCAATCTCGACCCACACCCAGTATCAGGCCGCCAGGAGTACCTCGAGAACGAGGTCAACAGGGTTATCTGGTCGACAACGTGAGAGGGCAATTGCCATGAAATCCGTTCTCATCGTCGGCTCCGGCGACACCAAAGCAGCCGAACTCGGCTACATCAAGGACGTCATTGAAGCAGCTGGTGTTCAAGCCAAGTTCGTCGACGTTGGGACCACGCCTCACGTCTCTCAAGGCGACGTTCATCCCGAGGAAGTGGCTGCCCACCACCCTGACGGCGCCCAAGCGGTTGAGTCAACTGACCGTGGAGTCGCCGTGGCTGCCATGGCGGTGGCGCTCGAACGGTACGTCCTCGCCCACGCCGATGAGATCTCCGGAATCATCGGAGCCGGTGGTTCCGGCGGTACGGCACTCGCCACACCGGCCATGCGCGCGCTGCCGGTCGGCGTGCCCAAGTTGATGGTGTCGACCGTTGCTTCGGGCGACGTGGGGGCATACGTCGGGCCAGCCGATATCGCAATGATGTACTCGGTCACCGATGTCGCCGGCCTCAACCGGATCTCACGTCAGGTCCTCGGGAACGCTGCGAATGCAATGGCTGGCATGGTGGCCAACTCGATCCCTCCGATTCCGGACGATCGACGGTCGATCGGTCTAACGATGTTCGGTGTAACCACGCCGCTGGTCACACGACTGGCGGAGGATCTGTCCGGCCGGTTCGACCCACTTGTTTTCCACGCCACCGGCACCGGTGGACAATCAATGGAGAAGTTGATCGACTCGGGGTTGGTCGTCGGGGTGCTCGACATGACCACGACGGAGATCGCCGACCACATAGTCGGTGGCGTGCTCTCTGCCGGCCCCGATCGAATCGGCGCGATCGCCCGTACATCAGTGCCCTACGTGGGCTCCGTCGGGGCGCTCGACATGGTGAACTTCGGGTCACCCGACACCGTGCCGACACGCTTCTCCGGCCGCAATCTGTATGTACACAACCCTCAGGTCACCCTGATGCGCACTACCGCAAGTGAGAATAAGGAGATCGGCGAGTTCATCGCCGCCAAGCTCAATACCTGCGAAGGTCCCGTCCGGTTTCTGTTGCCCGAAGGCGGCGTCTCGATGATTGATGCTCCCGACCAACCGTTCCACGACCCCGAGGCTGACGAGGCGCTGTTCGCGGCCATCGAAGCGAATGTCGTACAAACCGATAATCGCGTCGTGACCAGAGTCGCAGCGAACATAAACGATGAAGCATTCGTCACGGCCGCGCTGGCCGCCTTCGACGACGTGATGAAAGGATCGAACTGATGGCCGCCACAAGAGCAGAAATCCTCGCCCACTTCCGAGGCATGGTTGAGCGGCGTGAACCCATCGTCGGCGGAGGAGCCGGCACCGGATTGTCCGCCAAATGGGAAGAGGCCGGCGGGATCGACCTGATCGTGATCTACAACTCGGGGCGCTATCGCATGGCCGGCCGGGGATCACTGGCTGGGCTCTTGGCATACGGCAACGCCAACGAGATCGTCGTCGACATGGCCAAAGAGGTGTTGCCCGTCGTGAAGCACACGCCTGTGCTGGCGGGCGTAAACGGCACCGACCCGTTCTACACGCCAGAAGTGTTCCTACCGGAACTGGCTCGGCTCGGATTCGCTGGGGTTCAGAACTTCCCAACCGTCGGGCTGATCGACGGGGTGTTTCGCCAGAACCTCGAAGAAACCGGAATGGGTTACGGCGTCGAGGTCGAGATGATCTCCATCGCCTCCGAACTCGACCTGTTCACAACGCCGTACGTGTTCAGTGAGGATGACGCCGTGGCCATGACTCAAGCCGGCGCCGACATCATTGTGTGCCACATGGGCTTGACCACCGGTGGAAGCATCGGGGCCGAGACGGCGCTGACCCTCGACGATTGTGTCGAGCGTGTCGATGCATGGGCCGCGGCCGCCCGTTCGGTACGCCCGGACGTGATGGTGCTATGCCACGGCGGACCGATTGCGATGCCCGACGACGCGACCTATGTTCTGCAGCGGTCAAAGGGTGTCAACGGTTTCTACGGAGCCTCGAGCATGGAACGACTGCCCGCCGAGCAAGCCCTGAAAGCCCAAACCGAAGCGTTCAAATCGATCAGCTTCTAAAGGAGAAGAGTGCAATGTGTTTCATCTGTGTAGATGATGTCGAGTGGGAAGAACTCGACTGGGGAGATCTCGGTTGGGTCGTGCGCCCGACCAACGTCCCAGAGGCCGCCAAGCTTGTCGTACTCGATGTCAAGATCCGGCCTGGCCAAGGACACGACTTCCACTGCCATCCCAATCAGGAGGAAGTCATCCTTCTACGTAGCGGCGTTGTCGAACAGTGGGTGCGTGAGGAACAGAAAGAACTGCAGCCCGGCGATGTCTCTTTCATCCCACAGGGCGCGGTGCACGCAACATTTTGCGCTCCCGACGCTGCCGAGTCGGCTCGGCTATTCGTCGTTTTGGGCCCCAGCCACGGTCCGGACGGCTACGAAACTGTCGACATGTCGACTGAGATGCCCTGGGCCTCACTTAGGAAGTGACGGATTCAATCCGAACCGGGCAAATGAAGTAGACGAACATGCTGTACAGAGCGGGTGACCTTGATCTCCGCTACGAGGTCCATGGCACGGGTCCGGACCTGTTGTTCATGCATGGGCTGGCTGCCGATCGGCAGCAGGCCGAACGCTGCCTCTCCACGATCCGTGGGTTTCGAGTTATCACCGTGGACATGCCCGGGCATGGGATCAGCCCCCTGTCGGGCCGATCTACATTGGCAGAAGAAGTTGGCTTTCACGCGTACGCGCGAGTGGCTGGTGACCTGCTCCAGTATCTCGGCGTCACGACGGCGTACGTGGGTGGAATCTCGATGGGTTCCGGCGTGGCGCTCACATTGGCGATCGAGTCACCCGAGCTGGTCAGCGGATTACTACTGATTCGCCCGGCATGGGTCAACGGCCCGGCCCGGCCCCACCTCGATCTGCTCGCCGACATCGGTCACTGGATTGCTGACGGAGGAGTCGAAGTGGCCCGGCAGCGACTCGTTTCCGACCGCCGGTTCGTGGATATGTGCAGTGATTCGCCGATGTGCGCGAATGGGCTGATCGAAACGATCCAACGTCCACACGTGACGGCCGCGCCAATGGTGCTTCCGGCACTGGTCGACGACCAACCCTATGAATCCAATTCGGATCTCGAGACGTGCGCAATTCCTGCACTCGTTGTGTCAAGTGATGACGACCCCCTTCACCCTCGATGGGTGGCCGACCGCCTCGAAACGTCGCTGTCCAATGCGACGGCGCACATCGTGCCGCCGCGCTACTTGGAACCGGAAGACCACGAGCGAGTAGTCGCCAGCGTCATCCAGTCGTTTCTCGATCAGTGCGTCGAGGCCGAAACGAACCGCACACCCGCCACGACCGGAGGACCAACATGATCACCACTCGCACGTCGACCGAAGAGATCCTCCGGCGACTCCACGACAAGGTGGCGCAACGCTCACCGATCATGATCGCGAGCGCTGGCAGTGGCCTGGTGGCCCGATTGCTCGAGCAGGCTGGATGTGATTGCATCAATACGTTCTCTGGAGCCCGGCTTCGCGCGAACGGCATGGGGACGATGTCAATGATGTGGCCGATCCTCGACTCCAACCAGCAAACCCTGACCTACACGCGCGAGGACATCATGCCGGCGATCGATGGCCGGTCGTTCGTGTGTGCATGTCTGAACGCCAATGACCCGCTCAAGGACATGCGGATGGTCCTCGACGATTGCCGCCGCATGGGTGTCAACTCGGTTTCGAACATCGGTCCGTCGATCAGCTACGTCGATCCCGACAGCGAGATCTACCGAATCTTGACCGGCTCCGGCATCACCCTGCAGAACGAGATCGACATGCTGCGCCTTGCTCGCGAGGAAATGGACATGGTGTCCATCGGGCTTGCATTCACGGAGCCGGATTCGATTCGTATCGTCGACGAGGCCCGACCGCACATCTTCTGCTATCACGCCGGCACAACCAAAGGCGGCCTCACCGGGTACGACAGCGGAATCAACATCGAACAGACCGCTGCGAACACCGAAGCGGTGTTCGCCCAGGTCAGAGACATCGCCCCCGACACGATCCTGGTGTGCCACGGCGCTGCCATGGAGACCGTCACCGATGCCCAATTCATGCTCGACAACACATCGGCAGACGGCTTCTGGACAGGGTCCTCGACGGAGCGTCTACCGATCGAACGCGCCGTGCTCGAAGCCGCAACTCAGTTTTCGTCACTCTCATTCTCGAACAAGGAGCACGCATGAGCACCATCGCAATCCTGGCAACGCTCGACACGAAGGCAGCCGAGGTCGAACATCTCGCAAGTGCGGTCTCCAGTCTCGGAGCCGTCCCACTCCTCATCGACATCGGAGTCGTCGCCGACAGCGCGGTTGTTGCCGACCTCACGAGTGCCTCGATCGCCGAGCGCGGAGGCACGCCTCTCACCGAACTGCGCATAAACCCTTCACGTGAAGTCGCCTCTGATGTCATGGTGGCCGGAGCCACTTCGGCCATCATCGAACTCCAGGAGACCGGCAAGATCGATGCGCTCATCGGGCTCGGAGGAACCCAAGGAACGAACAACTGTTGCCGTGTGATGCAAGAACTGCCCTATGGCTTCCCGAAGATCATGGTCTCCACGATGGCCTCGGGCGACACCTCGAGCTACGTCGGGATCAAAGACATCACGATGATGTTCTCAGTAAGCGACATCTTGGGTGTGAACCCACTCCTGCGTCAGATTCTCTCCAACGCGGCCGGAGCCGCTGTCGGCATGGCCAGCGTTGCGACCGGTGCGGCTGTTCAGCGTGACCGGCCCGTCGTGGGCATCACCAACCTCGGCGTACTGACCAGCGGCACCATGCACGCCATGGCACGTCTAGACGAACTCGGATACGAGTCGATCGTGTTCCACGCCGTTGGTTCGGGCGGTCGAGCGATGGAGCAATTGATGCGTGACGGCATGATCGACGCCGTCTTCGATTACGCCCTCGGCGACCTCAGCGATGCTCTGCTTGGAGGTCTGCGGGCAGCAGATGACGACCGGTTAACAGTCGCCACCGAACTAAACATCCCTCAAGTCATCGTGCCGGGTGGTGTCGACCACATCGGCGTCATGCTCGATGAGCCCAATGTCGTGCCAGACCTCTACCAGAGTCGCACGTACACCTTCCACAATCCATCGATTCTCGTGCCCCGAACCAGCGGCGAGGAACTGACCGAGGTCGCCCGGGTAATCGGTGAACGTCTCGCCGGCATCGGTGACCAAGCGGTCTTCATGATGCCTTTGGGAGGTGTTAGTAGCTACTCCGTCGACGGGGGCGCGTTGATTGACCGCGAGGCCGACTCGGTGTTCTGGGCGGCGCTCCGAGATTCGCTCCCAGACAACCTCAGAATCATCGAGGTTGAGGCAGGCGCTGAGGATCCGGCCTTCGTCGATCTCGCAGTTGACGAACTGGTGGCTCTCATAGAACGGTCGCCAGCGGAGAACGCATGAGAAGTCGCTGGAACGACGCCGACGCTCCCGCCACCGGGGAACTCGCGCTTCGGGCATACACGTCCAAGCTCATCGGGAGCGATACGCGCCTGGTGCTGCACGGTGGCGGCAATAC
>JADWMG010000294.1 GCA_015767405.1 Actinomycetota bacterium
CGGCCGTTTTTGGCTTGACCTGGCGCCCCTTGGCACCGAGCAATACCTGGTGAGTGAGGATTTCACTCGGACGTTCCTGAGCGCGAACCATTGCAAAGACCTGGTCGAGAGTGCTGTCGTCCAAGTCCTGACCGCTCTGCAGCAGAGTCGCGAGCTCCTCGAACAGCCTCGCAACGTCAGTGACCGTTGGCGGGTCTTCACCTGCTATTCGCACTTCGTTGCCACGAACGCTGATGCGAACCTCAGGGAACTGCTGCTCGATGCGTCGGAGATGATGATCGCGGGGACCGACTAGCGCCGTCATCACATGCGTTCCGGGGACAATGACAGTTGTTGTGGAGAGGTTCGTGGACATGCGTGGTGGTGTGCCAGGTTTCGCTACTGGGTGACAGCGAACAGCTACCGCAAAGGATAGTGGGCGCGGAATCTGCCTGGACACTCCATCTCGAGATCTCGAAACCCAAAAAAATTTCTACGGATCGTAGAAGCACTGGCCGATACAAGGTTCAGCGTGGCCCGGGCGAACGGCGGAACCACGCCCGGGTTCACCCGACCGCAATCCGTTCGGAAGGACAATCGATTGGCATGAAGGGGACACTCGCACGCGTTGCTTGGGTGTACGTGGCCATCGGCATGCTCCTCGTGCCGCTCTTCTTCCTCCTCGGGTCCTCTGGGCGAACCGTTCTGTCAATCGCCGCTGCGGGCGTTCTACTGCCTGCAATGCTCGTTGCGCACCGGGTGCACCATCTTCCGGTAGCGCTGATCACGATGTTCGCCCTGATCGGGGTGCTCTACATGCTGGCCGAGCAATTCGGCGGGATCGAAAGCGCAGGAAACCATGCCTCGCCGCTCTCTGCGATGCTCTCATTGGCCGCAAATGTGGTCATGGTGAGCGCTCTGGCCTACGCAGTCAGCCGGAGGCGAGGCCATTTCACCTGGGGTGACATCGTCGACGGCCTGATGATTGCCCTCGCCGGATGGATGATCGCATGGATCACCCTCGTCCAACCCAATCTGGAAAGCACCGAACACTCCCGCGGCGAGTTTCTCCTCAATGCTCTGTATCTGCCTGTCATACTCCCGATGTTCGTCCTCGCCATCGCACTCGCGATGTCGGGAGTTATCAAGCGTCCGGCGACGTGGCTCGTTGTCATTGCAGTCCTCCTCAGCATCAGTGGTGACGCCATCACGGCATTCTTCAAATTCGAGATGTCCAGCACGTCGCAATCACTCGCCGCTGCGTGTTACCTCCTCGCGATTCTTTTTGGTGGCGCCGCGTTGATACACCCCAGCTCGGCCGATCTGATGGTGTTCGCCCCCCGATCCCATCGCCTCCAGCTCACGCGCCGACTGCTGCTGACGGGAGCGTCACTCGCGCTGCCGATGATGCTCATCGCGCTGGTAGCAGCGCCGACGGCCCTGGACCGCCATGTCAAGGCATTGTCGGCGCTTGGGATACTCGTACTCGCGTCGATCAGAATCGTCGAGGCCACGCGCGCTCATGTTCGCGCCCAGGAGCACCTGGTCAAAGCCGCACTCACCGATTCGCTCACTGGATTACCCAACCGATCCGCGATCCTCGACAGGGTCATCGACAGCATTGCTTCGACGGGTCAGGGTTCGGGGAGACCAACCCTCATCCTTTTCGACATCGACCGCTTCAAGAACATCAACGATTCGCTCGGTCATCAGGCTGGCGACGAGGTGCTCAAGCACGTCTCCGAACGTCTCGACGCTGCCGCGCGGTCCATCGGTGCCGTGGTCGGGCGACGTTCCGGCGATGAGTTCATGGTGCTCGATCTGTATGCCGACACTCCTGAACAGGCACTCGCGAACGCGGAATTCCTGCACACTGTGTTCAAACAGCCGTTATCGGTTGCCGAGGGGGTTGTCTTCCTGACCGCGAGCGGCGGCGTAGCCACTATGCCATCCAGCGGGTCTGCACAAGCAGAAGATCTGTTCCGGATGGCTGATATCGCGATGTACAAAGCGAAGGATGCCGGACGCGATGGCCTTGCGCTTTACCGAGACTCCATGCAACAACACCTCACAGCGAGGATGGAGATCGAAAACGCCCTTTACGGAGCACTCGACCGCAAGGAACTACGAATGTTCCATCAGCCGATTGTCAATCTCGAGAGTGGCCATGTGACTGGCTTCGAATCCCTCATGCGATGGCAGCGCTCCGACGGAACCTTGCTCTCCCCGACTGAGTTCATCGCTATTGCTGAAGAGACGGGCATCATCTCATCGATTGGCTCCTGGGCGATTCTGGAAGCCCTCAACCAGCTCCGATCCTGGATCGACGGCGGGCTGGTCAGCGATACAACGACAATCTCGGTGAACGTGTCACCGAGACAGCTCACCGACCCGCATTTCGCTGACAGCGTCACTGAAGCCCTTGCTCGAGCAAGGGTCTCTCCAGGTTTGCTCTGGCTGGAAGTCACTGAGAGCATCATGATTGCCGAGCCCGAATTGGCCCGCGGCGCACTCGAACAACTGCGCTTGGCAGGCGTCCGTATATCCCTCGATGACTTCGGGACTGGTTACTCGTCATTGTCCCTTCTTCAGCAGTTCCCGATCCATCAGATCAAGATCGACCGAACATTCGTCAGCGGTATCGCGGAGAGCAAACACGACGAATCACTCGTTCGTACCGTTATAGCGATGGGCGATTCGCTCGGCCTGGAGGTAGTCGCTGAGGGAGTTGAAACCGTGCAGCAACTTGCAGCGCTCCGCCGACTCGGATGCTTGAAGGCGCAGGGATACCTGATCTCACATCCCGTTCCAGCCATCGCAATGCGCTCAACAATCGCCGCGCTCGACAATTTCATGGCTGGTCCAGATGTTGTCAGATTCAGTGGTGGACAACCGAGAGTCGCAATTCCCGTCGCGGGAAACTGACCACACACTCGGACCCATCTGATTTCTGTGGGCACTGCCCTCGGGCCCGCACTGACCTTCACTGCCCTCGGTTTGTGTCAGCAGACACCTGGACGCC
>JADWMG010000087.1 GCA_015767405.1 Actinomycetota bacterium
GGCCTGCGTCACCAACGGCAGCCGCCCCGGCTGCAGCACCGGCACCTGCTGCGAGTACAAGTGGAAGTCGCTGAGCACCGCTTCCGGGTGATGGCCAGCGAGGCGCAAGTAATTGTCAACGGGCCATCACGTGCCAAAGAGGAGACATTCGCAGCCACCACTGACTTCCTCGGGCACCTGGAAAGCCGGTGGAGCCGCTTTCTCACCGACAGCGACGTCACACGCCTCAACAATGCAGCTGGAGTACCTGTCGAGGTCGACCCCACCACTGTCACGCTCGTCACCACGATGATCGAAGCCTGGCGCGTGACCGACGCCCGATTCGATCCCAGCGTGCTGCCCGCGCTCGTAGCGGCCGGCTACGACACCAGCCTGGTCGACAGCCACCACGTCACTGCACTACCTGGACGTCACGCGGAGCCAGGTCCGGCGATCCTTGTCGACATGGGCGACATCGAGATCGACCCGGAAGAAAACGTCATCGCGCTCCCCCTCGGCCTGGTTATCGATCCTGGTGGGATCGGAAAGGGCCTCGCTGCGGATCTCGCTGTCGCCCGCCTGCTGGATCAAGGATCACGGGGAGCCCTCGTGAGCATCGGTGGCGACATGGCCATGCGCGGTACTCCCCCAACTCTCCTCAGCGACCATCATGAATCCAAGGCATGGACGGTCCACGTCGAGCAACCTGATAGTGGCGATGGAAACCTCTGCACTCTGGCAGTCGATACCGGCGGGGTTGCCACGTCGAGTACGCACTCACGTCGATGGGCAAACAACGGCCGCACTCGCCACCACCTCATCGATGCGACCCGTGGAACTGAATCGGAGACCGATTTGGCAACGGCCACGATTATCGCCGAGTGCGGTTGGCTGGCAGAAGCTCATGCGACCGCCGCGGTACTGGTAGGGAGCGAGCACGTTCACGAGTACTTCTCCGATCACCAACTCTCTGGCATTGCAATACCGGAAAGCGGAGAGCCGATCATCAGCACCGACCTCCAGCTTTGGGACCGAGATGCCGCGAGTGTGGCGGCGACGGCAAAATCGGCGATTGGACCTCGCGAATGAGCGAACAGTTCTGGTGGTACTTGGCTCGGTCATCCGGCATTGTTGCCTGGCTTATGCTCACTGCCGCGGTCATTTGGGGGGTCGTTCTATCAACCAAGGCATTCCCCGAACAGCGTCGACCGGCGTGGCTTCTGGACCTGCACCGATGGCTCGGTGGTCTTACCCTCGCATTTCTGGCGATCCATCTCGGAGCACTCGTTGCCGACAACTATCTGCAGTTCGACCTAGCGGATCTCACAATCCCATTCGCGTCAGAATGGGAACCCGGTGCTGTGGCACTCGGTGTGATCGCCCTCTGGCTCCTCGTTGCGATCGAACTCACATCGCTGGCGAAGCGACGACTCCCGAAACGGGTGTGGCGCGGCATTCACCTGACCAGCTATGCCGTCTTCTGGCTCACGAGCATCCACGCGGCGCTCGCCGGAACCGACCGCACGCTGTGGCTCTACCAGGTGACAGCAGTCGCCTCCATCGCCGCTGTGGCGTGGTCACTCATGTATCGGCTGGCCAATAGGCGCCAATCACGGCGACAGACAGCTGGTCGCTCACACGAGCGTGAAGCTGACGCCACACATCGAAAAGGTCTCCCCGACCCGGTCGCGGTCGGTGGCGACGAGATCGACCCCGTCGATACCCTCGCCACGTCCTCCTACGTCGGCGAACCGGACCGCAGTATCGATTCCTAGATCGCGCCACCGAGCCTTCATCGCGGTCGGGTCGTTTGCGCCGACAGTCACCCCTGCGATTGCCGAGACGACAGAAGTATCGGCGTGTGCAGTCCAGTCAGGCCCACCCCACCGCCAAGCACCATTCGGAACGGGCTGATCGATCGAGACCAGGGCGCCGCCAACGTCCCGAGGGTGAAGGTGTCTGCCACGAATATCGTCGAAGTCACCCGCCCAGACGATCCGGACGTCGCGCTGAGCGAGATGCGCAACCCGAGTATCGAGATCATCCACCTCGTAGATCACCATGTAACCGCCATCACCTGATCGCTTCTCGAGAAGTCGGCCGGCCGTGGTGCCATCCTGTGTCGGCGCCACGACTTCGAGAAATTGGTCGCCAATCATCATCAGCGCGTTGTGGAGACCGAACTCGCCTACGCCCGGGTCGCTGAAGCACACCGTGAGGCCGAGGTTCTCACACAACTCAGCCACAACGGCATCCAGGTCGTTTGCGACAAGTGCTATCTGGCGAAGACGGATCATGAACCGACCGTAGCCCGCCCGGACCGACGACGACGGAGCGATCCAGCGCCAACAGCCGTTGGCCTCTACGCTCGGTTCGGTGCAATCTCGAACGACGGCTCGACGAAACCAACGCTGATGCTTGCCACGCTTGGTGATCTCGTCGAAGACGTCGTCGTTCGCCATGACGGACCAATCAACAACGCCTCCGACACCTTGGCGCGTATCACCAGACGACGAGGCGGAAGCGCTGCCAACGTTGCCTCAGTGGCCGCGCACCTTGGTTACCGAACACGCTTCATCGGCCAGGTCGGCACAGATGCGATTGGTCGAGCGCTGGTCGACGAACTCGACGCCGAAGGCGTCGACGTGTCTGCCGTGCGCAGATCCGGAACAACCGGAACAATCGTCGCGCTCGTCGATCATGCTGGTGAACGAACCATGCTCACTGATCGCCGAGCATGCCTCGACCTAGACCAACCAGACCCGGCATGGCTCGACAACGTGACCGTGCTCCATGTGCCCTTCTACTCATTGGTCGAACCGCCAATTTCGGACACAGCGATAACTGTTATCGGGTGGGCGCACGAGAGGCAGATCCCCGTGTCGATAGACGCGTCATCTAGCTCGATCATCGAAATGTTCGGGGTTGCGGAGACCCGAGAACTCCTCGCCGATCTCGATCCTGCCGTGCTTCTCGCCAACGGGAACGAGGCGACCACACTTGGTATCGACGGCCCCTTGGGCAACACGCTCGTCGTAATCAAACGCGGCCCGCAGCCGGCAGTCGTCCTCACCGCCGGTTCCGCTCCGATCGAGATCCCGGCGATAGCTGTCGACTCGGTCATTGACACAACCGGGGCCGGCGACGCTTTCGCAGCAGGATTTCTCTGCTATGGCGATGAAGTCGGGTGGCTTGTTGATCCGATCGAGGCCTGCCGGGCCGGACATCGCGCCGCCGCCACCCTCCTCACATCCCTGCGGTGAGCGAAGGCGCGGACAGGTCGCGCCCAAGCTCACCGAAAGACGGCAGGACTCCCTGCGGTGAGCGAAGGCGCGGACAGGTCGCGCCCAAGCTCACCGAAAGACGGCTGGTCATGGGGCTTGGTCGGCGAGCCATTTTCGCCAGAGTGGGTCGTCGCGTTCGGCTGCAACAGCTCCCGCCGCTCCGTAAAGGTACGACCAGATCGATACTTCAACTTGGTCACCTCGACCCTCTACGGCGAGGAACGCCGTTCCAGCCGCTGGCTCGACGAGTAGCAAAGCGAGCCTCCAAGGCCTGGCATCGACAACGATTCCGGCTAGGGGTGGCGCACCGGCCACATCCACCTGGATGCGATCGCCAACGCTTGAAGCAACCGGGATCCCGAGCGCTTCCGTCAGCGCCACCCAGGCTTCGTCCCGCGACGTTTGCCAGCTCGCCGATGAAAGCATCGCTACAGCTGTATCGCCGCCGAAGTGTTCGAGGTGTTGGCCGAGGTTGAAAAGGAACAGTCGCCATCCATCGGCCATACCCTCGTACTGAGCATCCCACTCCGCTCCGGTTCCGAAGCCCGTATTCACGAGCCGGACGACGGAGGTACCCCCACCTTGGCCTTCGATGGTCCATTCGAAGGCCATTCCTTCCACGCCCTCTCCGCCGTCGAACACAACCCGACTAGGCGGGTCCCATACAGCGACTCGACCGGCCACCTGCATCTCGGGGCCCGGGCCGAACGACGCGGTCATCGCCCCTCCCTCGTGCTCTTCCACGGTGTGGGGCACGTACCAGGACGAGATCCCCGCTCCCGTAGCGATCGCCCGCCATACCTCCTCGGGGGTGCCCACCACCTCTACTTCCAGCGTGATCGAACGGTCTTCCGGCATGTCAGGTCTCCTCGGTTTGTGGTGGAAATACGGGCGGGCGTCTCGCCGAAACGACGAATCCACTGATCTTGCCGTCGATCGACCCCGTGCCGAATCGGTCCGCAATCGCTCTCGACGCAGCCGCTGTCGCTTCGAGCAGGCGGCCTGGGTCGCGTTCCTCGATTTCGTTGCGCAACGGTGTGCCCTGGCAGTACGCGATGGCCGGGATTTCGCTGGATGACGCCACGCTGCGCTCGACTACCGCGTCGAAATCGGCGGGCATATCGAATCCGGCGGCGGCGAGATGGCCGTTGATGATCGATTCTTCGTAGTACCCGTGCGGAGTGCGATCGAGGAACCGCGGCGGGTCGTCGGGAAACAGTGTCGCGACGGCCTGGGTGACAACATCGGCAAACTCATTCTCGGCGATGCAGTCCCAGACGTTGAACAGGAACATGCCGCCGGGACGCAAGACTCTTGATATCTCGGAGAATGCTTCGGCACAGTCCGGGAAGAACATCACACCGAATTGGCAGACGACTGCTTCGAAAGACTCTGCCTCGAATGGCAGATCCATGACGTCGGCCTGTCGCCATTCGACCTGATTGGCGGTCCCGATCGCCTTGGCGTGATCGATCATCGGCTGGTTCAGGTCGCTGCAAACGATGGTCGTCGACGGGTCAAGCCCGGCCGACATCGCCCGTGACGCCACACCACTTCCGGCGGCCACTTCGAGCACCGAATCTGGGGCGAACTCGCTCAATCGACTGACCAGGTCGTCGGCATAGGGCTCAAAGATCAGCGGTACGAGCAGCTCGTCGTACAATTCCGGCACCGAGCCGGCGAACACTGAGTCTGAATCGTGCAAGTTCATGATCGGCAGCTTGGCAGACTCGCGGCGATCATGTTTCCGTCGGCGGCGGGCCCTTGTCGGGGTCTAGTGCGTCGAGCAGCTTGCCGAAGAGCGGCGAACTCGCCAGTCGGGGATCGGCCTTGAGCCGGTCGAACTGGTCCTGGCCTTCAACCATTCGTGCACGAAGCGTCACACCCTCATCATCGACCTGATCAAGTATCGGCACGCCATCTTCATCTGTCATCGAGGAAATTTGCTCGAAGGCTCCGGCCATCGCCCCTGACATGGTGGCGGCTGTCTTGTCGATCGCTTCCTCGGCGAGCGGATGGAGTGAGCCCCCTTCATCAGATGCCGAGGCACGAGGTGGATCGAGAATCTCGACGTCGGAGACATAGCCGAGCCGAGGGCTGACTTTCAGTCGGACCCTTGCACCCTGCGGAACCTTGCGGTAGATCGCTTCGGTGACCGTGTAGGCCGTGATCGTGTCAACGTTGCCCGGATCAACAGCAAGGTGATACTTCCGACGACGCTGCTGATCTCGCGAAATTCCAGATTGGTCGCGGCCGGAGAAAATGATCCACTGCATGATCTTCGGCAACCGGTGCCAACTCTGGAACTGTCGGCGCCTCACAACCTCGCCGTCGACGGTTCGCCGCGCAAATAGATCCGAAATCCCCAGAATCACGCGCAGCAACGCGAAGAGGCACGCCGCTGAAGCGAGAACGGCGACAACCAGCCCAGCAAGGCCGATCCACTGACGTTGTTGCGCCGTGAGCGTGTCGAGGTCGGTATCCGCGCCTGCCACGTAGAAGCCGCCAACTGCAATCAGCCCTGTCATCGCAGCCTGAATCAGCCCCTCGAATGCGACGCGGCCCGGATGCTGCCCCCAGCTCGGCCTCCACGCCTGATAGCGAATCTTCACCCGACGCCAATGCCCGCTCGCTTGGCTCCAGGCGTGACGATCGTGCTCCGTCTCGAACGGAATCTGCCGTTGCACGAGCGGCGCTAGGCCCATCGCTGTTGCGTATGCCAGATATCGCTCCCAGATCGCCACCGAAGCGGCAGGTTTGTCGTCGAACCGGCCATTGCCGCGAAAGAAATCTCGTACTCCGAGCCAGTGCGCGGCAGCTTCGCGACCAGCGGCCGTATCGACTTGCGCGTCGCTACGGCTGATCTTCTGAGCCACCCAGACGATGGATATGCCGACCACGAAACTGAGCCCGAGCAGAAGGTTCCCGATCGAACCCCAGCCAGCCGGATCGGTCGTACGTTTGGCACCCACTGCGAGCAGCCCGGCAGGCACAATCGCCAGTCCGGCAAGTGCCCACACTGCAACCAGATGCTTGAGGTCCCATCGCCGACGGCACAAGCCCGCTGCCCGCCCGACCTTCGTAACCTCTCGGACGAACCCCTTGAACCACCGTTCCGACACGCCGTCGGGTCCGAGTGTGAGTACCGGCGCCGGGACAATGCCATCGGTGGCATGATTCGAGATGTGGCGCATCACACGCTGCTCGAACGGGTTCAGCTCGTCGCCCTGCGGTGTCCGTTCCCGTAGCCGCAGAATGACACGATCACCACCGATTTCCTCGATGGTGAACCACCCTCGCGCGGCCAGGTCGACGGCCGTTGCCGGAACCGCGTCGTCTTCGACTTCGAAGCCACCGACCAGAAGGTCGACGACAGCAGGTGGCTCATCGCGCAGCTCCATCGTAGGCGTTGCGGCCCTGATGCGTGACGGAGCCGTGGCCCGCCAAACCCACCCGACAGCAAGACCGGCTGCCACCGCTAGGGCCAGCGTGACTGCGGAAGCAACTGGACTTACATCTGGCACTGTCGACTGCGTTGCCGCGACCAGATCTAGCGTTGAGATGGCGCCCATGACCTCCGAACGTAGCCAAACTTCGCTGCTGATGCTGCGGATTTCACGCGTGCGCTCCCGACTAAAAGTTCTTGACCACTGATCCGCCAACGGTCAGGGTCTGGCCCCGCAACAGTGCGATCACGACGCCGTCTCCATCGCGGCGAACTTCGACGTCGTAGACCGTGTTGCGCCCGCGCCGCGCGACCGCCGCGCACGACGCGGTGAGGTGATCTCCGATGTGGGCCGGGTTGAGCCACTCGATCGATGCAGTCGTCGAGAACGATCTGGCATCGTCCGAATTGGAGGCATATGCCATAGCCGTATCAGCCAGCGTGAACAGCAGGCCACCGTGACACACATCGAGGCCATTGGTCATCGGCTCGGTCACTGTCATGCTCGCCGTTGCACGATCGGCGGCGACCTCGCCGATCTCTATTCCCAGCAGCCGAGCGACGTCATCGCGGGCATGCATCGCTGCGGAGACGTCCTCAGGAGATTGTGCCATCAGTCGCGGCCCGACAGCTCAGCCACAAGTATCTCGCCCATTTCGCCATGGTATTACAGCTAGCGCGGCTTCCAGATGGCGGTGTGAGATGCGCTCCAGGCTGGAACACCGTTGGCGCTGATTTCAACATTCAGGTCGACAAATCGGTGGCCCTTGCGCTCGAACTCCTTGGTCACGATTCCACGCACCTCGATGTCATCGCCATCATGGACGAGCGCCCGATGGTGAGCAGTAGTGCTGACGTGTATCCAGGGACCCAGCTGCACAGTTTGCGAGAGCACATAGTTGGCTTGGCGAGCGAGAAATCCGGGGTGGCAGACCCCACCTTTCTCATAGAGAGCACTCGTTTCACGGATGTCGCGCAAATACTGTGCCGCAGGAGAACGGCGGTATGTGAACCGAAGGGTGTTGAGCACCGTTCCCGTCTCGAGGTTGTGCCGCGTCGCCGGCGACCGATTTACAGGTGACGACGCCTCCGGCGTCGCCTCGATTGTCAACACATCCGGGAGATTAGCCAGCGATGCCGATCCACTCGCCCGAACACCTTCATCAGGGCCGGACAACGTGAGGGTTCCATCGGAAGCCAACAAAGCGTCGACTTCTTCACCGTCATAGACCGGTGCAGAGAACCGAGCCGACATCGTGCCGCCGGTCAAGAAGTCAGGACCCCACCGATCAACACAGGGCCGCGTCATATAGGCCCACACGTCGACGCCCGGCACAAGACCACCACGGAAACCGAATGTTTTTGCCACCTCATCGTCATGCATCCGATTGGTTGACTCGGTCGCGGTGTTGTAGGCCTCGACGCTGTATTCAAAGGCCGTCGAGGGCAACTCGGAAGGCAAGTTCACTCACCCCTGAAGACTGGCTTGCGCTTCTCGACGAATGCCGCGGCAGCTTCACGATGATCGGCCGTCGACATCGAACTGATCATCGCCGTGGCCTCCGCATCGAGCGCTGTCGAAAGATCACACGTCGTCGCTCGTCTGATGTTCTCCTTCATCAGAGCGACGGCAATCGGAGCGCGCCGGGCCAATTCGTGACACCAATCAAGCGCGGCCTGTTCGAACCTCTCGTCGGGCAGCACGCGATTCACGATGCCGAGTTCGAGCGCATCGTGGGCCGACAGTCGAGGAGAAGTGAAGTAGAGCTCCTTGGCTTTCGCCGGACCCACCAGCTGCGTCAGGAACCAACTACCGCCAAAGTCGCCAGAGGCACCGACGGTGGAAAATGCCGTTACAAGGATCGCCCGCTCGGCCGCCAGCCTGATGTCAGCAGCCAGCGCTATCGACAGTCCGGCGCCGGCTGCGGGCCCGGGCAGAGCCGCCACCACGGGCCGGGGAAACTCGTTCAGCGCCAGCGACACTCTTGCCTGATGGCCCCTGAGGCGGGCGACCGCGGCATCGGGCTCGGCCGGGCGTCCGGCTCGGGGCACGCCTGATTGATGGGAGTCGTGCATTCCCTTGACATCACCACCGGCACAGAAGGCACCGCCGGCACCTGTGATGAGAAGCACACGAACATCATCATCGGCCCTCATCGCAGTGAGCGCTTGATCGAACCCCCCGTACATGGCGTCGGACAAAGCGTTTCGCCGCTGAGGACGATTGAACGTCAACACCCCAACATTGTCATCGACTTGGGCGAGAAGGTCTTCGGTGCCGGTTTCGATTACTCGAGTCATGACCCAACCCTTCCACTCAGACCTCCGCGGCGACGAGCCACAGCAGACCTTCGGCTACCAGTCAGTCGGTCGGTAATCCTTGAGGAACTGACCCCACACGTGTTCACCAGTGTTTGCTCCGACGATGATCGGATCGACTATTCGGGCGGCGCCATCGACGATGTCGAGAGGCGGATGAAACCCGTGCTCGGCGGTCTTCTGCTCAGCGATGTCAACCGGATCTTCGTCGCTGACCCACCCCGTGTCGACACTGTTCATGTGAATCCCCGAGGCTTGATAGTCCGTCGCCGAAGTGCGAGTCATCATGTTCAGTGCCGCTTTTGCCATGTTGGTATGTGGATGGCGAGT
>JADWMG010000295.1 GCA_015767405.1 Actinomycetota bacterium
ATTGGGGTTGGCGCCGGTGCCGATCAAGGTATCGAAGGTCAATTCGAGATCGGCGCCGAATTGGAGACGCCCGTAGGCATGGGGCAGCGCGAGGGTGCCAACAATGTTATTGGCGACCTTCTCGGCGCAAGCATTGGAAATGTCATCGACCGGAAGGATGATGACGTGATTACGGATGCCGACGCGTCCATTCTCGCGACGATATGCCTTGATAGTCCGCTCTGCGGTCATCGTCTTCTCCCTACCACTTCTTGGTCTTGACATTGTGGACGTGGACATGGTGGCCTGTGCCACACGCTTCTACGACCTTGCCGATGTCGTATCCGTATTTGATGAGCGTATCGCCCTCGGCAAGATCGACCATGGCGATCTTGTGACCAAGCGGGATGGCGTCCTTAGCGACGATTGACTTGGTTTCGTTTGTATCCATGATCCACACGGATAGCTCCTGGCCCTCCTCTATCCCTTCAACTACAGCAACACCGACAGAGTCGGTGGTGTCGTGGATCACTATGTCCGGTTTCATGTGCTGGGCACCTCCGCTTAAGGCCTGTCACGGCCGAGGCTTCTCTTGCTAGTCGTTTGCCAAGGGGGTCTAACCGTCGAGCACCTCCGACAGCGTCACTGGTCGGCCCTCGTCAATCGAACGGTGGCCGGCTTCTCCAACCGCCACGGCGAGCAGACCGTCCTTGAGCGTAATCCTCGGAGGCGTGCCGTTGCGGATTGCATCGATGAAGTCGACGTGCTCCAAGTAGCTGGCACCTTCGTGCAGACCGGCATACGCCACATGGTCGTCGGACACCGGCCGTTCTTCGAAGGTGCGCTCGGCGCGACGTCCGATACGGATTACCGCTTCAGGCACAAAGGCTTCGATCTTGCCGACATCGCCTGTCACCGCCAACTCCTGCTCGTTGCGGGAGCCCTCGGCGAACATGCACAGATCGAGAAGTCCGCGGCTGCCGTTCTCGAAGTCGACAATGACATACGCGTTGTCGATGATGTCGGGGGTCTCGCCGTCGTACCTCTCGGCAAGATGATTGACATCCTGGGCTCCCGAGGCGTAGACCCGAATCGGTTTCGATTCTGCGATCAACACCATCAGATCGAAGAAGTGGCAGCATTTCTCCACCAGCGTGCCGCCGGTGTTGCGGTTGAACCTGTTCCAGTTCTCCACCTTCCCGAGGAACGGGAACCGGTGTTCCCGGATGGCAACCATCTTGATGGTGCCGGAACTGCCGGCGGGCACCTCGTGGATCAGGGCCTAGATCGGCGGCTTGTACCGATACTCGAGACCCATCCACACGACCCCACGATGACCCTCGGCCGCGTTGAGAATGCGTCTGCATTCCGCGACCGAGGTCCCCAGTGGCTTCTCGACAAGCACATGCACGCCCGCCGCAAGGATGTCCTCCATGATGTCGGCGTGCGTGTGATTCGGCGAAGCCAGCACTACGGCATCGCAGATCCCCGCCGCCAGCAGATCGGTGTGGCTCTCAAACACCATGGAGTCGCAAATACCGGCGGCGTACTTGCCGTATTTGCGAGAGGTCACTTCAGGATCGGAGATCGCCACAACCTCGGCTCCGGCGATCGCGTTCAGGTTGTTGATGTGCTCGAGGCCCATCATCCCGGAACCGATCACGCCGTACCGAATCACGTCACTCAATTGGCTCTCCTGTTGCCGGCCCGCTACTTGATCCCGAGGTACTTGTCGGTCAGCGCAACCGCCTCGGCACCCGTTGCCTGCATTTCCAATGAGGCGCGCACCGCATCGATCGTCTCCGGAATCGTCACCGACTCCTGCGGGATGTTGATGGCGAACACGACATCGTCACCGGAAAGACCGACCGTCTCTTCGAACAGACCGATCTCGTACATGTCAGCACGCGGGTACTCCATGTAGCGAGCCCACTGGAACAGCGATGTGTTCGAGTTGAATCCCTCGTCGATGCGGACGACCATGATCCGCGGATACGCCTTGAAGGCGGCAACGGCCTCCTCGACCGACATCTTCTGCTTCGGCGATGCCGAGATGGTGATGATGTGGCCGTGGGTGACCGGGGTGTGCACCAGCAGGCCGGTGGCATCGACGCCTTCCATGATGTTCATGAGGTCAACAGCCTGGTGGTTTGGGATGGCCTCCATCTGCAGCACGTTGGTGAGACCGCGATGGGTGTCGCCCGGATCAGCAACACGACGGATGATCGTGATAAACGTCTTCGAGACCCCGACAGCCTTGTGGATGGCGTCGATCGAACGGATGAGACCTGTCGTGTTGCACGAGGTCAGCTTGAGGTAGTCGACCCCGAGACCCTTCTCGTAGTTGACGGTCCCATGGAAGAAGACGTCTGCAACCTCCGCCGACTCGCCACCCTGGAACACAGCCTTGACCCCGGCAGCGACATACTTCTCTTTGTTCTTGGCGCCAATCCCGCCTGGTGCAGAGTCGAGCATGATGTCGACCTCACCCAGCAAGTCGTCAAGACCACCGGACACCGGAATACCGGCTTCCTCGAGACCCTGTTCTGAGCCAGGAACCGCGGCAAACAGCCGACCTTCACCTTGCTCATCTCGTGCTCCTTGCTAGGTTCTACAGGTCGACTACTGGGTTTCTCCAGCATTCGGCCAACGCTTCCAATTCCTCGCGATACTCACCGTAGACAATGCCGAAGTGGTGTTCGAGACCTTCTCTCATGATTGTCGCCGTGACCTCGGGTGCCGGCCGGTCGAACTCGACCACGCCTGCAGTGCCCGAGAACGCCAGCGGCGCATCAAGCATCGTCCCGCCCCCAATCACGAGGGAGTGCGCCCCACCGGCCTGGCTCAACCGAGCCAATGTAACCCTCCCGGGCCGCAGCGCAAACTCATTCAGCAGCGGCATCTTCCGGTTCGAGTGAACGGTCCCGGCGGCAAGTTTCCTGCCGGTGGCGGAACCATCGTCGGGCGCCATATGCATCGGAGCCAGCCCGCAATGCCACAGCACCCCCGTGGTGCCCGCCGTGTCCATCTCGACCAAGTCGGCCACAAACGACGGTTCACCGGCGATGTGCTGCAACAACAGCGCGGTCACGTTCCCGTATACGTCCGCCTCGCAAGTTCCGGGGACCCCGTCGTCAATCAACATGCTCTGCGGTGAGCAGGCGGCTCCGCCGTACTCGGTAAAACACTCCGGCCAGCAGCGAGTGGCCACTCCCGACCACTCGCCCTCTGCGATCAGGCCCTTGAGGCCGCCATAGAGACTCAGCGACCTGTCGAGAGATTGCTGGTCGAGGTCGTCAAGACTCCCCAACGCTGCGGTCGCCCGGGACCGGGTGGCGGCAACGGCAGCAGGCTCGACAGCGGCCGCCTCCCGAAACAGGTCTTCGAGCTCCTTCCGCTCCACTACGACCCCGGTGACACCCGAGAGCTCTTCCGGGTCGTAGCCACACGGGTCGAACCCAACTGGGCGATCACCGATAACGCCGATCGTTGTACCGGCCATCTTCGAGGCGACCACAGCTGCCCTGGCGGCGGCTGCAACCGACGTCTCTTTGGGATCCCGCCGGTGCGACGACTGCTGGGCAATGTTCTCGCTCAGCAGACGAGCTATGTCGTCTACCGCGCCAACATCGTCGGCATACCGATGCACATAGCCAAAATCACTGCCGGCGTTGACGAGCGCATAGGCAGCAAGATTGATACCGCAGAAGGAGTTCAGCCGGAGTCGGCCTCCGGTGCGTTCTTCGGGGAACGTCCACAGAATGATCGGAGCGTCAAACCGCGCTCCGATGGCCTCGGTCATTGAAGAGTCGGTGAAAGACACCTGAAGCAGGAGAAGTGCATCGAGTTGATCCCCCTCGAACCGGCCAAGCGCCCGCTCAGTGGTCTCGGCGTCAAAGAGCAACTCCCCATTGCCCAGCACTTCAGCGTCGAGATCCTGCAGGGTGACCATCGCTGTCGCGGCGACCTCTACGGCATATGGAATATCAAAGGTTGGCCGGGCCAGGGCGAGAACGCCGATCCGCTTCCGGGAGGGTGCCATCTTCTCTACTCGTACGGGGTGTCGTCCCAGAATGCCTGGAACTTGCCAAGGCCAACATCAGTGTACGGATGAGCGAAGGAATCCCGGAACACCGGCATACCGGCGGTGACGATGTCTGCGCCACTCACCGCCGAGTTGACGATCTGCCGCGCATTGCGGGCAGCGGCGACGATGATCTCGGTTTCAAAGCCAAACGTGTTGCGGATCGCGGTGACTTCATCGACGAAGTGAGTGACCTCCTCGCCGTTGCTCTCCTTCCATCCGATGAACGGGGATACATAGGCCGCACCCATCCGCATCGCCTGCAGCGCCTGCGCCGCCGAGAAGACGAGTGTCAGATTCGATTTGATGTCCGCGGCGGCGAGTTCGAAGACCGCCTTGAAGCCCGGCTCGGTTGCAGGCAGCTTGATGACAAAGTTGGGCGACATGGCGGCAAGCTTCTTGCCCTCTTTGACCATCTCGGTCCAGTCGTCGAGATGGGGATTGACCTCAACGGAAATTGGCTTGTCCGTTCCCGCAAAGATCTCGGCGATCTCGGTAATCACCGTCATGAAAGGCTTGCCGGATACCTGAACATGACGCGGGTTGGTGGTGACACCGTCGATGTCCCACATCTCTAGCGCGTACTTGATCTCGTCGGTCATCGCGCTGTCTAGAAAGAACTTCATCTCATCTCCGTAGCTTGGCTAGTGATTGTCGAGGGTCTTCTTCACGTTCTCTACTGTCACGTCGCTCACCCGCTCGTTTGACTCGGTGGTGAGACCGGCGATGTGCGGGGTGAGAACCACGTTGTCGAGGTCGGCGAACATCTCAGCTGCGGTCGCGGTGAGGGGCTCGGTTTCGAACACGTCGAGTGCCGCGCCGGCAATGTGCCCGTTGCGGATGGCGACAGCGAGAGCGGCGTCGTCAACGACCCCGCCGCGGGAAGTGTTGACGATGATGGCGCCCGATCTCATGGTGCCGAGGCTATCTGCGTTGATGAGGTGCCGGGTGGAATCTGTGAGCGGAACATGAAGGCTGATCGCATCGGACCGAGCCAGAAGGTCGGCGAGATTGTCGACGTGGGTGACACCGGTCCACGCCGGATCATCAGCAGTCAAGAACGGATCGAAGGCGGTCACCGTCATGCCAAACGCGGTGGCGCGTTCCGCCACTAGCCGGGCAATACCGCCCAGACCGACCAGCCCCAACGTCTTGCCGCTGGTCTCACGTCCCTGGAGCGCTCCACGCGGCCACGCCCCATCGACCATCCGATCCCGTGCCTGATAGGCGC
>JADWMG010000088.1 GCA_015767405.1 Actinomycetota bacterium
CGAGTCGGCCTCCAACAGCGACACGAGCACGTTGTCGACAGCACTCACACTGCTTTTCCAAGGTCTGTTCGTCATTGGTGTGCTTCTGCTTCCCCTCATCTTGATAGCGGCACTGATTCTCGGAGCAAAGTATCGGCGACGACGACGGCACCTCAACGGACCTACCCCCGCGGACAGAATCCGCGGTGCCTGGGCAGCGGCAACGGACGCACTGGTCGACGCCGGCATGGTGATTGCTCGATCTGCAACCGATTCAGAGATCGCGAACGAAGGCGAACCACTCGCTGCAACTGCTCATCGTGAGCTGTATCGGCTGTCAGCGCTGTCAAGCGCGGCGACTTACGGCAACCCTGCTCGACCTGACCTGTTGGTTGTCGACGCTGCAACATGCCTGGGCGTGCTGGAGACCACGATGAGCTCCGAGCGCACACTCTGGCAACGCTTGCGTTGGCGACTGAGTCTGCGTTCGCTGCGAACGACGACACGCTCGCCCGTCGGCTGAATCAGGTCGTAACCGGTGCCAGAGTCGTAGTGGTAGTTGTGCTCGTTGTGGTCGTGGTTGATGTTGTTGTCGTTACTGGTGGAGCCGCCGTCACGGTGACGGTTGCGACCCTGGAGGAGTCGAGGTCATCTTCGACTTGGTACGTGAAGGTGTAAATACCCGGTGGGGCGACCTTGAGCGTTACCGTCAGTCCCTCGCGGTCGATTACGACCCCACTCGGGTCTTTGAGGTTCACAACGGCCACGGAGTCTCCATCGGCATCACCGGCCTCGAGAACCAGCTGCTTCGCCTCCCCGGCCTCGACAGCGACGGATTGGTCGAGGGCGAACGGCGGGGTGTTGAGGCGCGGACCGGTCACAGACACAATTGCCGGTGCCGAAACGGTGCCGTCAGCATCTTCCACCGTGTACTCGAATGTCGCGGATCCCTTGCCATCCTGCGGGTCTACCGTGACTTTCCGGCCCGCAGCGCTGACGATCACCGTGCCGACTTCCCCGTTAGAGAATGTGATAGTGGCCGGCACAGAACGGATCTGCAGCGAGCTTTCCGCACCGTCCGGGTCAGTGTCATTGTCGATGATCCCGAAGACACCGGACGCACCGGTCGAGACGTCTATCGAATCATTCGTGGCGACCGGTGGTCGGTTGGTAACTGTCACCGTCACAGGCACGGATCCCGCAAGGCCACCAGGGTCCTGCACGATCGTTATGGTGACGAGGCCCGTGGCACGTTGACGGCATGAATTGACGACCGAATAGGTGATGAGGGCATTGCCGTTCTCGCCCGGTGGGGGCGTATACACGCCATCGGTCAGCCCCGGCGGAATCACTACGTCGACGATCGTTCCGTTCGATGCATAGTTGTTGAGATCAATCGCGATCGGCTGCTGATAGCCCGTCTGCAGGAATGTGTCGGCCGCTATCGGTGTCGACTCCGAACACGGCCGTACGGTGATGCGGAGAACAGCTCCGTCGGTGAATTCCCCGTCGCTCACCTGATAACCGATGCTCGCGGTGCCGGCGGCACCAGGGACCGCGGTGAATGTGACCGACTGGTCGCCCGACAGACTGGCGGTCCCAATGCTGGAATCAGGCCCCCCTGTGAGCTCGACAGTGAGTGGGTCCCCATCGGGGTCGGTGTCGTTGAACAAGACCGATGTTGTGACTGTCCCTCCATTGACAACCTCGGCACCGTCATCGCGGGCATCGGGCGGACGATTCAGAGGTTCCTGCACCGTCAACACGACATTCGAACTGGCCGTCAGACCTGCACCGTCTTGAACTGTGTAAGTGGCGATGAAGTCTCCAACGAAGCCCGGGTCGGGAAAGACTGTGACCGTACTTCCAGCCAAGGAGACCGTGCCATCGCCGGCGACCTGGGATACCGAAACAACAGACAGCCCGCCTGGCGTGTCATCCGGATCGCTGTCGTTGTCCAGCACGCTGAACTGTTGCGGTGTTCCGGGCCCGAAAATGCTCCGGCTGTCTGCTACTGCGATAGGGGCGACATTGATCTTCTCGATCACCCGTACCAACAGTCGTCCCAACGAGACGGCACCATCGGCGTCGATGACCTGGTAGTTGATGGTCGCTGGACCAATCTGTGTGCCCGCCGTGAAGACAATGACATTCCCGCGTCGTTCGGCAGAGCCGAGCAACGGTGCTGTCGACGACACGACCTCGAGGGATTGATCGTCGCCATCGGGGTCACGGTCGTTCAACGTGACATCAATCGATCCGATCTCGCCGACCTCGACGGTGAGCGAATCATTCACGACCTCAGGTGGCTGGTTGGTCAACTCTGGTTCACGCACCGAAACAATGATCGATGCCGAAGCACGCAGGCCCTGCAAGTTCGTAACCTCATAGGTACAACGGAACGCGCCCGACATGCCCCTTGGCGGATCGAAACGGACCTGGCTGTCTGCCGTGACGATCGCCTGTCCACCCGTCGCGCACCCTGGACGGCCGACAAGCGACGGACGCCCGCCGGAAGGGTCACCATCGTTGCGAAGCACATCGACTGTCACCGGAACATCGACAAACGTGAACGTCGAGTCATCTCTCGCAAAGGGCGGTTCCGGAAGAGCCTCCGGCAACACGGTGACGGTCACCTCGCCGACGACTTCGTGGCCGTGGCCATCGCTCACGGTGTAGTTGAACCTCGCATTGACTTCGTCGGAGTCCTCAGCCAGCGGCGTCGGAGAGAACTGGATCTGACTCCTACTGAACACGACGGCTTGCCCACGGTCATCGTCGGGCTGCGAAACTTCGACAACGGTCAGTGGGTCGCCGTCGGGGTCTGTGTCATTGGCAATGACGTCGATGACTACCGACGCCCCGACCACGGCCCTATCGGTATCGGCGCTCACGACCGGAGGCCTGTTGGGTTCGATGTCGTCGATGATCCCGACGAGCACCGAGCCGCGCGTGACGTGTCCGTTGCCATCATCGATCTCGTACTCGAAGGGGACGAGGGCATCGGCACCGGCTCGGGCGATGACCATCAGCTGTTCACCCTCGACACGGACATCGAGCCCACCGGGGACTGGTCCGATGACTGACAACGCGAGAGCATCACCATCGGGGTCTGTGTCATTGACGAGCACGGGCAGAGCCGTCTCGACATTTCGGCGCAGCCGGATTGAATCCGGTCTTGCCAGAGGCGGTCGATTCTCACCGTTGATCCTGGCAACTTCGACGCGAACCTCTACATCGTCGCCGACCGCATCCAGCGCGTCGACAGGACGGTAGGAGAAGATCGCCGTGCCCTCAAACCCTTCGATCGGTGCGAATCTCAGCGCTGGAAGGCCCGATGGCCCAACCGTTTCGGTGACCTCACCGAGCGCCGTTTCACCAACGCCCTCCGGGGGAGAAAAGCTTCCGATCTGCAATGAGTCACGTTCGGGGTCCACATCATTCAGGAGAACCTCGACAGTCACGGGAATGCCGGACCCGGTCTGAGCGAGATCCTCGACACCGAGTGGCGGATTGTTGGTCGCGTCCACCGGGAGAAGCTCAACGACGGCAACCGCTGAAGCCTCGGTCCCATTGCCATCAACGATCGTGTAGTCGAACTGATCGACACCGACATAGCCGGGTTCTGGTATGTACACAACGGTCGAGGCAGTACCGATATCGACCGTACCGTGGCCAGCGCTGCCGACGTCTGAAATCGCGATCGCCTCTCCGTCCGGGTCGTAATCGTTGGCTGTTACCTGAATCGGAACGGAAGCCCCGGACCGGGCCGTGACAGAATCGTCGAGGGCGACCGGTGGATCATCAATGCCATTGTCGTCAGGCTCACGGAGCTCCGGCTCAACCGCCGCGCTGCTGGCAGCTCCGCTGAGTTCTCCGCCGCCTGACTCACCCTCTTCGATGATGTCTCCGTCATCGCTGAGCACCAGAATTCCCCGCGCGTTCTTGTCGATCGCCTGGATGCTCCAAGGATTAGCAGCCCACAGAAAATCGCCGGCCGTGTCATCGATCCACACCAAGTCGACCGTCGCGGTCACTCTGAGCGCGGCATCGGATGACACGGTCGTTGGTGTGTCGTCGAGCAACTCTCCGCTCCGCCAGTCGAAACGCACAATTGAACTCGGCCCACGCCGAACGAGGAGTGCAGCGTCTCCCGCGATTGCCAAGAGATCGGGGCCATCGATGTCGAGGCCCTCGATCGTTGCCGTCTCTTCGATGCCGTCCGTTGAGACACACCAGAGGTCGTCATTGGCTCCGACCCATCCGCAACTGTTGGTTGGGCCTTGCTGTTGTCCGACGATCTCGCTCGGATCAGCCTCCGTAGGTAGGTCCTGCCACGATCCCTCACCGAGCAGAACACGACGATTCTCACCGTCGATCACCAACGGCTGGTTTCCGACAAGTGAAAGCGTCGCGGAGTTGACCCCTATGGGGATCGTTCGCGAAGAGGTGGAAGTTGTACGTCGGAGATCGCCATCTACCAACGACCAGACAGCTCCGTCGGGAGCAATTACAAGTGCCGTACCCGACTCGACCGGGAAGCTCGACGACTCGCCGCCGACCGGCAGAACCGTGGCTTCGTCGTCGATCGGATTGACGACGACCAGCCCCGCCTGACCGACTGCCGCAACCGCGCGGCCTGCGCCGAGCGACGCGAGTCCGACTGGCGGACCAAGAGTCAGTTCCGCTGAATCGATGGCCCTTGCCTCCGCCGTCGTGTCATTCACGACGTACGCTCCGGGACCTCCCTCGGCAACCACGATCTGCTCCCCTCGCGAACCTGCTTCGAGGCTGGCCAGCGCGCGACCCCCATATCCGTCAACAAGAACCACGCGACCAGTTGGCTGATGAACGAACCAGTGAGTAGCTCGAGAAGATGCCGCATCTACGGCGGGGAGTCCTTCCGATTGAGCGACGATCACAACTGCGAGCAGGCCAAGCAGGGTCGCTGCGATGGCAGCGACCGCTTTGCGCCAGGTCACAGTTGGTGTTCTCACGAGACCTCAACGGTAGAGCGAAGGGCGGATGCTCATACCACGGTATCGGCAGGCAGCGATCAAAACTCAAGAGATTGTTCAGATTTTCTTCCACCGGGGATTTCTCACCCACAGCGCCGCCGCGGTCTCGTAGTGTCGAGGCTCAGATGAACGTCGTATTGCGAACCTCGTACGGTGAGGCCGAGATCTCGCTGCGCAACACGAGCGATAAGTCGACCCTGGCCGATGTGCTCGCCCACGTCACAGGGCAAAAAAGCCCTCCGATCGTATTCGTCGACGGCCGTGCCTTGCCAGCCACCACCAAGCTCGAGGCAAGCGGGATGCTCAATGGCTCCACAATCGCCACGAGTGAAAACGAACTACCCCTCGGGGACGGCGTCGTCAAACTGGTACAGATTGCGGGTCGAGGGGCCGGGGAATCGGCGGTTCTTCCAGCGGGTCACTACGTGCTCGGAATCGGGCGACGTGCAAGCGCTCCGGAACTCGATCTTGCTCCGGTCGATCATCCATCGTTCGAGCTGACCATCCAGGACGATGGCGCTGTCACCATCCGCGCCAGAACCAGCACAATTCGACTCGACGGGCACCCGATTGCTGCCGGTGAGAACCTACCTTGGTCCACCGGAACTCTCGACAGCGGAGATCGCGTCTTCCAACTGCTCCGTCGAGGCTCGTTCTCAAATGTTTCCGGCACTCGTCTTCACGCGCGGCCCGGTCAAGACACGACCGCATTCAACCGCCCTCATCGCCGTCCTCAGACTCGGATGGACGACCCGATCACCCTGCACGATGCTTCCCACTCCGAGAACAGCGGACGCCGAGAATCGGCGATCACCACGACGTGGAGAGAAACCGTAAGCGGTCGCCACGGCGCCGAGCGCGACCGACGACGTAGTGCACAGCCACACCTCGGTGATCTGGTGCAACTTGCACATGAAGCCGACCCGCGGTTGTGGGAACGCCGACCCAGTGATGCCGACGCGTTTCACATCGCAGTTGGCCTCGCCGACATGGCGTGGTCTCCGGAACTGGAAGCCACGCCAGACGTTCGAGCCAAGGCTGAGGAGATCATCGAGGAGCGTGGGCCATTGCCGATGGTCCCTGTGTCCGTCGACTTCACGACTGAGCGAGGGGTCGCTGTCGTGGGCCGATCTGATTTCAGGTCCGACCTTGCCCGCGGTCTGATTCTCGAGGCAACGCTCACCCATGGCCCTGCCGATCTCGATGTCGTGGTGCTGACAAGTCTCGAAGACGTGCCCGGTTGGGAATGGGCGAAATGGCTCCCGCACACGCGAGTCGACGGCCTTCCCCAGGTGCTGTTCGACCAGACCAACATTCACACGTGGATCAACTCGGTACACGCTGGGATTGAACACGCTGAAGAGCCAGCCAACCAACACCTCACCCTTGTCGTAGTCGACAACTCAGCTCTGTGGCACGAGCGAGAATCTCCCCTCCGCCCCTTGTTCTCCGACAGTTCCCTACCGTTGCGATTCGTCGTTCTGACCGACGCCACCGAAGGCGCCCCTGCCGTGTGCTCGACGATCCTGACGGAGAACCTCGACCTGACTGTGACTGCGGACTACGTAGTCGCAGGGCACCAGGTCTACGGCATCCGGCCCTTCCTGGCTTCAGTAGATATTGCGCTGTCCATAGCTCTCGACCTCGCACCGCTCGACGACCCTGAGTTGCCCGCAAGAACGATCGATAAATCCCCGACGCCTCTCTCATACGTGGACCTCAGCGACCTCGAGAAGCTGAATGCGGATACCTTCATCAACCGCTGGGCAAGAGCTGACAACCACCCGAACTCGCGCCTTGGCATGCCTCCCCTCGATCCGGGCGCAGCCGAAATCAACGATGGCCCGGGCGAGCTGATCGTCGGCGATGAAGCGAACGGTCTGCTGAGGTCCGTGATCATCGGCCTGGCCTGCGACCATGCTCCAGACAACCTGCAATTCGCTCTCTTCGATTTCACGAATGGTGCTGTTCTCGATGCCTGTGAAGACTTGCCACACACGATCTGGCTCGAGTCTGAACTCGACGAACATCGAGCCGCCCGAGTGCTGCGGTGTCTGCGTGCAGAGGTCCACCGTCGCATTGCCGCCATGCGCGTGGGAGAAGCCTCTGACGGCATCGAAGACCGTCAACTGCACGATGGTCGGCTGCCACGCCTGATCCTCGTCGTCGACGACGCTGTCTCGGCAGACATGCAGGTACCAAGCTTCCTCTCGGAACTCGCGGGAATCGTGCGAGCGGGGCAACAAGTCGGGCTCCATCTCATTGTCGCGACGGACAGAGCTGGAGACTCGATCAGTTCGACGATCACGGCCGCACCAGACCTTCGCGTAACAGCCGCTGAATCGGCTCTCGACATCAGTCCATTCGTGATCGGTCGCGAACTCTCCCCCATGGAACACCGACTAACTCGATCCAAAGAGTCGCAGGCAGAATTCGCGGCGGACCTCGATCCGGAGGTTCGATCGGAGCTGGCGCAGATCGTCGCCGCGCTGTCACAGGCAGCTGAGGCAGCCGGGCTTGCGGACCTTCTCCGCCCCTGTCCCGATCCTCTCCCAGACACGATCCCGATGCAGTCGTTCTTCGATGACCACCCAGGCGACGGCATTCCCTTCGCTCTGGTCGACCTCCCGGACGAGCAGCGCCGAGAACCAACGTGGTGGCGCCCCGACCTGAGTGCCGGCTTGCTGTTCTTCGGCGGTGCCGATTCGGGAAAGACTTCGATTCTTGTGACATTGGCACTGGGAATGGCCGAGCGATTCTCGGCCGACGATGTACACCTGTATTGCATCGACGCCGGAGACCGGCGACTAGACCCTCTCGCACAGCTACCTCACACCGGGGCAGTGACACACGCCGATGATCCAGAAGAAGTCACTCGGCTGATCCAGAAGCTTGGCCGGGAGATCGAACGCCGAAACGCAACCGCTGACGAAACCAGTGGAGCGCAACAGGGCGCAGACACAGAACCCGCCATCGTGGTGATGGTCGACGACATCGCGAACGTTCGGTCAACCCCCGGACCGCAGGAGGCCTGGTCTGCCTTCGAACAGCTGCTCAGCAAGGGGCATTCCGTGGGCGTGCACTTCGTGATCACCGCAAGTCATCCCGATGACCTTCCATCGTCTTTCGCAAAGGTCGAAGTGAACCAAGTTGTCTTCAGGTTGGATGACCCATCCGGATATGAGCGATTCGGAGTGGATCCCATCGATTCACGCGCGGCAGGTAGAGCTCATCGATCAGAGGACGGCGCCGAGATGCAGCTCCTCGAGCCGCCACACGACGTCACTGCCGCGATCGCCGACCTCGATCTCGAAGGACCGAGCGAGCGACCGCCGATTGGAGCGCCAGGCTGATGGCGGAGCGCGGGAACGGAATTGGGCTCGAAGTCACTAAGACAATGATCCGTGGAGTACGACTTGCTCATGACCAACCTGGGCGGGTGGCCAGTGCGGCGGAAGTCCCCATTGCCCGATTCCAAGATCATGCAGTCGTGTTCGACGCACTCGTACGAGTACGTGGCCAACTCGGCACGAGCCCGCTGCCGACCCGCGTGGCATGGTTTCCCGCTCGGTCGACAATGCAACGCATCGACGCCACCGGCCTGACCGGGCCAGAACTGAATTCGCTGCGCCACGAACTGGCAAGCTCAGCGGATATCACGTCGACAATGCTCGTAGACGCCGACGCGCGCCGCTGGATGCTCGTGCTCCGTTGGGATCACAGCGAAGCATGGAGAGTTCAGGAACTCGTCGAGCGGGCGGGGTTCGTCGACGTGGCTCTAGAGCCGAGTCCGGTCTCAATCGAGCGGGTACTCGCTGCCGGCACTCGACTCGCTCGTCGCGACGCTGGTGCGAATCGATCTTGGACAGCCTTGTACGACGACTCCGTGCCTCTGGCAGCAGCGACCGTCGAAGCGCATTCCCGCGACTCGCCAGGTCTCTCGGTTACCAGCGATTCAATCGGGCTGCACAATCTCGATGAGATACTTCCCGAAGCTGAACTCGCTGATGAAGTCGGCGGCATCACGAGATCATCCCTTACCGAAGAATCGAATTCGTCCGAACTCGACCTCAACTTACAACTGCTCAGCGAGCCGTATCCGCCGTTCCCGGCCCACGACCTCCGCGCCCCCCAGCGGGTCGCGGTGGCCCTCGGCGCGGCCACCGGCGCCGCCGGGCTCGCCGGACGCCTCCGGCCCGTTGACGTGCTGACGCCAACCCATCAGCTAGGCGATGGAACCACCAATCCGTGGGCAATCGAGCAAATCATCGAGCCGCCACTCCAGATCGAACGCGAAACACCATCCCGATGGCGACAACGGCGCCTCTTCCGACGCTAAGCCTCGATCCACCCCAGACCGACGCGTGAAGGCTATTCGGGGTCTTTGACCGGCGGGCGCTTGCCGAAGACTGCGACGGCCTGTCGAATCGGAACAAGGTCGCCGCCCGTCTGATTCCGGTTCGCAGCGACAATCGCGTGCTTGGCGATCTCACGTGCTTGGTCGAGTTCGGCACTCAACCGGGCGTTCTCGAGTTCGAGATACATAACGCGGCGAATACCTTCGAGGTTCATGCCCTCGGCGGTGAGTTCAGAAATGCGTCGCAGAATGGAGATGTCCTCGTCGCTGTACCGCCTGTTCCCACCTTTGGTTCGCGCGGGTGTTACGAGGCCTCGGCGCTCGTAGATACGCAACGTTTGGGGGTGCATTCCCGCTAGCTCTGCGGCAACGGAGATCACGTAGACCGCGGTAATGGACCGGTCCGGTGGATTGGCTGATGTCATGACAGAGTGTCCCTTGGGTTCACCGTAGTCGCCGCCGCGAGTTGCTCGATCGCCATACGTTGGTCTTCGGTGAGATCGTCCGGAACTTGCACATTGACCGTGACGATGAGATCGCCGGTCTTTCGCTTGGTCTTGATGCCCTTCCCGCGTACCCGGTGACGGCTCTGCGTTTGAGTACCCGGCTTGATCCGTAGCGTGACACTCGAGCCATCAAGCGCGGGGACGTCGATGTCAGCGCCAAGAGCCGCCTCGCCAAACGTGATCGGAACTGTGATGGTCAAGTTGTTTCCGGAGCGACCGAACAGGTGGTGCGGCATGACCTTCAGTTCGACGAGGAGGTCGCCGGCAGGACCACCACTGCGTCCAGGCCCACCCCGACCTTTCAGACGAATGGTCTGGCCATCTTTCACCCCTGCGGGTATCCGGGTCTTAACCTCGCGCTGGCGTTCCTCGACACCCGTGCCGTAGCACGTCGGACACGGATCTTCGATCAGGACACCCTGACCCCGACAGACCGGGCAGGGACTCGAGAATGAGAACATGCCTTGGTTGTCGTCGACAACGCCGCGGCCAGCGCAGTTGGGGCACGCGACAGGGGCGGTGCCGGGCCTCGCCGACACCCGACGCGGCACGGCCGCGCCCACCTCCGCCGGCACCACGATTGAACATCCCACCGAACAGGTCGCCAAGACCACCGGCTCCGCCCATGTCGTCGACGTTGAAGTTGAAACCGCCCGAAGGTCCGCCAGGGCCACCCATGGGTCCGAGTCGGCGTACCTCGTCGTATTCAGTGCGCTTGGAGTCGTCACCGAGGACGTCGTAGGCCGCGGCAACTTCCTTGAAACGCTCTTCCGCTACCGCATCACCGGGGTTCTTGTCAGGGTGCAGATCGCGGGCGAGCTTGCGGTAGGCCTTGGTGATCTCCTTAGCGGTTGAACTCTCCTCGACACCAAGGATCTTGTAGAAGTCCTTTTCATACCAATCGCTCTGTGCTGCCATCGTTCTTCACCTCCTCAGGGGTGCTGGTCTCGCTGTTGTTCGTCTTTGTGTTGCGCTGGATCAATCTTTGGTCTTGACCATCGCGGGGCGCAAAACACGGCCCTTCCAGAGATAGCCGCTCCGTAGCACCTCGGTAACTACTGGTTCGCCTCCATCGCCGGGTTCATGAGCAACAGCCTCAGCTACTGCCGGGTCGAACGGCTGCGCCTCGAGGTCGAGATTCTCGAGGCCGTGTTTCTTGAGTTCGGACAGCATCTGATTGAGCAGAGGACCGACCTCGTCGGGGTGCCTGAGATACGCGGCCTCGCCTCTGAGCCATGCCTTTGTACTCATCGCGCTCTTTGAGTACTGCAGCGACATCGACCTCGGAGTAGTCGATGTCGGAAGGATCAGTAGCGTCTACCCAGCCCTCGAATGGGGCTGCCAGATCGCCGGCATCCGCTGACGCACCCTCGACGGGTGCGCCAGCTTCGGCACTGATCGGCTGATCTATGTCATCGTCGGCCGGTGGGCCGACACCGGCGCCGTCCATTAGGCGCTCAGCTCTCTTCGTCGTCGACGATCTCGGCATCGACGATGTCGTCATCGTCGACCGAGCTGGCTCCGGCGTCGCCGGCGTCCTGACCGGATGCAGAGGTACCTTCGGCATCAGAGTCGCGGGCCGCTGCCTCGTAGAGTTTCTGACTGAACTCTTGACTAGCGGCCATCAACGCGTCGGTCGCAGTTTTGATTGCCTCGCTGTCGTTGCCCTCGAGCGCCTTCTTGAGGTCGGCGAGAGGTTGCTCGACAGCTTCTTTCTCGTCGGCAGTCACGTTGTCGCCCTGCTCACGAAGCACCTTCTCGGTTTGATAAAGGATCGAGTCAGCGTTGTTACGCGTTTCGGCCTCGTCACGACGCTTGAGGTCGTCCTCGGCGTGCGCCTCGGCATCTTTGACCATCTGGTCGATGTCGTTTTTGTCGATGGTCGACTGGCCGGTGATGGTCATCGACTGCTCTTTGTTGGTGGCCCGGTCTTTAGCAGCCACGTGAACGATGCCGTTGGCGTCGATGTCGAAGGTCACCTCGATCTGAGGAGTACCACGACTAGCTGCCGGCAGGTCGACAAGCTGGAACTTGCCGAGAGTCTTGTTGTAGCTCGCCATCTCGCGCTCACCCTGGATCACATGGATCTCGACTGAAGGCTGGTTGTCTTCTGCGGTCGTGAACACTTCGGTCCGCTTGGTGGGGATCGTCGTGTTGCGCTCGATCAGCTTGGTCATGACGCCACCCTTGGTCTCGATGCCGAGGCTCAGCGGCGTGACATCGAGGAGGAGTACGTCTTTGACGTCGCCGCGCAGGACACCCGCTTGAACGGCGGCACCGATAGCGACAACTTCGTCAGGATTGACGGTCTTGTTGGGTTCTTTGCCTGTCAGGTCGTGCGCCAGATCAACCACAGCGGGCATCCGGGTTGAACCGCCGACGAGAATCACGTGGTCGAGGTCACCCTTCTTGACGCCCGCATCTTCGAGGGCCTGCTCGAACGGCACCCGGCACCGTTCGATGAGGTCACTGGTCATCTCTTGGAATTTGGCCCGAGACAATGTCTCGTCGAGGTGGAGCGGACCATCCGCCGTTGCCGTGATGAATGGCAGATTGATGTGCGTCTGCTGGACCTGACTGAGCTCGATCTTGGCCTTCTCAGCGGCTTCCTGAAGGCGCTGGGACGCCATCCGGTCGGCACTGAGATCGACGCCATGCGCAGCTTTGAATTCCTGCACGAGCCAATCGACGATGCGCTGATCCCAATCGTCACCACCGAGGTCGGTGTCACCGTGGGTCGACTTGACTTCGAAGACTCCGTCGCCGATCTCGAGCACGGAAACGTCGAACGTTCCGCCACCGAGGTCGAATACGAGAATTGTCTCGTCTTCGGACCCCTTCTCCAAGCCGTAGGCCAGTGCTGCTGCCGTGGGCTCGTTGATGATGCGCAGTACTTCGAGGCCGGCGATCGTGCCCGCCTCTTTGGTAGCTGTGCGCTGGGCGTCGTCGAAATAGGCGGGGACCGTGATGACAGCCTGGTTGACGGTGTCGGGAACGGAAGGTGCGATCAGGGTTGGTGATCGCCTGACGCTTGGCAACTTCACCGACGAGCACTTCGCCGGACTTGGAGAACGCCACGACCGACGGTGTGGTTCGAGCTCCCTCCGAGTTGGGGACAACGACTGGGTCGCCCCCCTCCAGAACCGCTACCACCGAGTTGGTGGTACCGAGGTCGATGCCGACTGCCTTAGCCATGTATTGCTCCTTGCTGTGTGACGTCAGGATGCGACGTCAAAATGAGATCTTGCGAATATGTCACTCAGCATAGGTGCCTAGAACCACAACAGCAACCTTCGAGTCAGGAAATCTGAGTCGCTATGACTCAGGTTTCCCGAATAGGTTCTCGGGCCCAAATGACTCCGGCAACAACTCGCCGATCGTCAGCGTAATCGAAGCTTTATGCCCACTCTCTGTGGTTGTCGAATGCACTACAGCACTCGACTGCGCAAACTCCCGGATCCGCTGTCGGCACCCACCACATGGTGTACCCGGCACAATGCCCCCTGTGACAGTCACCAGCTCGACAATCTCGTGTTCGCCTGCAAGAACCATCGCCGTGATCGCACCTGCCTCGGCGCAACTCCCCAAGGGGTACGCAGCGTTCTCGACATTGCAGCCACTGAACACCTTGCCGCTCGCGGTCCGCAGCGCAGCACCCACCGGATAGCGCGAGTACGGGCAGTAGGCGTGATCCTGGGCGGCAACAGCGATGTCATACAGTTCTTCGAAATCTGACATGCCGACATGCTCCCACGTCGAACACCTTGAGGTGACCCATGGCGGGCATTGGTTCCGAATCACTCCCAGCCGTAACATCGGACCATGACCGGAACGCTCGTCATCCTCCGCCACGGCCAGTCGGAATGGAATCTCAAAAACTTGTTCACCGGTTGGCACGATGTCCCCCTTACCGAGAAGGGAATCGTCGAGGCCTCCGCTGCAGGACAAACAATGGCTGACGCCGGGTTGCGATTCGATACCTCTCACACATCGCTGCAATCGAGAGCTGTCACCACTC
>JADWMG010000296.1 GCA_015767405.1 Actinomycetota bacterium
TGCTCGGCAAGCTGGGGAATGACGTCGTCCCAGGTACGCGAACTCCCCGCAAGGCCGTGAATCAAGAGAATCGGCTCGCCCGCGCCCGCCCGCCGATAGCCAACGGAGTGGCCGTGGATCGACACATGTTGAAGTGGCAGGCGTTTACTCACACTCCCAGTATCGCAAGATCCAGTGCTGGTCCAACCTCTTTGACGCCCAAACTTTTAGTGCCGATCGCACTGAGATTCTCTCAGGTCGCCGGATCCGGCTCCCGCGTGACGATGTTTGCTCCCTCGCCAACGAACTGCCACTCATCGAGGTTGAGAGGATCAAGCGAGCGACTGGGATGAGCCGTCGTGCTGAGCCATGAGACGAAACGTTCCGCGTCAAGCGGCCGCGAGATGCAGAAGCCCTGCGCGATGTCGCAGCCAAAGCCACGCAGCCGGTCGAGGACTTCGTTGTTCTCGACGCCTTCCGCAACTACTTCGAGCCCAAGGTTGTGGCCCAGGTCAATAGTTGAACGGACGATGACCTCGTCCTGCTCGTCCAACAACACGTTGGCGACAAAGCTGCGGTCGATCTTCAACTCGCGAACGGGAAGCCGGCGCAGATAGCTGAGCGAGGAGTACCCCGTCCCGAAATCGTCAATCGACATCCGCACTCCAACATCGTTCAACTCGTTGATCGTGGCACGAGCCCGCGGCGCATCGATCAACAGCGATGATTCGGTGATCTCGAGCGTCAACATCCCAGGGTCGACGCCGTTGGCACGAAGATGCTCATCGACACGCCGAGCGAGACGGGTATCGAGGAGATCATGCGTCGACAGGTTGACCGCTAGGCCGAGGTGGAATCCACGACGGTGAACGTCGCGCAATGTGCCGATACCTCGGCTGAGCATGAGATCCGTCAACTGCTTGATCAACCCCGTGTCTTCGGCAACACGGACGAACTGAATGGGTGGGACGACCCCGCGGACAGCGTGAGTCCAACGCACGAGTGCTTCGGCACCGATGATCATGCCCGTATTGAGGTCGAGCTTCGGCTGATAGTTGACGTGCAGCTCGTGATTCTCGATTGCTGCCCGGAGATCACCCAGCATCGAGAGTCGAGCCGGTGTCCGCCGATCGATTTCTTCTCGATAGACCTCGACGCCCAGACGTTGCGTCTTGGCGTTGTACATCGCAATGTCAGCGTGGCGCAGCGGGCCGTTCGCATCGAAGTCGCTGGCATCGAGCACAGCAAGACCCGCACTGGCCGTGACGACGATCTCGAGGCCGTCAAGCGTGACCGGTCGACCCGTTTCTGTAATACAAGCGTTGGCAAGTGCGATCATCTCTTCACGACTCTCACGGTGACCGAGCACGGCGAACTCATCGCCCGCAAGCCGAGCAAGAACGTCGCCAGTTGCCAGTTGCGTAGACATCCGACGCGACACCTCGATGAGCAGTTCATCACCAGCGTGGTGTCCGAGTGTGTCGTTGACCTCCTTGAACCGGTCGAGGTCGAGCATCAGCACAAAGAGCAAGCCGGTCTTAGGACGGTCAGCCGCAATTTCAATTACCGAGCGCTCGAACGATGACCGGTTCGGCAGTCCCGTTAACCCGTCGTGACGAGCTTCCTTCTCGATCCTCTGGTGCAGCATGCCCTTTCGAAGGCTCGATGAAAGCTGCTCGGTGAGGTTCTGCGCGTGCGCAACGTCTGCCGCGCTGAACGTTCGGGTCGGCCCCGACCGCCCTGCCACTGCAAGAAGGCCAAGGGGACCGGAGTCGTCGTAGATCGGTGCAACGATCATTTCGGTCTTCTTGCCTGAAGGACCAGCGATGCCAAATTCTTCCAACTGGCGGCGACTCACGAGCTGGGCGGATTTACTGTGAGCCAAAGCAGCCCAAGCTCGGTCATCCGGGCTGGCCGGCAATTGCCAGGCCCACGGTCCGGACTTCTTGATTAGCGAGCTACCGCTGACGTCAAAGACGACAAGTCCAGCTGATTCCGACCGCAAGAGTCGTGACGCCTCGTTCACAGCGTCGTCGCCGATCCGTCCGGGCTCTAGCGACTGACCCACTCGCGCCGTGAAGCCGTGCACCGCGTCAAGGTCCCACAGCCGCTGCTGGAGTGAACCGTATGCAACGGTGACATACCAGAGCAGACCCAGCGGGGCGATGGCAAGGAGCACAAGCCCGGGGGCGATGAGTGCCAAGCTCAAGACCATCCCGGCGAGCATGGAGGTCACGATGAAGAGCCACCACGCAACACTCAACCGAGCCTTGATGCGACCGATCGCGTCACCTTCGAAACGTGAGATGGCCAACGAAACGATGACCGAACCCAACGTACTCGTGATCGATATGGCAACGATTGCGGCGATAACCAGTTGGGCGTCGCCCGCGCCCCACCATCCGAGGAACGTCCGGAAAAGAAGAAAGGACAAGGCCAACTCGAGAGAGAACAATCCGAGATTGAAGAAGATCTTGTACGCCGCCGACCGCCGCAGGACCAAGAGCACCGCAATGCTCCCCGCCAGTCGAGCACCTAGCGCTACACCGGGCGCCATGAATACGAGCGCGAGCGCCATTGGCACCTCGGAGAACGACAGCGACATCGACTCACGCCGGAACTCAAACCGCAGAACCATCTGCTCTGATACGGCAAAGGCGATGGTGATACTCACAGCGGCCCACCACGACGAAGGCCTAATTGACGTGCCATCCTGGGGCATCAAGAGCATTGACACGAATGCCAAGACGAATAGCCCTGCGCCAATACCAAGTGTTTCTGCGTAGGGGCGACGCCCGGCCCGAATCTGAGCGGGCTCAACTGGCGCAGATGACGTCAGAGTATTTCTGTCCTGTTTGGACTCTTCCAACGTCCGCTCCTCAACTGGGGATCAAATGACCCTTCGTTGATCTATCGGACGACTGTTCGCAAGACTTAAGAACCCTAAAGAGGGTTAGGACCAGCTAGCACCTGACCAGCTA
>JADWMG010000014.1 GCA_015767405.1 Actinomycetota bacterium
TTGCGGTGAGCTTGAGCGCGGACAGGTCGCGTCGAAGCTCACCGGAGGGTGACTACGCGATGCGGTCGTACATGTCGAGGGTGATCTCGTAGACAGGCGGCTCGCCCACGAAGAAGCGTCGAAGCTCCTCGACCGCGAGTTCGCCCATGCGGCTGCAGTTCTCGATGCAGCCGGCCGTGTGCGGGGTGAGCACGACGTTGTCGAGCGACCGTAACGGGCTGCCCGGATCACTTGGTTCGGGGTCGCTCACGTCGAGGAAGGCGAAGAAACGACCCTTGGAGAGCTCGGCGATCAACGCCGCCTCGTCGATGAGTTCCCCGCGCGCCGTGTTGATGATCAGGGCATGATCGGGCATGAGGGCGAAGGCTTCGGCATCCAGGATGTGGTATGTCGACGGGTTCGATGGGCAGTGCAGCGACACGGTGTCTGACCGACGGAGAAGTTCATCGAGTTCGACTTTCGTGACACCAAGTTCCGCGGCCTGAGCCTCATCGAGGAACGGGTCAGCCACGAGGATCTCGACTTCGAATGGCTCGAGCAACGAGATCACATGTCTGCCGACGTTCGACGCCCCGATGAGCCCGACAGTCGATCTACTCAGCTCGCGTGGGTCCCACTTGTCCCACGTTGGCGAGTCTCGCCAACCGCCGGCTCGGAGGTTCTGGCTCAGGGGGATGATTCGCTTGCGACCGACGATCATCAGCCCAAGAGTTGTTTCGGCAACATCACGCGCGAGCGTTACGCCGGCACTCGTCAGTTGGATGTCCCTCGCCCAGAATTCGTCGGAAACGAAGCGCTTCACGCTGCTCCCCATATGTGCCATCGCTTTCAGATTCGGGGCACCAGCCAGTACGTCGGCGTCCATTTGGTGAACGCCCCAGGAGGTGATGCATCCGTCAGCAGTGCTGAGCAGATCGGACAACTCATCCTTCTCAGCTGGCTCTTCACCGGCATGGATCACATCGGCAAACTCGGCGAGGTCGTTGAGAGCCTTCTCCGAGAACATTCGGTTGTAGTTCTCGCGACCGATGGTGATCGCGACGGTTGGACGGGTCATGGTTGGGTCTCCTGCTCGAGATGGGTCTGGTATCGGTGCCGGTAGAGCCCGGCATTCTCAGAGTTCGGATGGATATTTTCTGATGTAAGGTCCAGCGAGGCAAGAGCGGCATCGGTACTGGCAAATATGCCGGTGGCAACTCCACCAAGCACCGCAGCACCGACTGCAGGCAGACTTCCCTCGCGTGTCTTGGTGACCGGTAATTCGCAGATGTCGGCGATGATCTGTGTCCAGACCGGCGAGTGCGTGACACCCCCGACAACCGTCAGGCTCACTGGCCGACGGCTTTGTGGAATCGCAACCAGTGCCGTTCTGAGTTTGAAGGCCGCGTACTCCATGATTGCGAGCACTCTCTGCGAATCAGAGGTGTCGGGCGTGGTATTCGTGAACCTGCCTGCACCCGGGAGCTGAGAGGTATCCGTGTCATCGGGAAGCGGCCGGAAGTAGGGGTTTGTGGAAGAAACCGCCTTGTTGAGGTCGCTGTCGAGCACGGCGAAGCGGTCCATTTCGAGATTTGTGTCAGCGTAAACCGTTGTGCCATCGGTAAGTGCTGACACAAATCTCGAACTGGCGGCATTCTGCTGTTGAGCGGTTGAGAGCCACCACTCGATGCTGGCGCCCATGCCCCCCAAATATGTGGATGCTGTTCGTAGCTGCGGTACGACGTGGAAGCTGACGTTCATCTCGTCTGATACTTCCGGTGTGTCTTCCGAGGGGATCACCGTTGTCAGGACCCAGGCAGTCCCGCCAGCGAGGAGCGCGTGAGCGGGGTCGGTGACCCCGAGTGCCAGAGCCGTGCAGGCTTGATCGTGGCCCCCGCTGACGACGGTGAGATCCTCATCCAGCCCGGTTAGTTCAGCAATCTCGGGCAGGAGCGTTCCGATGACTTCGCCGCTAGTGCGCAGGTCTGAGAGCCAGGTGGCATCGAGATCGATGAGTTCGCAAAGGTTGTGGCTCCATTGCCCATCGGCCACGTCGATGAGCGCCATGCCTGCAGCATTCGATGGATTCGTGACCCACATTCCGGTAAGCCAACTCATCACCAGATCGTCTGCCGAGCCGACCCGTCCGATGGCGGCCCATGCAACAGGATCGTCCTCCTTGAGCCAGGCGAGCTGGGGGAGGCCCTGGCCGGGGTGAACCGTCCAGCCGCAAAGAGCCCGGATGGCCACTGAAGTGCCGAACCTGTGCCATTGCTCGACGATCGCGGCCGCCCGCATGTCCATCCATGTGGTCAGGTCATCAGCGACCACACCCGCGCTGTCGACGGTGATGACCGAGCCACTCTGTGCTGCTGTAGTCAGCGAAAGGACATTGATGTCGTCAGGCAGTGATTCGACAGTTGCAGTCAGGCATTCGATGACTGCACTACGGATGTCGGTCACCGCTTGCACAGCCCAGCCGGGGCGCGGCGCGCGCATCTGAAGAACACCTGATGATCCAGCACCTACGAGCTCGCCGTTCTCGGCGACAACGACGGCCTTGACCGAAGTTGTGCCGACGTCGAGCCCGAGCGCTGCTTTCACTCTCCCGATGCGATGGCGAAAGCTTGGTCCGCCGAAGCATCACCGTGCACGATCGCGACGATCGCAGCGGTCATCGCAGTTGGGTTCGCGCACTGGAATACGTTGCGGCCGATTGCGACACCGACGGCGCCTGCCTCGATTGCCGATGCGATATTGCTCAGCATTTCGAGCTCGTCACCCTTCGATCCCCCGAGGATGACAACCGGAGCGAAGGTTTTGCTCGTTACTTCGCTGAAGTTCTCGGTGTATGGAGCCTTGATGAAATCGGCGCCGAGTTCGGCGCCGAGACGGGCGGCGATTGCCTCCGCTTCTGTGCCACGTGTTTCTGGAGGGCCGTTGAAGCCGCCTGGCACCATCTCGCCGAGTACCGGAAGGCCCCACTTGTGAGCTTCGCGGGTCATTCGGGAAAGGTTGGCCAGCGTCGCTTCCTCTTTCTCGCAGCCCGGCATTGCTGTCACCACCATGGCATCGGCTCCGACTCGCAGTGCCTCTTCCACGGTGAAGAAAAGCGACGAGGCCGAGCCGTCGCTAGGTGTTCCGAGGTTGGTCGCGGCGCCATCACCGCGGATGATGAGGCCGACTCGGCTCAGTTCTTTGGTGAACCGGTTGGCGATGCCGTACGAGGTGAGGATCGCATCGGCGCCCCCTTCAACGACCTGGTTGATCGTTCGGGCAGGATCTTCGAATCCTTCGCACGGACCGTCGATGAGTCCATGATCGAGGGCAACGATTACGACGCGGCCGTCAGCCGCGAAGATGTTGTTGAGACGACGGATGGTTGACATGAGATTTCTCCATGAGTCCAGTCGGCGTGCCAGCAGTACTAACGCCGGCCATCCGTGATTATGTTGTAAGTACGTTGTAGAAGATCGAGATTCTCATCCAGGTCTGGCGACAACACGTCGACCATGAGGGTATCGAGACGGTGCTCGGAAACCAGGGCCGCTGCCTGTTCTGCACACGCCTCCGGGCTTCCGTTGATTTGATATTGCGTCAACAATGCATCGGTCGCGAGGTCGTCTAGATCAGCGGCATCCGCCGTGTTGGCAATGCGCTCGATTTGGGAGTCGTCGAAACCGAGTGAGCGCAGCACCCTTTCGGGCGAGTCTTTGAGGATGTACGGCATTGTGCGGCGCTGCTCGTCGAACATCTCGGGCGTGTAACAGATGCGGCCCAGGTAGATCCGCTCTGGTTCATGCCCGCTACCGGAGACGGCGGCTGCAATCTCGAACGACGCATCGAGGTCAGGCTTGACAGTGAGTAGAACACCATCGGCCTCTCGGCCCGCCAATTTGAGGAGCAGTGGCCCGCGACTGCTGATCCAGATCGGTATCGCGTGCGACCCACTACTCAGTTGAGCGCTGGACAGCCTGTGAGTGTCGCCCTGCCAGGTGATGCTCTCGCCCGACCAAAGTGCCTTCATCACCTGGACTGTGTCGCGCAGCACGCGGTATGGACGGTTCCTATCGATACCCATTGGGTCGAGCACCATCGAGCCACCGGCCACCAGGGTGACGAAGGCTCGTCCATCCGAGAGTTCGTTCACCGTGGCGATGCCAGCAGCAGTGACGGCCGGATGGCGGGTGTAGCCGTTGGTTACGGGGCCGATTGTGATTCGTTCGGTCTCACGGGCGATCGCCCCCAGGCAGGCGTAGATGTCGGGATGGAAGCCCTCATCAGCGACAAGGCAGTAGTCGTAGCCGATGCGCTCTGCACTGATCGCGATGTCGATGACGTCACTGGCCGCCATGAGCGGCACGATGTGAATGCCGACCTTCACCATGGTGACGTTCCTCTATCCGGCTTCCTTCTGCCGGTGCCCGTAACGCTGACCGCCGTCGATGACGAGGGTCTCACCGGTGACATAGTCGGCCTCAACCAGGTACTTCACGGCATTGGACATCTCCTCAGGCGTTCCCCAACGCCCAACCAATGTGTTGCTCGCGGTGCGCTGATACTTTCCGTCGTCGTAGTCGTCGGGGCGAAGAGCGGGGCCAAAGACCACCGCATTCGCCCTGACGGTGGGAGCAAGTTCAAGGGCGAACTGGCGAGTCATGGCGATGATCGCTGACTTGCCGACGGCATGTGCGATGTAGCCAGGCCAGGCCTCGATTGATGAGAGATCGCTGACGCTGACGATCGCCCCGCCGCCACGCTCGAGCATCGAGGGTGCGGCGAGGTTTGTGCAGAAGAACGGTCCGTTCACCAGTGTGGCGATGGACTGATTCCATACGGTGAGATCCGTGGTCGGGAATGGGTCGTTGTGGAAGCTCGAGGCATTGTTGACGAGGACATCGATTCCCCCGAACCTGTCGGTGGCGGCCTGTACCATCGACTCAACCTGCTGGTAGTTGCCGACGTCGGCAGAGACTGGCAGCGCACCGACGCCAAGGGCCTCGGCCTCAGCGGCCGTGGCCTCTGCGGCATCGGCCGAATGGTTGTAGTTGATGATCACGTTGGCGCCGGCCTCTGCCAGCGTGAGTGCAATGATCCGGCCGACCCGCTTCGCGCTCCCCGTGACCAGAGCTGTCTTTCCTTCAAGATCCATGGTGCCCAGACACTAGATGACCAAACCCGGCCTAACGGCCTTGCGGTGAGCTTCGGCGCGGACAGGTCGCGCTCAAGCTAACCGGTGGAACTCGCCCGAAGTTGCGGTGAGCTTGACCGCGGACAGGTCGCGCCCAAGCTCACCGGTGGGTGGTTGGGTGGGCGCGGATCGAGATGATGGGGAGGGCGGATTCCCTCGATTGGAGTTCGGCCACGAGTTCGTCTACGGACTCACGGTTGGTGTCGTCGACCTTGTTGATCGCGACCGCGAAGCGGGCACGTTCAGGGACTGCCCGGCGCGCACCGCGCGGGTGAAGCAATACTGCAGCGGCTCCGCCTGGTGACAATCGGTGGTAGGGCTCGCACTCGGCCAGGGCGGCCACTCGCATTGGGCGATGGCACTGATCAGCAATCACTCGTCCGAGAGCATCGGCTCCGATGACCGAGACCACCTGCGTCACTGTGGAGGGAATGACAGGCTCGTAGGCCGCGGGTGCCTTGAAGGGCAGTTGGCGCGCACCATCGGCTTCGATCACGACGTAGTCGAAGTATTCGGCCCACCGATCACATTCCTCCTTGCTGACGCCGTAAGCCTTGTTCCCATCAACGCGGCTCCAGACGATCGATGTACCGACGTCAGCGATGTCAGAGCGGACATCACTTGCGGCGAGGATGGAGAATCCCTCGTCTTGATCGCTGCCCATTTTCGTCGTGGTTGTGACTATCACGCGACCCTTCAGCTGGTGACCAAGCGCATGCATGATTGTCGTCTTCCCGCCACCGCCGACGAGGGCGATGTGTTCGCGCGGCCCGAGGTTCAGTGCGCGTGCGAGCTGGTTCAGCTCAATCGGTTCTGCCACGTCAAGACCGCCTCCAACACTCCGCCACCCACAGAAAGGGCCTTGTCCGATATCTCTTTGTAGTTGGCATCGGTCCGCGGGTCGATGTCGCCAAGTTTGCAGCCCGCCTTTACTTGTTGACCTTCTCGAATGAGGCCTCGCACCATCCCGTCAAAGGGGGAGAGGATCTCACTGCTTCCTACAGTCCCCAGCACATCGCGCTCGTTGACCAGATCGCCAATCGAGTAGTTCCACGACGCGATTCCGGTAGCCGGTGCGCGGAGAACGCGGGCGGCTCCCTTGCCACCGACTTCGCCGGGCGTCCCAGTGTCGGGCATGGCAGAACCATTCCAGATAGCACGACCCAGGCGAGGTCCGCGCATGGTTTCAATGACAACGTGGCAGTTCTCGCCGGCAGCAAAGCCGGGGCCTAGGCCGACAACGAGATCGGCGTCCTCGATCGTGGTGTCGATATTTGTTTTCGCAAGTCGTGCATCGATGACTACCGACGCGCCGACCGACGGAAGGTCGGCTGAAACAACGACGCCAACGTCCCCGGATTGGGCGATGTCGATCGCTTCGTCTATCGAACTGGCTCGTTGGCCAACCATGCCTTCGATGTCGACGGCTCCGTTATCGACCGCCGTAGACAGAGCGACAGCTCTCCGAACCGTGAGCGGCTCGGCCAGCTCAGTGACAACAACTGGGAAGCCTGCACGAGTGAGCCGCCAGGCGACACCCGTCGCGAGGTCACCGCCTCCGCGGATCAAGCAAAGCTCACGATTCATGCCGCTGATGGCCGATCACCTCGGCGAGTATCGAGACCGCGATCTCAACGGGAGTTTCCGCGTTGATGTCGATCCCGATCGGAGATTGCACACGATTGAGATTTGTCTCGGTTTCTCCCGCTGCGGCGAGCTTTTCGCGCGTGATCTCCCACCGGCGCTGACTGCCCATGATCCCGATAAACGGCGCTTGGCTTGCGAGCAGGGGCGGGAGGATCTCGACATCCAGACCGACGTTGCGGGTGGTCATGACAACCATCGTGTGTTCGTCTATCGGGTTGGTTTCCAACGCCTCATGAATCGAGCCACTCAGGATTCCGACGTCAGTAGTCGCTGTGTTGACTGAGGCCGCAAGATCGGATCTGTCATCCCATGCGGCGACTCGATAGCCGAGCCAGAGTGCCAACTCGACAACCGCCTGGCCGACATGGCCGACCCCGATCACGTAAACGGTGGGTTGGGGCATATGCGGCTCCAGAAATAGTTCGACCGTGCCACCACACACGCCGGGATCTCCGGCGGCGGCATCGACGAGTGAGTAGATGAGTTGGCGAGACTTTCCCGACACGAGGGCCTCGAGAGCTTCGGCAACAACGCGTGCCTCCATCTCGCCTCCACCGATCGTTCCACTTGTTCTGCCATCAGCGAACACAAGCATTTTCGAACCGGGCCGGCGTGGTACGGATCGGTCGGTCGCGACGATGGTGGCGAGGGCCACGGCTCGGCGGTTCTGGATGGCGTCGAGCAGCTCGACGAGAATCGTGTTGCCGACCGATCCACTCGGTACCGGTGTCAGTGGCTCCATAGTCGGTTCGCCTCCTCGTGAGTACGGGCTCGCATTTGATCGAGGTCAGCGTCGAGAACCTCGCCCCTGCGAACACGCCAGCGACCAGCGACCATCACATCGGAGACATCGCGATGGCTCCGCCAGAGGACGAGTTGGTCGAAGATGTTGTGCTCGGTGAGAGGCGTTGGGAATGTTGCATCGACCAGTTGAAGGTCTGCTGACCATCCGATGTCAAGCCGCCCAACTTTCGCCAACCCGAGGGCGCGTGCACCGCCCTCGGTCGCCAGGTTGAGCACTGTCGTGGCTGGCATGACACCCGGATCGAGCCGACGAGCTTTGGCCAGCAGGAATGCACCCCGCATCACTTCGTAGAAATCGTTGATGTAGCCATCGCTGCCAAGGCCGAGCGTCACGCCTGCATCGAGAAGCTCCGAAATCGGAGCGATTCCTCCACCGACCTCACAATTCGACAGAGGCATGTGACTAACGCGGATGCCTCGATCGGCGATTATCGTTCGGTCGGCCTCACTCAGCTGCACACATTGACTGGCAAGAAACTCAGGTCCAGCGACACCGAGGTCGTCGTAGTACTCGAATGTGGAGCGACCGTATGTTGTCTGGCACCACTCCGCCTCGAAGTGGCTCTCGTTGGCGTGGGCGTGAGTAAGTACGCCGAGATCTGCGGCCAGCCCGAATGCCTGGCGGATGAACTCACCCGAGCAGGTGAACGTCGTGTGGTAACTCATAAGACCCGACACGAGCCCGTCAGTATCGCAGGCACTGATCAACTCGACGTTCTCGCGCAACCCATCCTGTGCGATCTGGGCTCCGGCGCGCTCGGTTGCCTCGAAGCTCAAGAGGCCCCGAAGCCCCCGTTTCTCGACGATCTGTTTTTCAACCAGGAGCACGTCGGGAATTGCGTGGGGCGCTTCGAGAATGTCAAAGAAGGTGGTCGTTCCAGATCGCAGCATCTCGGAACAAACCCAGTCCGTCGCCGCTTCGATCATTGGCTGATCGAGAACGTCTTCGATCTGCGGCCACCAGTACTCCTCGAGAAAGCTTGCAAATCCATCTGGCGGCTGATGTACATCGATTCCGTGCGCCAGAACTCCGTAGAGGTGCACGTGCGTATTGACGAATCCTGGAAGACAGATGCTCTCTGAGGCGTTCATCTGGTCTTCGTCGGGGTAGGCCGCGATCAGCGCGTCAGCCGGCCCCACGTCGGTCACCCGTGATGCGGTCACCCGAAGGCCCCAGCCTTGCCGTGGGGGAGTATCGCTGGCGACGATGAGCCACCCGGGAAGAATCAGCACCGGATCAGTCGGTGGAGGCCGACTCGAGAGCCTGCCAGACTCGCTCGGGGGTGAACGGCAACTGATCTATGCCGACGCCGGTCGCATGCAGGATTGCGTTGCGTAGCGCGGGTGCGACGCCGTCTTTGGGAATCTCGGCGACCGCCTTGGCGCCGAATGGGCCGCTGTCTTCCATGGTTTGAACCAGGAACACCTCGGTTTCGGGCATCTCGTCGGCTCGGTAGATCTTGTAGGGGCCGATCTTGGCATTGACCATTCGGCCATCGTCGTCGAAGGCGTACTCCTCGCAATGGGCGTAGCCGAGAGCCTGGATCATTCCACCTTCCACCTGGCCAGACGCCGTGACAGGGTTGATGGCCACGCCGCAATCGACTGCCATTACGAGCTTCACGACAGTGACCTGTCCGGTCTCGATGTCGACTTCGATCTCAGCGAACTGCGCCGCGAATGGAGGTGGACAGTCAGGCGACACGTAGGAGGCGGTGTCCATGATCTGTTCCTGGTCTTGCGTGTGTAGCGAGTCGAGAGCGATCTCTTCGAGCGACACAGATCGGCCATCTGCCGCCCACGCCCGCCGGTCTCTCAGCTCGATCGTGCAGGGGACATCGACCCCGAGCAGCATCGCAGCGCGTTCTTTGAGCCTCTTGCGAACCTTCTCTGCGGCGAGCTTGGCTGCCGTCCCAGAGATATAGGTCGTGGACGAAGCGTATGCGCCTGTATCGAACGGTGTGACGTCGGTATCGGATGAGTACACCTTGATGTCGTCGAGCGGCACGCCGAGCACCTCGGCCGCAATCTGGCCGATGACCGTGTCGGCCCCCGTGCCCAGGTCAGTAGCGCCGATCAACATGTTGAACGAACCGTCATCGTTCAGTTTGATGCTGCACCCACCCATGTCGAGGAAGGGAATCGACGTGCCGTGCATGCAGAAGGCAAACCCGAGGCCTCGGCGGATCGTCGGACGGTCAGCAGGATTCGTCCACGCCGGATCGTCGCGCCGGTGCCAGCCGATCGACCTCTTGCCCTGTGCGACGCATTCCTCGATTCCGCTGGTCTTCACCGTCGGATACTCATCGAGTTCGCCTTCGGCGACGGCACGCTCTCCGAGGTGCGGCGCGATATCCATTTCGTCGCCGACCTTCACCCAGTTCTGACGCTTGAACTCAACCGGGTCGAGATCGAGGTCGTGGGCGATGTCTTCCATGTGAGCTTCTAGCGCGAACTCGGCCTGCGGCGCGCCGTAGCCGCGGTAGGCGCCTGGAACGGGAATGTTCGTGTAAACCACATCGCAGTCGAATCGCTTCGCGGGGGAGTTGTACGAAGTCAAACCACGCAGGCCAGAAACGGTTTGAACGGTGCTGGCGTGCGCGCCGTACGGACCTGTGTTCCCGATGAGCCGCATGTCTTGAGCCATGAGTTTGCCGTTGTCGTCGACGCCCGTTTTGTACGTGATCGTCTGTGGGTGGCGTGTGCGCGATGACATGAACTCTTCTTCGCGAGTGAGCTCGAGCTTCACCGGTCGCCTCGTCTTGATTGACAGGTGCGCGACGATGTCTTCGATCAACATCTCCTGTTTCGCGCCGAAGCCGCCACCGATCCGTGGCTTGATGATCCGGATGTTCTTGATCTCCATGCCGACAAGTGGGGCCAGCATCCGCCGTACATGGAACGGAACCTGTGTTGACGTTCTGACCACCAGCCGCTCGTCAGAATCGAGCCACGCCACCGAGATGTGGTTCTCGATCGGCACCGGTTGAACTTGATGAACACGGAATGTCTGTTCATATACATGTGGCGCAGAGTCCAAGGCCGCGTCGACGTCGCCTCGCTGGGCGCCGATATGCACCACGATGTTCCGATCGGCATCGTAGATCCCCTCGGTGTCATCCTCGTCATGAACCTTCGGAGCGTCGTCGTTCATCGCCTCGAGTTCATCGAACACTGCTGGCAACACTTCGTAGGTCACATCGATGAGCCCCAGGGCGTCCTCGGCAATCTCGAGGGTTTCAGCAGCAACTGCTGCAACCCGGTCGCCGACATGACGAACTGTGTCGTCGAAACTCACTTGATCGTATGGATAGGGGTTGGGCCAACTCTGGCCTCCCGATGCGTACTTCACCCGAGGGGTGTTCTTGTAATGCATTACGGCGTGTACACCGTCTAGCGCGGTGGCTCGCGAGTCGTCGATTTCGAGAATGCGGGCATTGGCGTGCGGGCTGCGCAGCACCTTGGCGATGAGCTGGCCGCGCGCTTCGAAGTCGTCTGTGAATGCCGGGTTGCCCTTGACCAAACGAATTGCGTCGACCTTGATTTCTGCCTTCCCGACGACCGTCATTGCTGGAACATCGAGGGACGGGACTACGCGGGGCATCGCCGCGGCTACATCGAGCGGCTCATCGTCGGGCGCGACTTCGACGGCATTGGTTCCGTCAGTCATCGGGGCCACGATCAGGGGTGCGAACGGTTCGGTCGTGTCCCCACGCATGAGAATGGCTGCCCGAAGAATCGCTTCTACGGGTTTCACGTACGCAGTCTCGCGGTCGAGAATTCCCGACAGCATGTCGCGGATTTCAGCTTCCGAAGGGTCGGGATTCTGTGCCAGAAGAGCAAAGGTCCCAAGGATCATCGCCGGCGCCGAGTACCCGGACTGCAGAGCGCCTGTAGCGACGAACGCCGCCTGGATCGGGTGCATCTCGGCCTCGTTCAGAGCTTCGAGCGTCATCACGTCGTGACCGTCGGCCTGAGCGGCCAACAGGCAGTCGCTGTTCGTCAATCGTCCGTCGAGAAGTATGGCTCCGGCTCCGGTCTCTCCGGTGTCGGAGCCGTAACGGACGCTTACGAGTCCTTCACCGCGTAGGGCTGCAAGGAGAGTGTCGGATGGCTTGACCACAAGTGTGGCTGCTTCTCCGTTGAGGTTGAGGTTGATCTCCATCAGTCCATCTCCGTGAGGGCTCGGGCAGACAGAACGGCGGCGAGATGCGTGCGGTAGGCGGGGGATCCTCGGAAGTCGCCAGGAGGATCGAGATCGTTGGTCGGTGCGGTGGGGTTGGCTTCTATAGGAGTGGCGGCCACTCCGGTGAGGGCGAGACGTGGCCCATCGTTTGTGGAACGAGCCAGCGCTGCCACGATTGGCGTATCTGCCGGAGTTCGGCCGGTGGAGGCCATCGAGCCGCGACCAGAAGTGTCGATGACGATTCCGACGACGAGTCCGCGGCGATCGCCACTCAGGTATTCGCCGAGGGTTGTTTCAGGTTGGCTGTGGATCTGGACTCGAGCCTCGTGGACAAGGAGCGCCGCTAGGAGAAGGCTTTCGGGGTCGGCCTGCGCCACGGTGCCGCCGATCGTGGCTTGGTTGCGTAGCGCCGAGGGAAGTTCGCGGCGGGCTGCCTTCTTGACGAGATGGGGTATGCGATCGTCGCCTTCGAGGTCGCCGAGGCGAACCATCGCGCCGAGCGTCAGTTGATCCCCGTCGATCTCTAGAGTTCCGAGCCCGAGGGCTTGAAGATCGACCATCTCGACATCCATGGAGCGCTGCTTGCGAGCGTGAGGGACGACTGCGGTTCCGCCCGCAAGCGCCCAATGATGAGCGTTTGAGAGGTGCTCCGCTGCCTCATCGAGGTTTGTGGGCCGGTGGTAGGCCAAGACGCTCGGCACAGAAAAACTCCTCAGAATTCTCGATCAGGTGTTTGGTCAAACTTAGCAGAGTTTAGTCCTGGTAGGCACTGCTCTATGCTCGCCCACGTGAGTGATATCGAGGTGGGGGCCGAACTTCGGCGGCGGCGGAACGAACTCGGCTTGACCCTTCGCCAAGTCTCCGACCTGACCGACCTCACGAGCGGGTTCCTGTCCCAGGTGGAGAACGACCTGGTGTCGCCTTCGTTGAAGTCGCTCGGCCGGATTGCGGAGGTGCTCCGGATCCCCTTGTTTCAACTCTTGAGCACCAACGGAGGCGATCCCGTGGTGCGCTCTGACAAACGGGAAATCGTTCCGTTCGTCAAGATGGGAGTCGACGTCGAACTCCTGACGCCGTTCAGAGACTGGCAGTTGCTGCCGTTCCAGCGCGTCTTCGAGCCTGGCGAGGAGTTCACCGCCGTGCGGCTGGAGGGAGCGCGAGAAGAGTGGATCCTGATTCAGGGCGGAACGCTCGAAGTCACGCTTCACCCCGACGAGCAATACGTGCTGCACGAGGGGGACACGATCCATTTTGAGAGCAGCCGCCTCGTGGGGATCAAGAACACCAGCTCCGACTCGGCCACGTACCTCTGCATGATGACACCTCCGGCCATCTGACTCGTGCGGTGAGCGAAGGCGCGGACAGGTCGCGCCCAGGCTCACCGGAAGGGGTTCACGCTGGGGGCCGGGTCGCTCCGTAGATGGGGGAGCGGTTGACGATGGCCGCCCACCGGCGAGTTCCGTACTCGAAGTGCCACCACTCGCCTTCGTACACAACGAAGCCGGCGTTGCGCATCACCCAGTAGAGCAGGCGGCGTGCATCACGATCTGGGCCAGGTACGTCTTCGAGCGCCGCGGCGAACGCCTTGGGCGTCGTGTCGTCGAAGTCTGTCCCAGGGGCGACAGCAACTCCATCGACCATCAGGGCCAGGTCGACAGCTCCTCCGGATTCGTGAGGAGCCGGCCGCTCATCGTCGCGTGTTGGTTCCGCAAATAGCCCAGGCGGAATCGACGGGTCCGCGAGTGCGGTCAGATACAACTCTTCCTGAAGGACGCGTGGCCGCCATCCGTCGTAGACCACCAGGCCGAACGGTTCGGCGAGGGCATCCGCCACAGCACGGAGCCTGATCGCGATGCCTGACCGGAGCCAGCATTCGCCAGTCGCATTGGTCCAGCCGCCAAGGGCGTAGTGGGGTACCACATCGATCTTCGGATGGAGGTCTTCGACTCGAATCATTGGTTCGTCGACCGGATCGATGACAGCAGGTTCCGTCGGTTCGGTGAACGATGGCAACGGAGGCTGTTCGGGAAGCCGAATCCCTGCTGAATTCAGCGCCGATTCGGCTGGAAGGCCCAGTCGTGGATAGCCGATACACGGTTGTTCTGTGGTCATTTTGTAAGCCGAGAGTCAATACCGGCTCGCTTGAAGAGCTGACGCGCTACCGAATGGGCTTCTTCCAGCAGGGCCTCTTCGTCGATAACCGTCAGCGTTCGATCATCTACCAGGAGGTCACCGCCAACCATCACATGTGTCACGTCCGCCGGGCTGCAACAGAACACGAGCGAGCTCACGGGCCGGTGGACGGGTGAGGCGGAAACCGTGTTGAGATCGACAACGACAATGTCAGCGTTGGCTCCAACCTCCAAGCGCCCCAGTTCTTCTGCCGTTCCGATCTCTGCTGGCGAGCCAAAGGCGCGGGCGCCGCCTCGACAGGCCATGGCGATGACATCCTCAGGCTGTAGCGCCATGGCGTCGAGATGATGAACCTTCTGAAGAAGGACCGTTGTCTTGAGGACCTCGAACATGTCCTGGCGGTTGTTGCTTCCCGGTCCATCAGAGGCCAGCGCAATCGGAATGTCACGCGCCCTCATATCGAGAAGCCGTGCAACTCCCGATGCGAGATACATGTTCGAGACTGGGCAGTGGACCACGACAGCTCCGCTGGCGGCGATCAGATCCAGTTCGTGATCGTCGAGCCAGATGCTGTGCGCCAATTGAAGATCGGGCCCGAGGGCTCCGAGTTGATCCAACCATTCGACGTGGCGGACTCCACGGCTTTCGATGCTCATTTCGATCTCAGTGAGAGTTTCGGCGCAGTGGATGTGCGTGCCGACACCCCACTCTCGTGCCTGGTCCAGGGTCGCTCGCATTGTGTCGTCGGAACATCCCCAGGGGATAAGAGGGGCGAACTCGATCCTGATACGAGGGTGTGTTTCCCAGCGATCGCGAAGGCGGTTCGTGCGTTCCAGAATCACATCGGCTGACTCACTGAGCTGCGGTTCGTAATTCTGGTCTGCCCAACCCCGAGCCAACCTCAGTCGCACGCCTAGTTCGTCGGCAGCCTCGCACACGGCGTCATCGATCTGATCGTTGACGTGTATGTACTGGTGATCGATCACGGACGTGGCACCGGTACGAAGGTTCTCCACGAGTCCGAGCAGAGCTGCAAGCCGGGCGCTTTCACGATCCAAGTGAATTGCTCCGGGCCAGATGCACCGTCGTAGCCAGTCGAGTAGCGGCTTGTCATCGGCCAGGCCACGAAAGAACGTCTGGAACAGATGGGTGTGGGCGTTGACCATCCCTGGCATAACGACTGCTTGAGACGCATCGATGCGACGGCCGACGGATTCCCGGATCGAATCGGGCGCACGTCCAGGTCCGAGTGCCGCTATCCGGTCGGCTACCGCGTGGACCCAGCCCGGGTCATGAACTGTGAATTCGTCGTCGACAGTGACGACTGCGCCACCTTCGAACAGGGTGCCCTTCGGCTCGCTGTTCACCCCGGGTCCCAGTCGGCGAACGCATCGATGACCGGCTTCACGTCGGGCATCATCGGGTACAAGATGGGGCAGGTCACGCCTGCGTCGATGAACTCGGCAACCTTTTCTCGGCACTGCGCCGAAGTACCAACCGCCATCAGGCGGTGGACCAGCTCATCGGGGATGAGGTGTGCAGCCCTGCGGTAGTCGGCTTCGGTCGCCGGCCACCCCACGATCTGCTGGACGCGCTCGACCAGTTCCGGATCTGCTCCCGACGCTTTCATGATGTGTGGCTCGGTGCCGAGGTAGTAGGCGGCCAGCGACTTTCCGGTCATGACAGCCTCTTCGGGGTCGGAATCGGAGAGGGCGCACACGAGGAGTTCGGGCCGATCGATGTCGTCGATGGTCCTTCCGGACTTCGCCGCACCAGCGGCGACGGTGCTAACGGCGTCTCGGATGTAGTCGGGCGACACCACGTAGTTGAGTACGACTCCATCGGCGATTTCGCCAGTCAACTCCAGCATCTTCGGTCCCGTCGCTCCGACATAGATGGGGATATCTCGTGGGCCTACGTCGCCATAAGCGACGTCGAGCCGGACCCGATCAAGGTTGACGAATTCACCCTCGTAGGTGACTTCCTCCATTGTGAATAGCTGCTTGATCGCTTCGATGTTCTCGCGCATTGCGGTCAGCGGCTTTCGTCGGTCGGCTCCGACACGGCTGGCGATCGGCTCCCACCACGCGCCAAGGCCAAGCATGACTCGGCTTTCACCGTTAGGAGTGAGGCCTCCGAGTTCCCACATGGTGCTCCACGTCGCGGCAATCACCGCCGGATTGCGCGTGTAGATCGGAAGCACGCCGCTGCCGATGCGCAGCCGACTCGTTTTCGCGAGCAGTGCACTCATCATGACGACGCAATCTCTCGCGAGACGCGTGTCTGCCTGCCAGACCTCCGAAAACCCCCGCTCCTCGGCGTATTGGGCCATCTCGAGCTCGTACCGCATGTCGTGCTTGTCTTGCAGGTAGAGCGCCATGCGGTGTGCCATGGCCGGAACCCTAATGTTCCCTGTTCGGTCAGACAGAGGAAAACTTGTCGATATCGAACACCGCACCGAACTGGTGCCGCGACGCGATTGCGGCTGCGTCGGGTCGGTTATCCGTCGTAGCCGTGTTCGGTTGCCGGGTACGAGCCCGTTTCGACATCTTCTCGATACCGGATGGCGGCGTCGAGCAAGGTGTCGCCGATGGACGCGTACTGCTTGACGAATCGCGGGATGCGGCCTCGGGTGAACCCCGCCCAATCGCTCCATACCAACAGCTGCCCATCGCAAGCTGGTCCGGCACCGACTGAGATCGTCGGAATCGAGAGTTCGGCGGTGACCCGACCGGCGATCTCCGACGGAACCATCTCGAGAACGACCGAAAATGCGCCAGCGTCTTCAACGGCGTGGGCGTCGGCCAGCAGCTCAGCTGCAGCTTCACCCCTGCCCTGGATGATGTGCCCGCCGAGTCCGTGCTCGCTCTGAGGGGTGTATCCGATATGTCCCATGACCGGGATCCCTGCGCCCACGATTCTCTCGATTTGTGCAGAGCTACGCACGCCACCTTCGAGCTTGACCGAGTGTGACCCGGTTTCCTTCATGAACCTAATAGCCGTGTGAAGCGCGTCATCCGGCCCGTTCTCGTATGACCCGAAGGGCATGTCTGCCACGACGAGCGCTCGCTTGGCGCCTCGCACGACGGCTCGCGTCAGCGGGATCAACTCGTCGATCGTCACCGGGATCGTCGTGTCGTATCCGAACACCGTGTTGCCAGCGGAGTCGCCGACCAGAAGAAAGTCAATCCCGGCTTCATCGAAGATCGTGGCCGACAAGAAGTCGTAGCTCGTCAACCCGGTGATCTTGATGCCGTCCTCCTTCGCCTTCTGGAAATGGCGCGTACGGACTCGCTTCAGCGCCGGGTTGTTGTCGTTGCCATAAGGTCGCTGCTCATCGGACACACGTACACCGTAGGGCGTTTCCCTATTGTGGCTCAACACATAGGGGCATCTACGCTCCAGCGATGCTCGATCCGCAGATCCAACCGCTCGTCGACGCGATCAACCTGGCGGCCGCTGATGCACCACCTAACCCGACGCTTGATGATCGTCGCCAGGCCTATCTTGCTTTGTCAACCGTGGCCGGCCCGGGCCCGCAGCTTGACCACGTCGAGGACAGCGTCGTTCCTGGTCCGGGTGGAGATATCCCGGTTCGGATCTACCGCAATGAAGGTGCTCGAGGAATCTTCGTCTACTACCACGGTGGAGGATTCACGATCGGCGACCTCGACACGCACGACGAAGTCTGTCGCCAACTAGCGAAGCAGTCGAACTCGACTGTGATGGCCGTGCACTATCGCCTTGCCCCCGAAGCGCCTTTCCCAGCGGCAGTTGAGGATGCGTGGGCCGCTCTCCGGTGGGCAGATTTGCATCGGGCCGAGCTTGGCGGGAGCGCCAAGTCCAAGATCGTCGTCGGCGGAGACTCCGCGGGAGGGAACCTTTCGGCAGTGGTCGCGCTCATGGCGCGTGATGCGAACCTTGACCTTGCCGCCCAGTTGCTGGTCTATCCGGGAACGGAAAACGACGACACGAGCCCGTCGATGAGCGAAAACGCCAATGGATACATTCTCGACAAGGACACCGTCGACTGGTTCATGGCGCAGTACGACGCTGACGTTTCTGATTGGCGCGCATCGCCGGCGCGGGCTGAGTCGCATGAGGGCCTGGCAGCCGCACTTGTGATCACGGCTCAATACGACCCGCTCCGCGACCAGGGAGCTGAGTACGCCAAGACCCTCGAAGCTGGCGGAGTGCCTGTGACCTACACCAACTACGAAGGAATGGTGCACATCTTCTTCCAACTCGGACCGATTGCCGACGCTGCAGCCCGATCGGTCACCGAGGTTTCAGACTTCGCCAAGGCAGCGCTGTCCTGACCAACGTTTGATGTGGCCAGCGACGGAGGGCTGTAGGCAGCTCAGTCGTTGGCGCCAGGGCGGCCTGCCCCGGGTGCGGCGGTGCGGGCGAGGATGCCGAGCGTCGCTCGCTGGTTGTTCTCGGAGATGACCGGGAAGATTCCCATGTCGCGGTATGTCTCGTGGATGTTCGACCAGTCGTAGTACGACGTGACCAAGGTGCCGCCGTCGATTGGCTCGAGCCGGTAGCCGTATACATGTCCGATCGGCGGTTGCAGGGCGCCGTCGATGGTCCAGGCGATCTCGCGATCTTGTTCGAACGTGGTGATGATGACCGTGACGTCGTACTCGCCGAGCGGGTAGTCCTGGAGCGACTCGCGATCCATGTGTACGACAAAGCGCTCATCGGCAGCGCCGACGGACTCCCCAGTGGCCGCCATGAGCATGCCCGAAGCATCAATTGCCACGTGTCCCTTCGGGTCGCACAGGATCTTGAAGATTGTGGCGGCATCGGCCGCAATCGGTCGCTGCACTTCGATGCGTTCGTCTGTCATTTCGTGGTCCCCTCGGCTCGAATTGTGGCAGCGTAGCGGCGACTGATGGGCAAATATTGAACGAACGACTCAGTCAATTGTTTAATTCTTGGAGATTTCTATGACCTCTTCGCAACCACCCAGAGAACAGACCCGTGCAGCACTGCTCGATGCGGCCGAACGAATTCTGATCGAGAGCGGTTACCCGGCAGCAACGACAAGGGCGATCGCTGCTGAAGCCAACGTCAATCATGGGCTCGTCCACTACTACTTCGGCTCCGTCGACAATCTTCTGCTCGAGACGCTCAAGCGGTTCAGCGCCGAGTTGTTCGAACGCCAGCGGGCCCTTTATGCCGAGGATCGGCCGTTCATCGAGAAGTGGCGGACCGCAATGGGGCATTTGACGGGGTCAGATCGCGGGTCGGGCTACGGCAAGCTGTGGCTCGAACTCCAAGCGATGTCGTGGAATCGTCCTGAGATGAGGGCGTACATGGTGGAGATCAACGCGGAGTGGCGCCAGATTCTTCTGGATGCCTTCAATCGTGCCCTGATCGACTACGACGTCGACCCCGAACGGTTCCCCGCCATTGGTGTAGTCGCGCTCATCATGACCTTCAACCTAGGCGTACAGATCGAAGCCACGGGCGGGGTGAGCGATGGGCATGCCGAGCTTCTACAAATGGCCGACGCATTGATTGTCGATCTCGAACGCACAGCGCGACCTCTTTAGAGGTGACATGACGGCTGAGAAGGACGTGTGGCTGCCGAGAGCGTTCGTTGCCAGCTGGATCGCTGCCGATTGGCCACTGGGAGAACCCCGATTCGTCGGCCGGGATGTCACGTGGGCCGAGGTTCTGTCGCCGGGTGCGAGTGGTGCGGATCGAAGGTTCGGCGCAAACCGTTCGGGTCGCGCACTCGACAGCCCAACCAGCAATGGGTAACATCGGGCGGTCGGGTCGGGACGAGCTGGGGGCGTCCGAAGAACGATGCGACACTGCGGAGACGGGAACTCGCGTGATTCCACACGGGTGATCCCTTGCTGCGCAACAGCGAATCTTCGGCATACCGAGACCATCCCATCATCCGACAGGAGACACACCAATGACTATCACCGAGACCGCTCACGAGTTCTTCGATGCAAGTGAGACGGGCAAGGGCTGGGACGAATGCGCCCAGTACTGCCACGACGGCGCGACCTTCGCGTGCCAGGCCGACGCGTTAGCCGACGTCGGATTGCTCGAGGGGTACACGAACTGGATGCGCGATCTGTTGACCCCGGTCCCCGACGGGCACTATGAGCTGAAGTCGTTCTCCACCGACGAAGGACGATCGATCGTCACGGCGTTCGCAGTGTTCAAGGGCACGCAGACCGGCCCCGGTCCAGTCGACCCGCCGACAGGCAAGTCCGTCGCCGCCGACTATGTCTACGCGATGGAATTCGACGGGGATCGGATCCGGCACATGACAAAGATCTGGAACGACGGGCACTCGCTCCGGCAACTCGGCTGGGCCTGAGTTACCCCTCGGCTACTCGGCGACATCTCGGATTCAGTCCGTTGTGTATCGTCGATACTCTCGAAGAGAGGAAGGAAGCGATCGTGGCGTTTGCAGTCGTGACGACGGTCAAAGTCAACCCGGAGTCAATCGACAGACTCGCGGCCCTGTTCGACGAGACCAATCGCGACCTGGTGGCCGGGCATGACGATTGGCTAGGTGCGTGGTTCACCGCGGACCGCGAGCGAGGCGAGGTGACGGTGATCGCACGATGGCGCGATCCCTCCTCCTACCGGGTGCTACGAGAGAGCCCGGAGTTCCAGTCGACGATGGCACGTTTCGCGGAAGACTTCGTCGAGCCGCCGCGGGTATCCATCAACGAGATCCTCGTCGAGATGTAGCTCACCGGTTTGATCCCCGAACGCCAGCCCGGGATGCGATTCCGTGGCACCGCACTTGGGCCTGATTGAGACTGGTGGTGCGTTGCGGCCCGATATGGAGATTCTGCGCTCCCGATATGTGCGGGTCTCGTTCGATGGCCGGCGATCGCAATGCCGGCCATGAGTGGGTTGAGGTGCTCCGGGTCGATGAACCGACTTCAGTGATCTCAACGAACTTGCGGCTCGCAAGCTGAGTCCGGTGCGCATGTCGTTGGTGGGACTGCGTCCAGGGCGCGTCTACTCCGGGCAGCACCCTCGGTCCGGTGGCGGATCTTGGCGACGCGGCTGCTCAAGTCGCCGCATCCGTTGCATCTCAGTCAATGCTGATCGTGCTCGACAACTGTGAGCACCTGATCGACGCGTGTGCGGAACTGGTGGACACCGTGATGGCCGCTGGCGGGTCATCAAAAGTGTTGGCGACGAGCCGCGAGTGGCTCGACATCGATGTCGAACAGGTCTTCCAGCTGCGTTCGCTGGACACCTCAGATGCTGACAGTTCAGCGGTTCAACTGTTCGTTCAGCGAGCCCGCGCCACCGACCCGAACTTCGCTGCCGATGGTGCGGTGGCCGAGGTGTGTCGGCGACTCGATGGAATGCCGCTCGCGATCGAACTCGCTGCTGCGCGTGTGGCAGTGCTGCCCCCGGCTGCATTGCTCGAAGGTCTCGACGATCGGTTCCGGTTGTTATCAGGTGGCCGGCGGCGCCAACGTGGCCGCACGCTCGAAGCCACCATCGATTGGAGTTATGACCTGCTTACCGACGACGAGCAACAGTTCTTTCGCCGCCTCGGTGTGTTCCTCGGATCATTCGATATCGCCGCCACTGCAACTGTCGCTGGTGTGTCGGCCGCCGAAGCAATAGACCTCCTCGTCTCGTCGACGCCGGCGAAGCCAACGACACACGAGAACGACTCCACCGCCATTTCGCACCACCATCCACGCCCACACTCGTTGTCCCCACGCAATCCCTCTCCGCGATGATTCTGATGGAACCTGATCACGCCAACATCACACAGATCACCGGCTGGCTACACAGCGCCGAACGCTGGAGCGAGTTGGCCGAGCTCGCCCAATGCCAGATCTTCAACCAGATGGCCGCTGCGGATTGGGAGCCATACGTCATGACATGTCTCGAGGAGATGGGGCGAGACGACCCTCACTACGCCGGCTGGGCCAACCTGATGCTGTCCATGCTTGTCGTCGGCGTCGACGTCGATCAGGCAATTGCTCTCATTGATCGTTTTGTCGAGCTCGCGTCCCGACTCGACGATGACCACAAGCGACTGTGGGAGATGAGCTGCCGGACCACTGCGTCTGGCCTCCTCGGACAGGCCGTCTCCGAAGCCGAAGGTGACGTCGACCACGCCCGGACCCTCATCACGTCAACAATCAGCCCGAGATCTCCAGGCACTCACCTCGCCATGTACCTCCTTGCCGCACGTCTAGGAATCGGCGACGAGGTCCATGAACTACGTCGGGCCGAGCGTGCCGACGGCAGCTCACAGAACCTCGACCTCCCCAAGCAAACATTGCGAGCCGAACTCGAGCGCCGCAACTGGCTCGACTGACAACCAGCCCAGCCGAGGGGCCCGTAACACCCGGTCGCGACGCGAGCCCGACCTCGTTGAACCTGCCCCAGTCCCGGAGCCGACCGACCGTTGAGACCGGTGACATCGGTCCACCACAGCAGCGGTTGAGCCGTTCCCCATTACGGGACCCGAAACCCTCGAGCGTTCGGTAACGTCTCCGCAGGTCGGGATTCTGCGCACGGAGACGGATGGTTCCGGTGCGATCCGACTGATGGAGGACTGCGATGAGCCCGAACCAAG
>JADWMG010000297.1 GCA_015767405.1 Actinomycetota bacterium
GACCATCGTGAGCGGAAGCCCGTCAGCTCAGTACTCTGAACAGAGCTATGAACGGTCGTTCGAATCGCAGTTCCGTGACCGAGCCAGCCGCGGTCTCGCTCTTGGATGCGGTCGAACGGATCTTCATGAACGAGCCACCATCGACGGTGTCGATGCGCATGATTGCCACGGAAGCGGGTTGCAGCCTGGGCCTCGCCTACAACTACTTCACGTCAAAGGACGAGCTCATCGGCGTCGCCCTCGACCGCATGGCGGAACGCATCGCGGCCGTCGCCATCAGCACCGAGGACCCTCGTGAAGCCCTGCTTGCGTTGTTGGACTCGATGCGAGCCGATGCTGCATTTCCGCGGCTTGTGACCTGGCTCGTGCTCGAAGGCCACGACGTCTCGACTGTGATGTCGGGTCATCCGCTCATGCAGAGCGTTGCTGCGGTCGCCGCCGCGCGTGGTGCTCAGGATCCGACGAGCGTCGCGATGACGATGGGCCTGGTGGCGATTGGAACCTTCACCTACAGCGAGATGCTGAACCGGGCGGTTGGCCGCCAATCCGACGACGGGCGACTTCTCGAATCCGCCGCCGACATGTTCGCCAGCTGGTTCCCTCAGCCAGCCGACTGAGGGCTGTCGCCGACTGGCGGGCCTTGGGAATTGATCGACCCGGAGCTCGCGATGCAGCTGTCGAACTGCGTTTGTCGAATGGTCGGTGGCGGCGGAAGGCCGTCGCGGCGATGGGCCCTATAGCTCGGCTGGCTCCGGTACGGGGTTGTCTGCGCGTTCGATCGCGAGTTCGTACTCGGACCCGTCGTCAAGTCGGATGGTGAAGGCGATCGGGTCGTCGATGTGCTTGAACGTGGTGTCGCCGAGATCGAGGCGCTCGACGTTTTCGACGACGTGCACGGCAGTGCGGATCTGCGCGAGGCCGTAGTTGACGATGAGCACGTTGTGGATGTAACGCCCGTACGCCAGCCGCCGCGGCCACTTTTCGTCACCGTTGGCACGGAACATCAGTGGCACCACATCGGGCTGTGCCCTGAACTGGCGGCGACTGAACATGGCCCCGATCAGCGCTCCGACGACGAGCCAGATCGGAACACCGAGGAATGCGAGTGTTGCCCAGATCACCTCGCCACCCTACCTGCCTATGAATGACCGTTTAGCGGTCAACGTCTTGACCCGACAGCCCTTCTGCCCGAGCGACCTCCCCGAGTGATCTTCGGCTATCGATCAGCGTCCTCTCACTGTTGGTCGACAGGTGGTCGCGAGCGCTGCCCGGTTCACGCGGCGGCCGCTTCTCCGCGCATCCAGACATCGACCTGCCGGTTGGGTATTTCGATGCCCGCGGCGTCAAGGGCTTCCTTCAGTTGCTGGCGCAGGTGGCGCTCGAACCTGCGGCGTTCACCCGCATCGACCCAGACGATCACCCTGATGTTCACCGCATCGTCAGACAACTCCTGAACGCCTGACATCGCCCGCGACGTCTCCTGGGCTTCGTTGGCGACCCAGTCGATCTCGCTGTTCGGGACGTGCCACAACGTGCCTTGGGTGTCGCGGATCACAGTGGTTCGCAGCGTGACACGCTCGACGTATCCGTTGACCGCCCCGACGCTGATGCGGTCGCCGACACCGAACTGGTCCTCGGTGAGCATGAAGACGCCGCGCAGTAGGTCTTCGACGACTGATTGGGCGCCGAATCCGATTGCGATGGCGAGTACGCCGGCCGAGGCGATGATCGGAATCATGCTGATGCCAAAAACTTCGAACATCAAGATCAGCGCCGCACCGTAGATCACTGCCGTGGAGAGACTGCGGAGTAGCGAGCCGCTGGTGTTCGCACGTTGTTCGGCGCGCTCGACGGAGCGCTCCGTTACTACGGAGTCCCCGTGATCGGCCGTTGCCTTCCCGAGTCGGTCGGTGAGCCTCCGGATTCCCTTTCGGGTGATTCGGTTCAAGATCAGTGCGGTCATGATGATGATCACGATTTTGAAGGGAGTGCTGAGCAAGAAGCTCACTCCCTCGGCCAACATCTCGTTGTCGGTCCACTCATAGAGGGCTTCGCAGAACGCCCCTTGGTTGCCGCAGACGACGTCAACTTCGGTCTCGGTGTCGGTCGTCTCCTCTGCCTGTCTCAACACGGCACTGCCGAAAGTCGGGTTCATCATCTCTCCTCGAGGTCAGGGCGCGTACGCCCGGGGGCGGGCGCCAGCATGACATACCCACGAAGGGCGAACGACCCCAGACCCCGGCTGGAACGGTGCTCAGCGACTCGGCCTGGTGATCGAAAGCGTCATGCCAGAACCCGACGAGCCCACGACCTCGTGGCGAGCGAACGCCGGACCGGACGTCTCCGGGCTCGTCTCAGACGGTGTCAACACCCCGAGTGTGATGAGTCCCGTGGCCGCGCAGGCCGCGAGTGCTCGTTCGGTGTCGAGGTCCGCGACGGCAGCGATCGTCATGACCAGTGCCGCTCCGATCGCGCCGAAGGTGACCGCGGCATCTTCATGGCCGACGCGAAGGATCTCACTCCAGTTGAGGGAAGTCGCGGCTGCTCGCTTCGTGTGCGAGCACGTCGCTGAAATCCGGCGGGTGTGTCAGTGAACCAATTCGGACTTGAACGGTCGTTCATGGCAGTGAATTGTGCTCGGAACCACCGTCCACGCGAAACGAACCCACGACGGAGACAGGAGTAGGACCATGATGCGTCGCAGGCGAGGGGGAGTCGTCCGAACGGTTAGCAGAGCCCGGTTGCGCTGGCTCCTGACGCGCTAGTCATGGGGACGGCCAGTGGCGTCGTCCACTTCTGCTCTCGTCAATCCACGAGATTCCGACCACGTCTGCCTCACAGGATGTTGAAACCCTGCTCCTCCGCGGATTCGCGGAGCTCGTGAGCCGGGTAAAAGCCGAGGGATTCCTCTGCATCCTCGGCGATCGTCTCGGCGAGGGCACCGGTTGCGTCGAATTCGTAGGTGATGCAGCCTCCCTCGAACGTGAAGTACCAGTCGCCTCGGTAGAAGACCTCTGGGACATCCTCTTCGATGAGATCGAGAGCTTCCTCAGGTTCGAGATCGTGACCGGCAGCCGCGGAGACGTTGCTGCGTAGCTGAACGGTGCCGTCTTCGGCATCGACGTCGTCGATGATCAACACGTAGTCGTACTGCGACAGAGCGACCTCGACGCGCGAGCTGACGGGCTCGTCGATTGATTCGTCGATCGTGTAGATGACAGGGCGATTGTCGATCTCGACCTCAGCCAGCTCGTCGACCAGTTGTCGCGCACTCGACAGCGGCTCCGTACCTGAGGGGACTATCAAGATGTTGATGGTGACGGGCTGGAGCTCGATGTCCTCGAATCGATCGATGTCGGCGAATCCGGACTCGACGGCGACGGCTTCGGACACGTCACACGAATCGGTCACGGTCGCTGTCAGGAACGTGCTGGTCGGCGTGCCTCGAACGATCCTGACGCCGCCTCGACCGCTCTCGGCGAACGACTCGGCCGTATCCCAGCCGAGTGGGAGCCCGTTGACGCACGGGGTGTACTTGGCGGTGGGCACGGCTTGGAAGGTCAGGATGTTGGCGGACGACACGTCAGGTATAACAGCACTGCAGTCGGCCTCGCCGAGTCCCAGGTTGCTGCAGCCGCCCTGTACCAGCACGATCGCTAGCAAGATGATCGGCCGTCTCACAGCAGCCCGTTTCCGAGAACCTGCTGGACAACCAGCACGATCGCGACAACACCGACGATCGCGGCGCCGGCGGCGAGGCGGACGCGGCGAGGGCTCCACCGCTGGATCGAGATGGGTTCCGTGTCGGGAGCGAGTTCGCGGAACTCCTCGACCACGTCGATGCCCTGTTCCTTCTTGAGCAGCGACAGGGAGCTGCGCGATTGGGATGGCAAAGTGATGCTGCGGGTGGCGGCGAAGGCCTCGGCGATGTCTTCGGGTGCGAACCGCAGCAGGGCTCGCTCATAGACGCGTTGGGCGTCGGTGCGTAGTCCGAGTATCAGCATCATGTTGGCGAGGTCGACAGCCTGACGCCATGGGCTGGGCCGGACGGTTCCAAAGGCGACGTCGATCAGAACGACCCGCCCATCGCTCAACATCACGTTGGCAGGCTTGATATCGCGATGGGCCAGACCCGCGTCCCACATGCAGCGAATGAGGCCGAGCGCTTCATCGATCACGTCGTCGTCGAT
>JADWMG010000298.1 GCA_015767405.1 Actinomycetota bacterium
GACCAGATCGTCGATGTTCTCGTGGCTCACAAGCAACTGCTCCAACGGCCGATCGTTGTTACCGCCGACACGGCGATCATCGGACGGCCGAAGGAACGCGTGACCGAGCTGCTGTCACCGTTTTCGGGGAGTGCCACGTAACAGTCCATGACTGACCCTGCGACGGCACCGAACGCCAATACTGAATCAAGTGGCGATTCCCGGTGGGCGCTGTTGTGGTCGACGCTGAAAGCTCAGCGCCGCAACTTGATAATCGGCACCGTCGTCGGCCTGGTCTGGATGGTCGGCAAGGTTTCGGTGCCGATTCTCGTCCGCTACGGCATCGACCGTGGCATCGAGCAGGGCGAGTATCTGTGGCTCTGGACGCTGTTGATTGCACTCGCTGGGGTGCTCGCCGGAACATTCACCGCGCTGCGCCGCTTCTACGCGTTTCGTGAGGCCCGTTGGACCGAGACTCGCCTGCGCGAGCGCCTGTTCAACCACATCATGTCGTTGCACATTGGGTATCACGACCGTGCCCAAACGGGGCAGCTGATGAGCCGGTCGTCGAGCGATCTGAACCAGATTCAGATGTTCGTGGTGATGATCCCAGTGACGCTGTCGAACCTGGCGATGATTGCGACTGTTTCCGTCATCTTGTTCCTGACCGATCCGCTCCTCGCTGTTGTTGCACTTGCTGCGTTGCCATTGGTCAATGTCGCGGGACGCCGGTTTTCACATGCGATCCACGGAGCGGTATTGCAGGTGCAGGTCGAACAGGCCGAACTGGCAACCGTCGTCGAAGAATCTGTCAGCGGCGTTCGCGTCGTCAAGGGATTCGGCGCCGAGCATGTTCAGGCTGAACGCCTTCGGACCGAAGCCGACGATATCCGCCGGGTGTCGATCGAAGCCGCCCGAGTTCGTGCGAAGTTTCTCCCGGCGATCGATCTGCTTCCGCAGCTCGGCCTGATCGCTGTTCTCGGCGTTGGAGGAATGCAGGTGATCAATGGTGATCTGACGCTTGGCCAGTTGGTGCAGTTCAATTTCTTCGTCGCCCTACTCGTATGGCCGCTGCGAATGATCGGGATGGCGATCGCCTGGGCGCAGCGCGCCGGAGCAGCGCTGGAACGGGTCAACGAGATACTCGACACAACGCCGCAGGTCGCGGACCCACCGTCGCCGCAGTCGTTGCCCGACGAACAACCTGTGGGTGCGGTCCGGTTCAGGGATGTCCACTTCGGCTATGACCCCTCGATTCCGGTTCTCGAAGGATTCGACCTCGACCTTGCTGCGGGGCAGTCTGTTGCACTGGTCGGCGCCACAGGTTCCGGAAAATCAACGGTCGCTCGACTTCTGGTGCGTTTCTACGATGTCGATCAGGGGAGCGTGTCGATCGACGGCGTCGACGTACGTGAGTTGACGCTCCACGACGTCCGGGGCGCCGTCGGCATCGTGTTCGAAGACACGCTGCTCTTTCACGACACTGTTGCCGCCAACATTGCCTTCGCCAGCCCCGGTTCTGATCAGGAGACAGTTGAACGGGCGGCACGGCTTGCCGGCGCACATGACTTCATAATGGGCCTCCCAGACGCCTACGACACGATGCTCGGCGAGCGTGGGTACTCGTTGTCGGGCGGCCAGCGTCAACGCATCGCCATCGCACGTGCGATCCTTGCCGACCCTCGAGTCTTGGTACTCGACGATGCGACCTCGGCGGTCGACCCCTCGAAGGAGCACGAGATCCGATCGGCGATGTCCACGGTGATGGACGGTCGCACGACGATCGTCATCGCGCATCGTCCGGGCACCATCGCACTCGCGGACACCGTGGTACTTCTCGGAGAGGGCCGTGTACTGGCCTCGGGCCCGCATCAAGAACTGCTTGCCTCCGAGCCGCTCTATCGGAACGTATTGGCAGCAATGGAGGCTGCCGACGATCTGGAAAGAGGAGCTGCGACTGTCAGCACACCGCCATCTCCGGCTGCTCCCGTAGGTGGTGACTGATGTTCGGGATGAATGCGGTCACTGAAGACGATCGCTTGGACGGTGACGAGGCAAAGAAGGTCCTCAGGCGAGCCGCGCGAATGGCGATGCCGTTCAAGAAGACCATCGGCGGGGCCCTCGTCTTCACTGCAATCTCCACCATGGGTGTGCTGCTGGGACCTGTACTTGTGCGGTACGGGATCGATGACGGCATCGATGCTGACGACACTTCGGTTCTTCGAAATGCTGTGATTGTGTACGTCGTTGTTGTTGCCGCTGCGTATCTGGCGTCTCGCCAGCAGTACATCCTCATCAATCGCGCGGGGGAAGGATTCCTGCGCGCTCTTCGAATCCGAGTATTCGACCACATCCAGCGCCAGTCCCTGGCCTTCTTCGATCGCAACAAGTCCGGCGTTCTCGTGGCACGCATGACCGCAGACATCGAATCGATGGCCGAACTCGTCCAGTGGGGTCTGTTGCAGTTCGTTGCCGCGGCGTTGCTGATCGTGTTCGCCATTGTCCTTCTCTTCCTGCTCTCGTGGCAGCTGGCACTCGCCGGACTCCTGGTGATGCCGATAATCATCGTTGCCTCTCGTAAGTTCCAGCGCGACTCGAACGCCGCGTACCTCGAAGTTCGAGAGCGTGTCGGCCAGAACCTGTCGGAGCTACAGGAGGGAATCGCCGGGGTGCGGGTCATTCAGGCATATGCCCGTGAGCCGGAGCAGACGCGGCGATTCAAGGAGTCCAACCGAGAGTTGTACGACTCGCATGTTCACAGCGTGCGAGTGTCGACTTGGTATTTCGGTCTCGTCGAAGCCTGTGGAGTGTTTGCCACGGCCTTGGTGGTCGGTGTCGGCGGCTGGCTGTTCAGCCGCGGCGAGGTCAGTATCGGGACGATCATTGCGGTCGTCTTACTCTTCGCGCAACTCTTCGAACCCGTTCAACAGCTTTCTCAGCTGTACAACACGGT
>JADWMG010000299.1 GCA_015767405.1 Actinomycetota bacterium
GTGATGACCAGCGCGACCACGTCGAGGAACTTCCCCAGGTCGACGTGATCGCCGAAGATGACGTCGATCACCTCGAGGATCACGAGTAACTCGCCCTGCCAACTGGCCGGAGTGATGTCGCCGAATCCGAGCGTCGTATAGGTGACGACCGAGAAGTAGAAGGGGCTGATGGAGCTTCCCGAGCCTCCCGAGTGGTCGAGAAGCCCCCACTCCAGCGCCCGGTCGACCCAGAAGAGAAGGCCGAATCCGAGCGCGAGTAGCAAGGCGTAACAGGCAAGCTTTCCAAGGCTGCGCCCGTAGTCGATGAGCGACCAGAGAGAGAAGGCGAGGCGGCGACCCGCCCGAGGCAGGCCTCTTTGCTCATCGTCAATGGCGCGACGCAGCGTCTCGAGATAGTCCTGGTCCTGCGCATCACGTACGAACAACGCGTTGCCGTGGGCCGTTGCCAGGCCCCGGATCGCATAGAAGTGTCCGGTCATCGAGCGGAACGAACCGTAGGTGAGCCCGAACAGGTTTGCACCTTCGAGGTTTGCCTGGTTGAGATGGGCGTCGCGGATGTCGGCATCGGTGAGATTTGCGTCACTCAGGTCCGCTGTCTGGAGAAGCGCGTGGCGCAAGATCGTTTCCTGTGCGTTGACATCGTGCATTACTGCCCCGCGCAGATCGCTGCGTGTGAGGTCGGCGCCGACTAGGTAGGCACCCGAGAGATCTGCCTCAGTCAGAAAGGCGTCGCAGGCTGCAACTTTGTATAGATCGGCGGCCTGCAGTTGAGAGCGCGACAGATCCGCCTTCACCAGGGTGGCCATCTTGAGATTCGCCTTCCGCAAATCGGTGGCGAACATGTCTGCACCGGTCAGATCGGCATCGTGGAGATCGGCGCCGCGACAGTCGACCTCGCTCAGGTCACTGCCCCGAAGGTCGCCTCCGCTGAGGTCCGCACCCTCCAGTGACAGATCGGTGAGGTCGGCGCCCGCCAGGTGCGGCTCGAACGGTGCCTCGGCACGGCGACGATTCCATTGAGCGACGCCTGAGCGCAACAAGGCGATGTGGGAATCGTCGGGGACGGTTCGCGCCTCTACGTCCGGGAGTTCGGTGGGGTCGGTCGGGGCCGACGTTGAGGCGGTGTGCATCGTGGAGGTCCTCACAGCCGATCGAGTTGGGCCAGTGCTGGAGCGAGCGAGGGATGGGCGGTGGCGAGCGGTGCGCCGAGCTCGCAAAGCTCCTGCTCGGCGTTGTTGGCGTCGGCGAATTCGTAGAACTCGAATGGTGGACCAGCGAATTCCGTAGCCGATACCGGCAATGTCATCAGGCACCGTGCGACCGGTGCGAGTAGTGCCACCATCGATCCGTACATGGTCCCAACCAGGTGATGACGGTCAGGCGTGTCCGGCGCGAAGAGTCGGTCCATGACGACGAACAAGTAGCTGTACAGCGCATTCGAGAACCTGGCGAGCGGCTGTATGTGCTCGGGAAGGTCGAGGAGGTGCGGGCTGTGCATTGCATTGCGGATCGGCCCGACCTCCACTTCGCCATCCAGGATCGAGAGAAACTTGGAGTAGTGGGTGAGTTCTTCGGAGCTCTCGTCGGCGAACCGGTCGTCGCTGAGACCTTCACCCTGGTGGATAGCGACCTCGGTCGCCTCGATCGCCCGCTCGAGGCTGTCGACCACGACCATTCCACCCGACGCAGCCGAGTCGTACTTGACTGTCACATAGCCATGCGGGTCATGGAGTTGACGCTCGCGCTGCGGTGTGGCGAAGAGGTCACCCTCGGCATCGAGCCGCCGCATCGCATTCTCGACTGCGTGGTATAGCTGACCTTGCGACTCCCAGTTGTCCGCTTCGTCGGGTGCACCGGGAACCCCTGGGCGTTCGATCGTGAGGAACGCGTTTTCGATGACATCGGGTGTGCATGGCGCGAGCTCGACGATGAGCTCCGGTGTGTGATGGGGAAGCGGACCCGGGTAGCGGGGAATCACCTCGGGGTCGTAGAACCGTGGTTCGCCGCCTACCCCGAGCAGGATGTTTGCCATGAGTGTGGCGTGCAACATTTCCTCGGCTGCGACGCTGCGGATGAGCTTTGTAGCCGTATTGGCTCGGTCTTCGATCGAGTACATCGCGTAGAGATACGGAGGGATCGTGGTCAGCTCGATCTGGATTGCCAGTTGGAGGTGCTCGCGTAGATCGTCGACCGTGTCTAGCGGCATGGTCAGCTCTGGAATCCGTTGTCGATGTGCGAGCCGTCGCAGAGCGGCTTGTTGTCGGAACCTCCGCAGCGGCATAGCACGACCCGGTTGCGCGTCTCCAGGTACTTGCCGTCGCTGCGTTCGATCGGAATCTCCCCCGATACGAAAAGTGGCCCGTCGACGACGGCGGCGATCTCGGCGCGCAGCGGGGGCTCGATCCGTTCTCCCGCTATCTCATAGGCGAGCGCGCCAGACGGGCATCGCTCGATCATCGCTACGAGCTGGGACCGGCGCGACGTGTCGCCGGTCTCGGCGACGAGCTCGAACCAGTTGGTTTCCGCAAATTTGCAGAACTGGGCGTGTTGACACAATTCGCCGTCCTTGCGTATCGTTATTCCGACTCCGACGTATGTCTCTACGCGCTCGTCGAACGAGTTGTCAGAGGCCGTCTCGTCACCGTCGAAGAGCTCGAACGCGTGTGAGCCATCACAGAATGGTTTGTCGGCTGATTGTCCGCAGCGACACAAGTAGTACGTCGAGTCGTGCTCCACCTCGGGCCCGGTCTGCCAAGCGATCGGTTCGTCGCGTTCGGAACGCACCACGCGTCGCGTCCGTAGGGGAGGGTTGCCCGTCACCTCGTACGGGCCGTGAGCGATCGTCTCGATTTTGGGTTCTTGTGTCGCCATCCTCACCTTTCGTGGTCAAGCGCATTGGGGTGGCAGCAGGGACGACTGCGCCACCCCAATG
>JADWMG010000089.1 GCA_015767405.1 Actinomycetota bacterium
CGATATCGCCACGGGCCTCACCGCGCTGTCGTTCGTTCCAATCGTCATCGGACTCTGGGTCGCCCTTGCGGGTGCCGCCGACGGATTCAACAGTGTGACCCGCACCGGAGTTGTACTGCGCGCACGGCGACCCGCCGAGGTCTCACCTCTGCCAAGAAGGCTCCGGCGATTCCTCGAGCGCGACAGATACAGCCTGTACATAGCGGTCGATGACGGAACCTCTGACACCGTTGTCGCGTGGCGCACCAACGAACGCAACGCCGTGCCCCAAGGAGTCAACGCAACGGTGAAGGCAACACCGGTACTCGGACACGTGAGCAAAGCGCAACCAGTAGGGCACCGCCTCATCGAGTGAAACGGGGCTGTCCCCCGAGCCGTTCCTCGCATCGCGCACGATCAGACCATGTGAGCAATGTCTGCGGTGAGTGCGTTCATCGCTCACCTCCGACAGACCGCGGTCAACGCTGTGAGCGATGTTTGCACCCCGCGCGTGCATCGCTCATGGCGTCCAGCTGACGGGTGGTGAAACGGGGCTGAGTGTTGACGACGTTCAGTCGACGCTGACCGCTGCCCGATCGGCGTTGCGCCGAATCTCTGCGATGAGCTCAGGCCAGCGTGCACGAGGTAGGTCGTGACCCATGTCCGGGTACATCACGAGACGCGAGCCGGGGACCGCCTTCGCCGTCGCAACTCCTCCACTCGGCTTCACGAGCGGGTCGACCATCCCGTGAACCACGAGTGTCGGTGCGGTTACGCCTCCCAACGCCGCGGTGCGATCGGCACTCGCCAGAATTGCCACGGTCTGGCGTGCGACACCTTCCTCGCGGTAGCTGCGCTCGACGCCTTGCTCGGCCAGCGAGCGATACTCGGAGGCGTCGAATGTCGGCCCTGAAATCGCCGCAAAGATCTCCACTGAGCGGTCAACGGCATTCTCGCGGGTTGGTTTCGGAAGACGGATGAGCCTTGCTATCAGTCGACCGGCGATCTTGCCATTCTTGCGGTCACCGGTGTTGGACATGATGGATGTGAGCGAGAGAACCTTCGCGGAGTGTTCGATTGTCAGACTCTGAGCGATCATGCCGCCCATCGAGATTCCGACAACATGCGCCTGGTCGATGTCGAGCGCCTCGAGCAGCCCGGCGGCATCTGCGGCCATGTCACTGAGCAGGTACCCGGCCTTCGCCGGCCGCCTGGCGAGCGCTCGGGCAACCGACTTGACTTGACTCGGCGGCTCCCAGTCGAACTCCGTACTCAGGCCGATATCGCGGTTGTCGAAACGGATCACCTTGAACCCGTCGGCAACCAACATGGCAACGAACTCGTCAGGCCAATCGATGAGCTGGCCGCTCAGACCCTGCACTAGCAGTAAGGGGTCGCCTTCGCCGTGAACCTCGTACTCGATGGTGATGCCGTTCGCTTGGATCGATGCCATCAGATGGAGGCTACCGACGCTTCCCCACGGTCCAGAATCCGGCTTTGAGGTAAGCGCCTTCTCGGAATCCGATCGGGTGATCGACGTCATGGCCCGTGCGGGCAATCTCGCGCATTGACCGCCCCGCGTCCTCGGCAGCATCGAGAACGGTGTCGAAGAACAGATCTGCAGGAACCCGGCTCGAACATGAGGCCTGCATCAGAACTCCCCCCGGCCGTACCAATCGAAGCGCTAGATGTGTGAGCCGCGTGTACGCCCGCAACGCTCCGTCAACGTTCGCCTGTCGTTGCGCGAAAGACGGCGGATCGACGACAACGATGTCATAGTCCTTTTCCGCGCGGGCAAGTTGCACCATCACCTCGAACGCATCTCCGACCTCGGTCGTGAAGTCACAGTTGGCCACTGCCTCGAGCCGTGAATTGAGCGCCATGTTCCGCTCAGCCGCAGCGATTGTGGGAGGCGAGATGTCAACGCTGTGCACGCTCCGAGCGCCACCAGCAGCGGCGTGCACACTGAACCCTCCGGTCGACGCAAATACATCGAGCACATCGCGGCCTCGGGCCATCTCCCCCACGAGAATCCGGTTTGCTCGTTGATCGAGGAAGTGACCTGTCTTCTGCCCAGTTCTCACATCCGCCTCGAACAGCAGGCCGCCCTCGGCGAACTGCACCGGACCATCCGGCAGTGTGCCGGCGATGACGTCGCCGTCGCTCAGTCCGAACAGGTCGGCGGAGCGTTTCTCGGCCTGCAGATTTCTGGCGAGACGCAGTATGGCCGAACCACACCCCGTGACATCCAACAAGAGCCGCGTGAGTCGCGACAGATGCGGGATCCACGCCGCCGAGTAGAGCTTGATGACGAGAGTGTCCGCGTACCGATCAACGACAAACCCGCCAAGACCGTCGTTCTCACCGTTGATGATGCGATACGCAAGGTGGTCAGCATCAGGGTCATCCAGAAACTCCTGTCTGACACCCAGCGCCCGCCGAAATGTGTCGACCCACCAGGCATCATCGATCTTTGTCGGCTTGCCGACGTGAAGAATTTTGAACTGGATCGGTGACTCCGGGTCGTACAGCGCCATCGCGACGAACTTGCGATCAGCATCGAAGATCACTGCCAGGTCTCCCATTGCGGCCTCGTGGCTGATCGACGTGACCGACTCCTCGAATACCCACGGGTGCCGCGCCCTGACATGACGAAGCGCATCAGGAGTCACGCGGACAGCAAGTCTGCGCTCACTCGGAGGTGGAAGCGCCTGAAGTCGCCGGCTCAGTCGAACTCCACTCATTGGTCTGAGGTGCAAGCAATGGCGCGGCTGTCAGTCATGGTCACCAGCATGCCTGCTCGATGTGTGTCAGCGGTGGTAGTAGCGCGAAGCCCAAACGGCGAGCGGGTCCTCGCCCTGACGAAACGGCATGCGCCAGGTAGAGGTTTCGGCGTCGGCGAGAGCGAGCGAGTAGAGCGCGCGCTGTTCTTCGATCGTGTCTTGGATGTAAGCCTCCGCAAACTGTGGAGGCGTATAGCGACATGCAATCCGGCGATAGCGATCACGCCATACATCGTCGTCACCGAGGTCGTATTCCAGAACAGCCCGCCCGCGGGCGACGAGCTTGCGAGACTCGCCGGAGGTCTCGTCGATGGTGCAGCACACCGCGGGGTTTGCGCGGAGATCATCGAGCCAAGCCGACTTTGCGCGCGGAGTGAACCACAGTTTGCTCTCGCCGTGCTCGAACCAGATCGGCACAACTCGCGGCATCCCGCTTCGGTCAACCGTGCCAATTCGCAAGAGATGTCCCGGTTCCTCGAGGAACTCATTCAGTTCGACTGTCGTCAACCCTGGCACGAAGTGAACATAGTTCGCCTCCAAAGAGGAACTGACACCGGATCATGTGGCCGTTTGTGGATTGAGGTACAAGAGCGACTACAACCAGGGTCATGAACGCATCGAACCCCACTTCTCCACTCGATATCGCCTCGCTCTTCGGGTTGCAAGGCAAGACTGCCGTCGTCACGGGCGGTTCGCGGGGTATCGGCTTCATGATTGCTTCGGGTCTGGTCGCCAACGGTGTGAAGACCTACATCACCGCCCGCAAGGCCGAAGCATGTGATGAGGCTGCAACAACATTGTCAGAGCACGGCGAATGCATTTCGATTCCTGCCGATCTGTCGACAACCGAGGGATTGGATTCGTTTGTTGCCGAACTCGGCAAACAAGAGACGCAGCTGGACATCCTTGTGAACAATGCCGGCGCCGCCTGGGGAGCTCCCCTGGGAGAGTTCCCGGAAATGGGCTTCGACAAAGTGATGGACATCAACGTCAAGGCGCCGTTCATGCTGACCCAGGCGCTGCTCCCACAGCTGAAAGCGGGTGCAACCGCCGAAGATCCTGCCCGCGTCATCATGATCGGCTCGATCGACGGGATTCGCGTGCCCCTGGGAGACAACTACTCGTATTCGGCGTCGAAGGCCGGCGTTCACATGATGGCTCGCCACATGGCCAGCCACCTCGTGAAGGATCACATCACGATCAACTCGATCGCCCCTGGGCCATTCGAGTCGAAGATGATGTCCTACATGCTGGACGACCCGAGCAGCAGGCGAATGGTGGAGGCAGGTGTTCCCCGCGGACGGATTGGTTCACCAGAAGACATCGCCGGAACGGTGATCTTCCTCGCCAGTAGGGCGGGTGCCTTCACGACGGGATCGGTAATTCCGGTTGACGGAGGAGTCTCCTCCGCGAACTGAGCACTCAGGCGAAAGCGTCAACTCCTGTCAGTTCCGCGGAGAGCGTCCACAATCGGGCAGCGCTTTCTGGATCGATGGCATGTGGGTCAACGCCGATGTAACGACCGAACGGGCTCGAAGAATCGGTCGGAGAGGAAATATCGCAGTCTTCGCAGTACACGCCGCCCATGCCATCGAGTTGAGACGACGTCGCCGCCCAAACCGACGTTGCAGCACCCTGCTCGGGGGTCTTGAACCGTTCGTTGATGTTGCCATCATCGTCGATCCAGCCCATGTTGACCATCTCCTCTTTGGGAAGGTGACGCTGTAGCTCGGTCATGATTCCGCCCGGATGTACCGCAAACGAGCGCACGCCATGAGCTTCTCCGAGCGTGTCGAGTTGCACCGCAAACAATGCGTTCGCAGTTTTCGCCTGCCCGTACGCCACCCACTTGTCGTAGTCGGACTCGAACTGCACGTCGTCCCATCGAATCGGTGAGAGTTTGTGCCCGGTCGACGACAACGCAACAACACGAGCGCCAGCAGAGGCGGTCAATGCCGGCCATAGCCGATTGATCAGCGCATAGTGACCGAGGTGGTTCGTTGCGAACTGAGCCTCCCACCCAGGGCCAACCCTCGTCTCCGGGCAGGCCATGATCGCCGCGTTGTTGATGACGATGTCGAGTGGAATCCCGGAGGCGACGAACCCCTGAGCAAATCGCTCAACACTCGCGAGGTCTGCAAGGTCGAGTTCGGCGACGTTGATCTGCCCCTCGACCTCACCGAGCCCATCGAGGACCGCCTGCGCGTGTTCAGGTCGCCGTGCCGGGACAATCACCGCTGCGCCGGCGTTGGCGAGCGCCTTTGTCGTCTCGAGGCCCAACCCCGAGTAGCCGCCTGTGACCATCGCATTGCATCCGCCGAGATCAAGATCGCCAAGTACATCCGTCGGTACGGATTGGGGGCCGAAGCCCGACGGAAGTGGATTCTGTGCTGAGACCATCGCCGAAAGCTACTGCATCCCCGCCCGTCCTTGGCCCTGTGACGGATCTGCCAGGATCTTGAGATGCCTTCGCCGTCACATCCAGCAAGCTTCCACAAAGACGATTCCCTGACCGTCGCCGCAGCCAACGGCGGACTAGCCCGCAACGAGATGATCGAGCACACGGCACGTTTCACGCGCAGGCTCTGCGCTGTCACAGACAACGTCAGGTGTGTCGTTGGCAACGGGTTATCCAACCAGACATTTGTCGAAGGTCCGGATGGATTGATCGTGATCGACACCGGTGAGTCGAAAGAAGAGATGGCCGCCGCACTTGCTGATGTTCGCAAGTTGACCAACGCTCCAATAGCGGCCGTCATCTATTCGCACTTTCACTACATCAGCGGTACCCAGGCCCTGATCGATGCCGGAGCAGATCCACATCTTCCGATCTGGTCCCATGAGGGTGTGTTGGCGAACATCCAACGACAAGCGGGTGAGGTTGGCCCAATCTCGCGCAGTGGACTCATCTATCAGTTCGGCATCCTCCTGCCGGACGAAGGGCCGAATGCGTTGGTCGGCGTCGGAATCGGCAAGGAGTTCAGAAGCTCCGATCATGCTCCTTTCACAAACGGCTTCCTTCCCCCGACCGAGACATTCAGCGAGCCCGTCACAACAACCCTGGCCGGCCTCACCGTAGAGCTGACACCAGCACCCTCCGATGCCGACGACTCGATCACCATTTGGTTTCCCGAGCTCGACGTCTGCGTCAACAATCTTGTCTGGCCGGCACTGTTCAATGTGTTCCCAATCCGCGGAGAGGAGTACCGCGACCCGCGCACGCTCCTGACCGGATTCGACCACATCATCGATCTCGGCGCAGAGCACCTGATCGGGACGCACGGCCCTCCGATCAGTGGCAAAGATCAAGTCCGAGACGAAGTGACGCGCAGCCGCGACGCGGTGCAGTTCATGTGGGATCAGACCGTGCGTGGCATCAATCTCGGGATGACGTTCGGCGAACTCACCGAGTTCGTCCAACTACCTGACCTGTATGCCGAGTCATACCTGCAGTCCCAGCACTACGGGCTTGTCGAACATCACGTCCGCCAGATCCACATTGGTTTGCGGGGATGGTTCGACGGTGACGAAGCAACCTTGTTCCCGGTGCCTCCAGTCGATCGTGCCCATCGCCTCGTCGAAGGTTTTGGCGGGACCCAGGAAGTTCGTGCGCAAGCCGATGCCGCTCTGGCCGACGACGATCTTCGGTGGGCTCTCGAACTCTCCACATGGCTTGTCCGCGCCGACGACTCGAGTCAGCCTGACCGAGATCGGCTCGCCGCCGTTCTCCGGGCAGTAGGCCAGCGGACCACGGCGGCAAACATACGTAACTGGTGTCTGACACGAGCCAGGCACCTCGACCGGTCGATGGACACCGACCGCTTCCGATCACACCGCTTCGCCCGCAGTCAACTGCTGAACGGCCCCGCCGACGCGTCACTGCACCTTCTGCGCGTGATGCTTGAACCCACACTCTGCGAGCGAGCGGACCGCCACGTACGGCTGGAGTTTCGCGACGCTCGCTCCGGCCTCCACGTTCGAAATGGCGTGGCCGTTCCAACCGACGGTGACGGGGCTGCTCTCGTGCTGTCACTCGAACGTTCGACTTGGGCCGACGTCCTCACCGGTGTGCAAACTGTCGCTGAGGCGATCGACAGCGGCGACATTCACGTGACTGGCAACGAAGACGACGTGATCGAATTCTTCTCGTGGTTCGATCATCCCGGACTGTCGCCGGAACCAGCCTGAATCGGTGGAACGGGCTTCGATCCGCTTACTCCGCTCGCCCTGACAGCGCTAGGCGCAGCCCGAGGCCCACCATCACCGCGCCGCCAGTGGCGCTCATCCGCTCCATGCGACGCGGGGAGCGCGCAAACCAATTGCGCGCCGTTCCCGCGGCGAGCCCCCAGGCCCCATCTGAGACCAGTGCCACGACTACGAAGACCATCCCGAGAATAAGAATTTGCGCACCAGCGGGGGCGCCTCCCGGCTCGACGAACTGCGCGAGGATCGCCGCGAAGAACACGATCGCCTTCGGGTTCGCCACACCTACTACGACACCATCGGCGAACAAGGAACGGCTCTGTGCCGGGGCAGCGGCCTTCTCGAGCGTGATGGCGTTCGAACGACGGTGCCGGATGGCCTGGATTCCGAGCCACACCAGATAAGCGGCGCCAAACAGCTTCACCGCGGTGAACACAGCTACGGAACGCTCGACGACAACTCCGAGCCCCGCAGCAACGAGAGCAACCTGGAGGTAGATACCGAGAGCGTTGCCGGCAACGGTGATCAGCGCGGCCTTGCGCCCGAGCGCAACAGCACGGCTGACGACGAACATCACACTCGGCGCGGGTACCAGCACAAGGAGAAGGGAAAGCCCCGCGAAAGCAACTAGTGATCCAGCAGGGGCATGAGTTCAGTGTAAGAGGACGCTCAGCGACGGCCATGACGAATTTGGCTCACGCGGCCTTCCGAGCCCCAGACGGAATCGGCGGTCAAAACATCGACGTCGGCCCGCTCGGCAAGAGCAAGGCAGAGACGATCGGCCAGTGACATTCCATCGCCACGTTTCCACCGACGGGCTGCCCACTCCGCATCAGCGGCAGATACCGGTTCGATGCGTAGCCCGTAGCTCAGGAGCAGTGCCTTCACTAGGTCCCAGTCGCGGCCGGCCGCAAGGACCTTCTGCGCGACCTCCGACCAATTTGCGGCGCCGCAAAACGAATCGTCCTCGAGCGCCAACTCGACTGTGTCGGAACCATCCTCATCCTGAAGAAATGCCAGTAGTGCTGAGGCATCGAGAACGGCACTCATTTGGCATCTTCTCTGGCTGCGGCGCTACGGCGGTCGGATAGCAGGTCCGCCACGAGATCGAGACCGTCTAGTTCGCTGCGTACTCGAGATCGAAGCTGCTCACGCGTCAATAGAACAAGACCGCCGGAACCCTCGATGAGTACCAGTGGCGTTCCCTCACTGAGCCCTGCACGTTCGCGGACCTCAGCAGGCACCACGATTCGGCCCCTGTTTCCCACCACAACAGTATGTGTCCCACTCATAGAGGAATGGTACCACTCACGTCCTGATGTGGGAGCGCGTGGCGCGGCCTCGGTCAGCTGCCGACAAAGTCGACGATTACCCGCGCGAGTTCGGGACCACGATCTTCCTGCAGGAAATGACCGCCGCCCTCGATCGTGGTGTGGGGCTGGCCAACGGCGCCCGGCACCTTTTTGAGGAACGGCGCATCGCCTCCCTTGGTGACCGCATCCTGGTCGCTGAAACACAGGAGGAACGGTTTCTCGAAGGCCACAAGCGATTCCCACGCTGCAATGTTGTCCGCGCTCGCAGGATCGTCCGGGCTCGTCGGAACAAGGGTCGGGAAGATGCGGGCCCCGGCCATGAACGTGTCGTCGGGAAAGGGCGCGTTGTACCCCGCCACGACATCGTCGGTGAGATCTGTGGTTGTCGCGCCGTTGACGATCTGGCCAATCGGGAACACCGGTGATTCCTGCGAAAACTTCTGCCATGCCAGAAATGCCTCACTCGCCGGGCCATGCCCGGTTGGAAGGCCGGTATTCCCAATCGCCACACGAGCAAATCGATCAGGCTCCGCTGCGACAAGCCGGAGACCGACGAGCCCTCCCCAATCCTGCCCGAAATACGTGATGTCGCTCAGATCAAGATGACCGAACAGAAGTGCGCGCATCCATTCGACGTGTCGTGCATATGTGTAGTCGGACATGGCGGCGGGTTTGTCGCTGCGACCAAATCCGACGAGATCCGGGGCGATGACACGATGTCCAGCTTCCACCAGCACGGGAATCATGTGTCGGTACAGGTAGCTCCATGAGGGCTCGCCATGCATGAGGAGAACAGGCGCTGCATCGGCAGGTCCCTCGTCGAGGTAGTGAACGCGGAGCATTCCTCCGTCACCG
>JADWMG010000300.1 GCA_015767405.1 Actinomycetota bacterium
TCCATCATCGCGTTCACGTCACTCGGTGTGGCGATCTGTTCGGCCTCAGCGAAGACCACCTCTGATTGTTGGGCTATGCGAGCACCAATGGTGTTCATCTCATCGACGTACTCACTCAACGACATTTCGCCACCGCCACAACCACTCGCAACGACGATGACGGTCACACAGATACCTACCCAAGAGCGACGCACAGTATCCTCCAGTGTCACCGCCGGTGCCGCACATCAGTTTAACCCGACGCTGGTGACCTCACAGGGGCCGGATCGGCCATTCCACCTTCCATGCCACAGCGAAGCCGGTAGCGCATATCCGGCAATATGTTCGGCTGACACACGGGAGTCAACTTGCCGCGTCAGCGCCCAGAGGGCCCCTCGGGTTGCTGTCAACGCGTGGCGGATCGCCGGTCGACGCCTGGGGGAGTCCGACGCGTTCGACTGGTTCAGAGGATGGCTCACGCCCCTCCGCTCCCAACCGACGTCTCACGACATCAAACGCTCAGCAACCCGACACTTCGCGACACCAATCGCTCATCCATCCATGCCCAAGCGTCGACGTTTGCGGAATGCGGGCGGTGGGGTTGTGGGTGTGGCGGAATCGGGTTCCATTGCGACAGTTCTCCGTTGGGTCACGTAGCGGGCGTCATGCGGTGGCTGACCGGTCCGCATTTGGTCCGCGAGACGATGAGAAACAGGGCGAATCGGTAGGAGACGCTACAAGGTCAGAACCCTTGGTGTGAAAGGCGTTCTGGCCGGAAAGCCATCCAGGGCTGAATCGCAGCAACGGTCTTGTAAAGAGAAGGTCATCGGTTCGAGTCCGATACCCGGCTCCATCACTCCGCCGAACTGTGGCGTCGGATTCCCCGTGCGCAGCATCGGCAATCCGTGAGCACGCCGGGATTCAGCTCTTGATCTCGACCACGATCAGATTTGCCCAGCGCTCGGACCCGGTCTCGTTCGGGTGATACCCATCGGCGCGGAATAGGTGGTCGCCGTCTGCGCTCTCGCCGTACCAGTCGACGATGCGCACGTGGTCGTAGCGCCCGGCTGCGTCCGCCAACGCCGCGTTCGTGGCGTTCTCCCAATTGCGAGGGACGCGTATGTTGACGAGGATGATCTCGTTGACATCACCGGCCGCCGTGATGAGTTCGTCAATGTGGGTTGCGTTCGTCCCGGCGTTTGTGCCGAGCGCGACCACGAGGATGTCGGGTGGGTCGGTCGGCACGTTCTGGCGCTCGAGGGCTGCGATCCCGTCCGCGAACGGGCGGCCAACCTCGGCATCGATCACGATTCCGTCGACAAGACCGGTGAGGTGCTCCGAAGCGCCCACCATGATCGAATCACCGACGGCGACGACGGTCGTGGATTCGCTGTAAGGCACCGCTGGCTCCTGTTGAGTGCATCCGGCACTGACCACAATCGCAGCAAGCGCGATGATGGGGAAGAGCCGCTGAAGCATGCACGGTATTGAACCATTGCCGAACATCTACCGACGATGGGCCCTAGCGCGAGGGGACAAATCAGTCGACCATTCAAGATGAATCGAAGACCCGAGGAGGGTTTGTGGACTACGTCGTGAATCTGCATGTTGAAGTTGGTGACGAAGGTGCCTATGCCGTTGCTTCGATGGAGTGCCCGTCGGGTGCGTTCAAGGGCGAAGGGCGTGCGAAGGGCGGGCGGACGAACGGCAAGCAGCACATTGCCGGGGACTTGGCAACCGCGCGGGCCCTTCGAGCCATCGAAGCTGACCTGATGGAGCACGTCCACGAGGGCATCGATCGCTGCACCGACGCCCCCTAGGGGCTGATCGCTGCGACCCGACTTCCGGGAGCATCCGGCGGGGTACCTGAGGTGGGTTCCCGCGCGAAATCCACGGTTCTGTCACACCTCCTGAATACGCTTCGTCCATGGTGTCCGAGCGGGACCGAGAGGTCCTCGACTTTGAGGGCTCGTGGTGGCTGTTCCCAGGACCGAAGGACCGGGCTATCCGCGAGTACCTAGAAATGAGCGCGACCCGCTACTACCAAGCGGTTCGTCGACTCATCGATGACGAAGAGGCAATTGTGTACGCCCCGATGACGGTGCTCCGGTTGCGGCGTATGCGCGACGAACGCCTCGAGCAGATCGCCCGCCGGACCGGGACGAAACCGTGAGCAAGTCCGGAGACAAGCAGCGGATCCGCAGTGAATTCGAAGGGCTCGTGCGCGGGGTCGGGGTGTTCTCCTGGGCCACCATCGGCGCACTGATCCTCATCTTCTTCGGGGCCTACGTTCTCATCGAGGGACGAGTGATCTTCGCCCCGCTGTTCCTTGCACTGATCGTCGTATTCGTCCTGAACCCCTTCGTCACTGCCCTGCAGCGCCGCGGCATCCATCGGCTCATTGGCGCTGCAATCGGATTCCTTGCATTTCTGGCCGGGCTCGTCGCTCTCGGCCTTATTGTCGTTCCGAGCATCGCAGACCAGGCGAGTGGATTCGCGAGCGAATTCCCCGACCTCTACGACCAGCTCGCCGAGCAGGTCGTCAGTACGGGTGAGCGGTTTGGCCTCGACGCGTCGATCTGGTCGTACGACGAGATCCTCGACTATCTGAATGATCCGGATAACCAAGACACCATTCTGTCAATCGTCTTCGGCCGCATCGGCACGCTCACGAGCGGAGTTTTCGAATTCATCCTCGTATTCCTGCTCGGGCCCGTCGTCGCGTTCTATCTCCTCATCGATCTCCCGAACGTGCAGCAGCGGATGCTCGATCTCGTCCCTGAACGAAGCCGTGCCGAGTTCGCATACGTCGGCCGGCGCCTCAACACCGCGGTCGGCGGGTTCCTGAGGGGGCAGCTCCTCGTCGCGATCATCGTCGGCGTGATGCTGAGCCTCGGGTACTGGATCA
>JADWMG010000301.1 GCA_015767405.1 Actinomycetota bacterium
GGGGCATACGTCGACCCAGTGGTCGGCACAGGTTTGCCCGATATCCGGCGAAGTGTTGCGGGTCGGCCAGTCCAACGGCCAGCGCATAACGCGACCACCAACCGTGTTCGGCAGATTGATCACAGACGCGATTATCGGGTGCGCTATATGGGCCTTTACCGTGCGGCCTCGCGTAGTCAACGACTGGGTTACCGTGCGGCATTATCGGGTGTTCGCAACGGAACTCCGACGACGTCAAGTGCCCGCTCGTGAAGGTCGCCTCAGATAGGGACAGCGACCCTCATTCGGACGCGTTGGCGTGGGTGCGGATCTGCTGTTGTCGTCACCGCGTACGTCAGAGGCGTGAGGTCTGTGTCGGTGGACCAGATCGTAATTTGGGCTGCCGAGCATTGTACGATCGCTTGGGTTCAACTATTTGCGGTCGTCTGGCGAGTAACGCGTCGGACGTCGGGGGGGAGCGTGACGAGATGAGTCGATCAGATATCCGTTACGCGTCCAGCACCGGTGGCGCCGATATCGCCTACCAGGTCGTTGGCGATGGCCCGGTCGATCTGGTCTTCGTCTCGGGCTTCATTACCCATCTCGACCTCTCGTGGGAACTACCTCACATTAGATGGCTCGAACAACTCGATGGCGTGGCGCGAGTGATCACATTCGACAAGCGCGGAACAGGCTTATCAGATCGCTCCCTCGGTTTCGGGAGCCTGGAAGAACGCTCCGACGACATCCGTGCGGTCATGGACGCAGCAGGTTCTGATCGTGCATTCGTTCATGGGGTGTCCGAAGGCGGTCCGATGTCCATACTGTTCGCGGCTTCGGCTCCTGAACGCGTGCAGGGACTGATCCTTTTCGGTTCTGCCCCGAAATTCAGCAGAGCTGACGACTACCCGTTTGGGCTTTCAGCTGAGGCGTGCGATTCGATCGTGAAGTTTGTGACCGCCGAGTGGGGCACAGGCAGGGTCTTCGAAAGTTTTATCCAGAACGCTCCCGATCCTGAGACGGCGAGAGCCACCATTGCCCGGTTTGAACGGAACGCGTGCACACCCAAAATGGCTGCGGAGATAATGCGCCGGAACTTCGAGATCGATGTTCGTCCGGCACTGTCAACGATCGCGGCCCCGACACTGGTGATACACGTCACTGGCGATCCTGTGGTGCCAATTGCCTCGGGGCGCTACCTGGCTGAACAGATACCTCAGGCACGCCTATTGGAACTTCCGGGAGCATTCCATGGATCATGGCGACCCGATGACGTAGCTCCATGGCGTGATGCGGTGGTGGATTTCGTCGCGGACGGCGCATCGACTGCTCTGTCCCTCGACCGTGTGCTCGCGACCGTGCTATTCACCGACATCGTCGCCTCGACAGAACTAGCGCGCAGCGTGGGAGATACCTCATGGCACAGCCTGCTCGACCAACATGACCAGATAGCTAACGCTGAAATTCAACGCCACGGAGGCCGACTTATCAAGACGACAGGTGACGGAATACTCGCCACGTTCGACAGACCCAGTCGCGGCGTTGCCTGCTCCCGAGCCATCGCTGCAGCGCTACGCCCCCACGATCTGAAGATACGCGCCGGGGTGCACACTGGCGAAGTCGAACTCCGCGGCGAAGACATCGCCGGAATCGGTGTCGTGATTGCGTCACGCATCTGTGACCTTGCCAACGCCGACGAAGTTCTCGTTTCTCGCACCGTCAAGGATCTAGTAATCGGCTCCGAGATACAGCTGTCCGATCGTGGTGACCACACCCTCAAAGGCGTACCAGACCAATGGCGACTCTACGCCGCCACGACAGTCTGACGCCTCACAGATAGCGTTCGCCAAAGCCAATGGGCAAGACCCGGAATTGATGTGCCCAGTCCTCAACGCCGAAGTGGTCTCGCCCCAATCTGTGCAGCACCGGTGAGCAACCGGTGTGCAATGGCCGAGAGTGTCCGATAGGGGATGGTGGATTCAAGTGGTCGTCGCAACAGTAGCCGTTGGCCGAGTGAGGTCGTGGTTGAAGATCTCGTGTGGGGTTCTCATTCCGAGGGTCTTTCTGGGTCGGTCGTTGAGTTCGGCTGCGACTTGCGCGATTCGGGCGGCGGAGTGTTTGTTGAGGTCGGTGCTCTTGGGGAAGTACTGGCGAATCAATCCGTTGGTGTTCTCGTTCGTGCCGCGTTGCCACGGGCTGTGCGGCTCACAGAAGAAGATGCTGATCCCCGACGCCGAGGCGATCTCGCGGTGCTGGGTGAGTTCGGTGCCTTGATCCCACGTCAATGTTCTCATCGCCGTGTCCGGCAGCGACTCGAGGGCTGCCACGATCGCAGAGCGAACCGCTGGGGCCTTGTGACCCTCAGGTAGCGGGACCATCACCAAGAACCGGCTCTTGCGTTCAACGAGCGTCGCAATCGCGGAGCGGCAGTTCGATCCGACGATGAGGTCGCCCTCCCAGTGGCCCGGTTGTTTGCGGTCGTCGACCTCGGTTGGGCGTTGATCGATCATGGTCATGTGAGGGATCCTCGGCCGCCTATGCGCCACGAGCCCTCTGGGCCTGCGGAGATGCCGGCGAGTCCGAAGGTGGACGTGCAGTCCCTTGGGCAGCGGGTTCTCCCGATACAACGCCGAGTAGATCGTCTCGAACGCCACGTTCATCTCCGGTTGATCAGCAAACCGCTCAGCCAGGTGCAAGCTCACCTGCTCGGGGCTCCACTTTGAACACAGCTTGGACTGCACGATGTCTCGCAGCTCGGGCCGGTCGAGCTTGAACTGTTTGGGTCGGCTTCGACGTTGCTCCGCTCGTTTCTGCGCTAGGTGCGGCCCATAACGGCGGCCTCTCGCGCCATTGCGTCTCAGCTCTCTGCTAATCGTCGACGGCGACCGTTTGAGATGGGATGCGATCGACCGGACCGACTCACCAGTCATCTTCAAGTCGGCGATCCTGATCCGCTCGTCAACCGACAAGTAGCGGCCCGACAGGTCACCGAAACGCCTCCCGTCAACAGCGACCAGAACCGATCCCGATTGGCGACCTGCTCCTCCTTAGACCACGAACGAACCATCAGACCGAACCCCCAAGAACTGGACAGTGTTGCGACGACCACTGGAATTCAGCGAACCTCAAACGGACAGCCACGGGGGGCGATGGCCACGGGTCCGGTTGATCGTGATTATGGGCGGCGTCGAGCCGTGTCAACCCCGCACAGTTCGGCTCCTCTCTGTCAAGAGGTGGGTTCGGGATGGGCAGATGAGGACGTCTGTGCGACCTTGCGGTCTGCCGGCGTGTTCAGCTTTCGCCTCGGTGCTGATGCTTCGATGAGGCCACATCCCGAACCCGGCATCCGATGTTAGACGGCGGTTGGTTTGAAGGGCTGGGGTTTGCCGTTCATGCGCGGCGTGTCGGGTGAGCGCACTTCCGGCGAACTCGCACGCCGAGGCGGTCGGGTAGGTCACTCGATATTCACGTCCGCCAGCCGCCGATCACCACCCGCTGGTCAGCCAGGGCGAGTAGCCGAGTCGGATCTTGCCGACGACTTGGCTCCAGAGGTCGTGTCGGCCCACTCGTCGGTGGGGAGTGTGGGTCAGCCGTGTGATGGGGAGTGTTGGTCGGTCACGATGT
>JADWMG010000302.1 GCA_015767405.1 Actinomycetota bacterium
CCCCTGCCCATGGCCAAGCGTGTGGATCCATGTCCCACAATCAATCTCCCCTGGCCGTTGTTGTTGATGATCTCTAAGGAGTCTCCCGATCGCAGACCCATGGAGGCAAGTCTGTTCTTCACAGTTCTTCCCCCTGTCATTTCTTTAATCACAACATTTTCACCAGGCTTGGCCATGGCCAGAGGCAGCAAGGGATGCCTTATGGCCATGCAACCGGAGCAAATGCCGTAAATTTCCATTTTATGCTGGAGCATATGGAATCCCAGATTGGAGGCGATCTTTAATTGCAATTTTTCCATTTCATCGTTATCGAATTCGATTATATTACCACATTTAGTGCAAATGAAATGGTCGTGATGTTTTCCGAGATGATGGTGTTCGTAGCGTGGAGCTTGCCCCTCAAATGTTTTTTTCTGAGCAAAACCGTGTTCGACAAAGCGATTCAAGCACTGCCGAACAAAATCAGGTTGATAATCGTATCCTGCTTTTTTCAGAAGCTGCATCATATCATCGAGTGTAACGTGCTCTTCGGTATCCAGAAAAGTATCGCATATCAAATTGGCGGCCTTCAGCGCAGCTTCCATTGCCGACGCGTTCGAAGAGGTTCGTCGGTGCTTCGGCGGGCTCGATGTGCTGTTCAACAACGCGGCAGCGGTCTTCGGGGCGCCGACTCCTCTTCACGAATATGTCGAGGAAGACTGGCTGCGAACACTCGACGTCACCCTGAACGGCGTCGTCCGCGTCAGCCAGGCCGCGGTGCCGCTGATGGAGGGACGACTCGGTGCAATCGTGAACGTGGCTTCGCGCGCCGGCAAGAAACCTGCCGAACTCAACGGCGCGTACTCCGTTGCGAAGGCTGGGGTGATCATGGCCACCAAGGTCATGGCGAGCGAACTTGCTTCGCAGGGCATCCGTGTCAATGCGATTTGCCCCGGCCTGATCGACACCGACCTGCAGGTCCTCAATGTCGCCTTGAAGGCCCACGTGATGGGGGTCAGCGAGGACGAGGCAAGGAAGCGACTGCTCGACACCGTGCCTTTGGGGCGAATGGGCACCGTCGAAGAGGTCGCGGACCTCGGCGTCTACCTGGCGTCGTCGCAGGCTTCGTACATCACCGGCCAAGCAATCAACGTCGGCGGTGGGTTGCTCACCGAGCTGTAACGCAGAACAAGGGAGAGAACATGGAACTCGAATTCGCGAACGGCGGCCAGGCGGCAGCGCGGGCGCTGATCGAACACGGAGTCGACACGATCTTCACCCTCAGCGGCGGGCATCTCAACCCGATCTACGCGCACCTCGAGGAAAGTGAAATCCGTTTGTTCGACACGCGTCACGAGCAGGCGGCGGTCTGGATGGCCGATGCCTACGGTCGGTTCACCCGCAAGCCGGGTGTCGCGATGGTTACTGCTGGCCCCGGATTCACCAACGCCCTGACTCCGATCGCCAGCGCGGCAATGGCCGGAACTCCGCTGGTGCTGATCGCTGGATCAGTCGGGATCAACATGGCGGAGAAGCTCGATCTCCAGGACATGCGTCAGGCTCCGGTCATCGAGCCGATGGTGAAGAAGGCGCTCGTATGCCAGCTTCCCTCGCGTATTCCCGAATTCGTCGACCTCGCATTTCGCGAAGCAAGTAGTGGTCGCCCCGGGCCCGTCTATCTCGAGCTCCCGATCGACGTTCTGAACGCTCAACCCGTCGGTCCGGTGGAGGTCAAGGTCAGCACGGTCGATGCTCGGCCTGTCGACATCGCGAAGGTCTCAGATCTACACCGGCTGCTGGCCGAGTCGGAACGCCCCATGGTCATCGCCGGGAGTGGAGCGTGGTACTCCGATGCGGGCGCATCGCTCGCGCGTCTCGTCGAGTCGGCCGGACTGCCGATCTTCACCTCTGCCAATGGGCGAGGCGTGGTCTCTGATCTGAACCCGTATTGCTTCGGCGGCAGCCTTGCGATCCGGCCTGGTGCTTCCGCGTATGCCGGCATGATGACCGATCTAGTGGTGCTCCTCGGTAGTCGGCTGAACCTATTCTCACTCTTCGGCGGTGTGTTCAATCCCGATGCCAAGATCGTTCAGGTCGACATCAGAGCCGAAGAGATCGGACGAAATCGAGCGGTCGATCTACCGATTGTCAGCGACATACGGGCGTTGGCCGATGAGCTCGGCCGAGTCATCGAGGCTGAGGGCACAGCTCCTGACCTCGAGTCTCGGTTCGCTCCGTGGATCGATGACCTGAAGGTGGAAGAGGTGAAGGGCCTTGCCGCTGCAGAACCACAATGGAGCTGCCCCGATACACCCATCCACCCCATGCGATTGGCGCGAGAGGTCGACGAGTTCCTCGATCGCGACGACGACATGCTCGTCACAGATGGCGGTGACGCCACGACCTGGACCGGAATGACCCGCACCATTCGCAGGGCGGGCCACTATCTCGACTACGGATTGTTCGGAAGCCTCGGCGGCGGCGTGCCGTACGCCAATGCCGCGAAGTTCCTCTACCCGGACAGGCGGGTCGTACTGCTCACGGGCGACGGGTCACTCGGGTTCAACTTCATGGAGTTCGAGCGCGCCATCACCAGGGGGCTACCGATCGTCGTGGTCGTCTCCAACGATCTCGGCTGGGGCATGATTCGCCACAGTCAGGAGGTCAAGCTCGGCCGGTCGATCGAATCGGTGGTCGAGCTGGGCGCGATTCGCTATGACAGCATCGTCGAGGCCATGGGCGGAGCCGGGTTCTTGGTTGAGAATCCCGACGATATTCGCTCGACGCTCGATGCAGCATTCACCTCCGAAAAGACCAGCCTGGTCAACGTGATGACCGACCCCACAGCAGTGAGCCCGGGAAGCATCGCTCTTGCGAATGTCGGTGCATACCAATGACGC
>JADWMG010000303.1 GCA_015767405.1 Actinomycetota bacterium
GCGCGCGGTCGGCGCGGGCTGGCGGGGCGGCGCGGGCTGGCTGGACGACCGAGGAACGGTCAGGAGTCGAGGACGGTGGTTACGGCGGCGATGACTTCGTCGTGGAATCGGCCATCGGTGGCGACGATGCCGCGGTTCTGCTCGAGCTTCGATCCGTGCGAGAAATCGAGCGGCGCACCGGTTACGTCGGTGACCTGTCCCCCGGCCTGCTCGACGACGAACTTGCCGGCGGCGTGATCCCAGATCTTCTCGCGGTAGTCGGCACGGGTTGGCAACCGCAGATAGATCGACGCATCACCACGCGCCACTGCGGCGTACTTGCACTGGCTGTCGATGCGATACGGCTCAGCTGAAATACCGAGCAGCGCCGCGATCTGAGCGGAATCATCTTGGTTCGAGTGACCTGATTCGACCGACTCGCAGAACCTTGCTTCGGCCACCGTCGCCGGCGCGGCCACGCGAACCGGAAGCGCACGAGTCGACGACCCGTAGTACGCAACACAAGAACCGGGCGTCGCCAGGAAGACCGCGCCGGTCGTTCCATCTGGGTTAGGGAGATTGGGGCACCCGAGCACTCCCAGTTGGATCTCACCACGTTCGATCAATGCGAGTGCGATCGCGTATTGGTCGCCGCGCAGGAAACCCTTAGTGCCGTCGATCGGGTCGAGGGTCCAGTACCGATCAGTTGTGCCGTCGGCGGACCCGACCGAGATCCAGTCGAGTACCGCTGATTCGGATACCTCGTCACCTCGCTGGCTGCGAACAAGCGCTGTCACTCCCGCGCGCAACGCGGCCCGATCGTCGTCGCTGAGATCGGAGGAGTCCTCCTCGCCGACCATGTCGATCGGGCCGAGATCGTCGGTGAGCACCGCACACACGACAGCCTGTGCTGCGAAGTCGGCCACCGTGACGGGGCTCTCATCGCCTTTGGTCAGAGTGTCGCCCGCAGCCAGCCGGCCCTGCGCGCCACTGCACAACTGCGATGCCGACCGGACGGCCGCTAGCGCTGTTTCGATTTCTAGTTCTGTAACCATCGTTCCTGAAAGTGTTGTAGACGAATAGGTGACGTCGGCGACAAGCGCTTCAGTTCAGATTCCGTAGCGATCTTCGGTGCTCCTGCGGTACGTGTCAGCCAACTGTTCAACCTCGAACGGAAGGTCGCCTGCAACCAGGTCTGCGACCGTGACTGTTTCGAGCACTCGGCGCAGGCTGCCTCTAATGGCCATCCACACCATCGGCAGTGCCTCGGCCGGTGGTGGATATTCGAGACCTCGCAGGCTGGTGTCGTGCACGTCGGCAAGTGGCCCGTCGATGGCACGGAAGATGTCGGCGAGTGAGATCGTCTTGGCGGGGCGAGACAGCGAGAAGCCGCCGTCGGGGCCTCGCTTCGACCGGACGAGTTCGCCCCTCTTGAGGTCGCGAAGGATGTCGAGCAGGTACTTCAGCGAGATGTCCTGGCTGCGCGAGATTGTCTCGGCCTTCATCGGCGTGCCGTCACCAGCCGCGAGTTCGGCCATCGCCCGCACAGCGTTGTCGACTCGCTCGGAGATCCTCATTTCGACACCTTCACTTTCGGCGACGCTACCCGTTCTTGCCTCCCACTACCGGAAGCTCACTCGGCGCTCTACGCTGGGCGGGATGGAAGTCAAGGAAACCCTCACTGATCTGCAGATGAAGACGATGAACATCGTGCACAAGACCATCCTCACCGTGTCTGGTGGGCGTTGGGGTACGACGCTCGGTTCGATGCCGGTTGTCAAGCTGCACACAGTCGGTCGCAAGAGCGGCAAAGAGCGCGTCACGATGCTGACGACCCCGATCCAGGAAGATGGCACTTACGTGCTCGTCGCTTCCAAGGGCGGCGATGACCGTGACCCTGATTGGTACCGCAACGTCGTTGCCAACCCCGACATCCAGCTCGAAGTGGGCGACGAAACGCTCGACCTCACGGCTCGCGTCCTTTCCGACGAGGAGAAGCTCGAGATGTGGCCGCGCATCACTGAGGCATACAAGGGCTACGCGGGCTACCAGAAGAAGACCGACCGAGAGATCCCGGTCATCGTCTGCGAACCCCGCAAAGACTGAACCAGCCTCCGGGGTGGCCGACAAGCCCGCATGGCGAGCGGCCGACTGAGGGGCAACACGGCTCGCGGTACTACCGTCGGGCCATGAGCTTGGACAGCGACAACATCACCGTCGAGCGACTAGCTGGAACCTGTGGCGCCATCGTTCGTGGCATCGACCTGAGTACGCCGCAGTCGCCGGCCGATATCGAGCGGCTGAAGACCCTGCTCGACGAACACCTCGTGATCGCTCTGCCCGAGCAAGACATCGACCTCGATCGCCTGGAGCAGTTCACCGACGAGTTCGGCGGCCGGAGTGTCACTCCCTTCGTCACCCCGGTCGAGGGGCGACCGAATGTGATCCGGGTGATCAAAGAACCGACCGATGAGTTGAACTTCGCCAACAACTGGCACACCGATCTTTCGTATCTCCCTGCTCCGCCCGCCTACACAATCCTCCACGCCCGCCAAGTGCCCGATGCCGGTGGCGACACGATGTGGGCGAATCAGTACATGGCCTATGAAACGCTGCCCGACAAGGTGAAGGAACAGATCAACGGCCTGCGCACCACACACTCGGCTGGGCTGGCGTACGGAACGGGTGGATACCTGGAAGCAGTCGCCGGCAAGAGTTCGATGGGGATCGAGCCGTCGAAGGATGCCTACGAGACTCGGTCGCACCCGCTGGTTATCCGCCACCCGCGCACCGGTCGGCCGGCGCTGTTCGTCAACTCCTCGTACACGACCGAAATCGATGGAATGGATGCCGATCAGGGGCGCGAGCTTCTCGGCCGGCTGATGATGCACGCCACGAACCCCAACTTCACGTGCCGCCTGCGTTGGGAGCCCAACATGTTGACGATCTGGGACAACGCCACCACGCAGCGGCCATGTCATGGTGAGAACTACCTGACGAGGGTGCTTGACCTGCAGGTCTGACCGGGCAAGGCTTGCCGATCAAGGTCACATCAACTCCGTGGGCAAGAAAGGTCGGGTCATCAACATGTTGGATTCGTCCAACGAGATTCCAAAGGTCGCCGCGGTCGTCAGCCACGTAGTCAACAACTTCGACACATGGAAACTGAACTTCGACGAACAGGATCGGCCACGTGTGGCAGCGGGGATCACGGGGCACCATCTCAATCGCGAGATGGACAACCCGAAACACGTGACCGGTTTCTTCCCCTGCTCAGACCGCGACGAGACTGAAGCCTTCTTCAATTCTGATGAAATGCTCGAGAGGATGCGCGAGAGTGGCGTCATCGGAACGCCGCACATCGATTGGGTGCAACCAATTCGTTACAACGGAATCGGTGACCGCCAGCTTCCCGCAGCACTTATCGTTCATCATGTTGACGACTTCAACATATGGCTCGCCGAATACGACGCCGCCGATGACCTCAGGCGAGATGCCGGGATCCTCGGGGATTCGGTCAACCGCTCGCTCGACGACCCATCGCTGGTGATCGTCTACCACCAGGCCGAGACCTTCAAGGAGCTTCGCGACTTCCTCACAAGCGCTGAAGTCATAGCAGTGATGCAGCGGGCCGGTGTCGCCGCCCCGCCTGACATCACCTACCACCTCGGCGACTACGGCACCAACTACGCCGACAACAACGACTACTGATCCGCCAGACGGCCTGTTGGTTCGTTGACCGTGTCATCTCGTTTGTATGTAGTTTTTCGGTCAATACGACCCAAACATTGCATACAAACGTGGAGTTCATGCTCACCGGTCACGCGGCTGTCATCCGGGTCTGCTGATCGTCGCTATCCATGATCGCCCACAGATCTGTGCGCACCCGATCGGCTTCAGGAGAGCGCAGTTGGTTGGTGACGACAACACCTTCGATCATGTCGGCCAGCACCGCGCTGCGAGGGCGGTCCCGCAACCGGACTGCGACGACAGCGCCATCAGGTCGCCTCCGGATCGAGCGATCAACCCCCACCAGCCGCGGCGGGCACCGATAGCTCGGCCCGACCAACCCCCGCCGACGAGCCTCCCCCGCG
>JADWMG010000015.1 GCA_015767405.1 Actinomycetota bacterium
CTGCTCTTCTTCGTCCCGAAGGTCGTGTGTGCGGCCGTCGTAGTCACCGGACTGGCAGCGATGGGTATCGACATCTCCGGCATGGTTGCCGTCCTGGCAACTGTAGGAGTTGCCGGCGCCGTCGTGTTCACACCGGTAGGCCAGAACCTCGTCGCCGGTGCGATGATCCACATCGACGACATCTACCAGGTCGGCGAGGTTGTCACTGTCGCCGACCTCCACGGCAAGATCGTCTATCGCTCGCTGCTCCGTACAGAAATGGAACTCCCCGACGGATCGAAAGCATGGGTACCGAACTCAACATTTCAGGAGAATCAGGTTCTGAATCACAGCCGGATGGGAGGCTGGAGGGTCTGCGTACAGATACCACTTGATCGGGCGTCCGATCGAGCCACGGCCCAGCGAGTGATGGACGAAGTGGTTACTTCGCTCGAATGGAACAGCGACGGCAAGAGGGCATTTGTCGCGTTCGATCATGTCGGCAGTGAAGCGATGTTCTTCACGGCATACGCCTGGATCGATGACCGCACCGAAGAACCGTTCTATCGAGGACTGTTGTTGAGCGCTCTCGTAGACGCATTGGAGGGCGTGGGTGTCTCGGTAGGACAGACGACAAATCTTTCACTCGGTTCGAGCCGGCGCGAGGCCGATACGCTCACCGCCGCGGCCGACATGTCTGCGGACGTCCATCAAGACGATTCACCGAACTCCGTCCCTCGTCCGAGGGCTCGAGCTGCCGAGACGAACAGACAGGTCGAGAGGGCCGATGAGCGACAAAGCTGATACCTGGACGATCAACTACTTGCCACCCGAAGGGGGCCGCTACACGGGAAAGCTCGGAGTCACCACGGACGGATTGCGATTCGAGACGCTGTACGAATCAAGCAACAAGACCGTCGTCAAGGCCATCTTTCTGGATGTTGCAACGTTCACAGCGGCTGGCGGTCACACCGTCTACCGCTACTCCAACGACGACGAGGCGACTGTCGAGTTGCCGGCAGCAGAGATATCGGCGGTGAAGGCAGCGAAGAAGGGTTTGATGAAACGAGCTGTAGTCACCATGGCCAACGGTGAAGAGTTCGTTTTCGACTACGGGATGCTGTCAGTGAAAAAGCTCGTCGCTGCCATCGATGCGATTGCTGGCGACTAGCGGCCCGCGCACCAGCCGCCCAGCCGAACACCCATAGGATCGCGCCGTGTTGAGCTTTATCTTCGGTCGCCAGCCGACTCGTCAGACAGTTCGCGATGTGCTCGAAGCGGCCGGACTCACCCCAGAAGAAATTGATGCTGCTGAGGCTGACGGCACCGACGAGCTGCTCGCGATTGACCAAGTCGTGTTGCCGGAGGCGCTCGAGTACGGCATCGATGAGTTGGCCGAAACCAGTGGCCTCGACGTCGAGGAGATCCGCGCATATTGGCGGGCTCTCGGATTCGCGGATCCAGCTCCAGGCGAGCGCGTATTCAGCGAGATCGATGTCGAGATCCTCCAGTCGGTTTCCGAGATCCGCGAGGGGCTGACCGATCCAGTCCTCAGCTTGCAGATGACGCGGGTGTTGGGATCGTCGATGGCCCGGTTCGCCGCAGCTGTAGTGGAGGCGGGCGAGGCTCGTTCTACCGGTCGCCACGAGGCAATAGTCGATGGCGATGCCGAGGCCGTTGCCGAGTATGAAGCCTCGTCACTCGCCGTCCAATCGGGCAACCTCCTGCCATTCCTGACCGAAGTGATGGAGTACGCCTTCAGGCGGCACCTTCGTGCGGCGGCGCGCCGGCGCATAACGCTGGCGACAGTCCCAGTGGGAGACGGGCTGACTGTGGGTTTCGCTGACATGGTTCGCTTCACGAAGCTGAGCCAGCAGTTGGACGACCATGGGTTGGCCCAATTGGTGACACAGTTCGACGAACTCACGAACGAGATCGTCGCAACCAATGGCGGGCGAATCGTCAAGATGATCGGCGACGAAGCAATGTTCACAGTTGAGGCCCCCGACCAGGCTGCCCACATATGGCGGGCGAATCGTCAAGATGATCGGCGACGAAGCAATGTTCACAGTTGAGGCCCCCGACCAGGCTGCCCACATCGCGCTCGAACTCGCCGCCGTCTTCCGTGAGCGCGATGACCTCCCAGGCGTTCGCGTCAGTCTTGCCAGCGGACCAGTCCTCGCGCGCGACGGAGACGTGTACGGCCCGGTTGTCAATCTCGCGAGCCGGTTGGTCGAAGCCTGTCGCACCGATTCCGTCGTTGTGAGTCAGTCAACGCGAGATCATCTCGTTGACAATCCGGCATTCAAACTTCGCAGCCTCGGGATGAAGCATCTCCGCCACATCGGGACGGTCCGTCTCTATCGGCTCCGCCCTGCATAGCCCGCCTGCGGGTTCCCGGAACGACCAATTACTAGCCCGCCAAGACGCACGGTAGAAGGCATCGGCGACCTCCCCCTTATTGTCAGAAGACATGACGGTGGAGGGTCGAGCAGCAGTGGAAGAGGTAGTCGATGACGCCTACCCGCGTCGGCTACTGATCACTGTCATCGCGGCGATCGTCGTGTTCTCCTCGTCGATGACGATCGTCTCGGCATCGTTGCCGACCATGGCCGACGATCTCGACTCGACCGTGTCATTCCTCAGCTGGTCGGTAACCGGACTGTTTCTGATGATGGCCGTCACGACACCGATTTTCGGGCGGCTGGGCGACATCCACGGGCACAAGCGCGTGTTTCTCGCCGGCGCAATCATCCTGAGCATCGGCACGGTTCTGTGCGGTCTCGCTCCGACGGCGGCAGCATTCGTCGCAGCACGAATGGTGGTTGGCACCGGTATTGCCGCGACGATGCCGAATTCCATGGCCCTCATCATGGAGGCGTACCCGTTGCACCGACGTTCGGAGGCAATGGGCTGGTTCCAGATGGCTATGACGGGCGCCCCAGTTCTGGGCTTGATCGTCGGCGGTCCAATGATCGAAGCCTTCGGATGGCGGTCAGTGTTCGCCGTCCTCTCGCCGATCTCGATCGTCGGGGTGATCGCGGCATGGCGCGTAATCCGCCCGTCGACCCCGGGGCCCCCAGTCCCGATCGACTGGGGAGGAGCAGCCACCCTGGCTGGCGCGACGCTCGGGCTGTTGTTCTTCCTCGAACGTGGCGGGTCCGCCGGATTCAGCGACCCTCTGGCCCTCGGCCTGCTCGCAGCATCGGCTTGCAGCCTTGGCCTCTTCATCGTCGTGGAACGACGCGTCAGCAATCCAATGCTTCGGCTCGACTACTTCCGACGCCCAAACTTCACCGGCCCCCTGATCTCCCAACCACTCAGTCAGTTCGCCTACATGGGCGCGTTTCTCATCTCTCCGCTGATGCTCAACGAACTGTTCGGCTACTCGGTAGCCATCATTGCGTTGATCCTGCTCTTCCGCCCGGCGGTGTACAGCGTGTCATCGCCATTCGGCGGGCGACTGGCGACCGTGACCGGCGAGAAGGCGATGATGATCAGCGGCACCGTGCTGATGGTGTTGTCGATGGCCGCGTGGGTCGCGGCGGCTCATTGGATCAACCTGCCGCTGATAATTGTTGGACTCGTGCTGTCCGGACTTGCAATGGGTTTGGCGTCGCCGTCGTATTCCACCCTCCTCGCCGGCGCCGTCGATCCGAGCGACCTCGGCGTCGCAAACGGCATGGGCACGACGATGATGAACATCGGCATGCTTACCGGCATCCAGGCGATGTTCACTGTCCTCGGTGATGGACGGTCCCCGGATGACTTCGCCAGGGCGTTCGCCGTCGGCGGAGCGGTTGCCGCGGTCGGAATAGTCGGTGGACTAATGGTCACCTCGACGCCGAAGGCCGTGGCCTGAAAGCGAGCTAGGTCTCACCGTCGGTATCGGGCAGAATCTCCTCCGGCAACGGCCGGATCGACATGGCGCGAGTTCGGCCGATGCCCTTGAGGTCCACGGACCGGCGAATCATCCTTACATCGAGGTCCTCGCGATCTTCGAACTCTTTCCCGTCAGTGCGAGGGAGCACGATGCTGTCCGGTCGCGCCACAGCCGTGAGGCGACTGGCAAGATTGACGGTGGGCCCGAAGATGTCGCCACCAACAGGAACGGTCGGTCCGTAGGCAAGCCCACAATGGATAGGCGGCGCGATTTCGATCGCCCGGAGACGGACGATTAGGTCGATGGCAATGTCGACTCCGTCTTCCAGACTCTGGGTGACGAACATCACCTCATCACCGATGAACTTGACGACGCGGGCATCGTGACTGGAGACAACGTCGAAGGCCGTTGTTTCGAATGTCTCGATGATCTCGGCAATCTCTTCGCTGCTCGCCTTCTTGCTGATACGGGAGAATCCGGATAGATCGGCGAAACAAACGGCTTGCAGTCCGTCTGACTCCCTGACCGTGAGTTGGCGGGCCAGAGCCGCAAGCAGGTGGCGACGCCATACGTAGTTCATCGTGCGTTCGAGGAACTGCAGGACACTGTCGTCCTTGCCCTCGTCGCTCTCGTCAACAGGGCGCGGCGCTTCGATCGCGTGGCCCTGTGCAAGCATCGCTTCGAGCGCGTTCGGGACAACCTCGAGTTGCGCCTCAACGAGCCGCGAGAACGACGCTCCCGTTACACGCGCCAGTCGCAAGACGTCATCGTTGCTCACCGCTCCGACCGCGATGAACGCGTTGAGCCGCTTCACGATGTCGACGTCCTCTGGGCCGAAAGCAACCTCGTCGTCGGCAACTTCCGGGAAACCCATCGCCCGCCACCACCGCACCGACTGCGTGGAATCGACCCCACCCAGACCAGCAACGTCTGCACGCGTCAACGAGGGAAGTTCGAGCCCCGCGAGGTGGTAGATGTCTCCTAGGTCCCCCTCGAGCGGGTTGCTGTTCGGGCCAGACATGCGTCCCATCATGGCCCACAGGTTGGCGAACGGGCCCCTCAGAAAGGGCGGTCGTTGGTCTTCTTCTTCGGCGGAGCCTTGAACGGTGCCTCGATGAGCAGCTCAAAACGAGCGTCGTCAGGCTGCTTGGGGTCGTTCAACTGCTGCAGATACCGCTTGATGGCGGCACGTGCCGGAGCGACCTGGGCGCCTTTCATGCCGGAGGAGCGGCTCATTGCGTCTTTGGCTTTTGCGACACGTTCCTTACGGAGAGCCTTTTCCTCATCGGAGTACACACGGGCGACCTTGTTGGTGCGTGCATCTTGCGACGCAAGCCTGCGGGCCTCCGACTCTTGAAGCGGAGTGAGTTTGGCTTGATCTGCCATGTTCGTGATCCTTTACGTCTGGGAGATCCGGACGATACCTGACATCCGGGGCTTCACGCTGCAGAGAACTCTGGTGCTGACCAAGCCTCTGACGGCGAGCCGCACTGGCTGGTGTGGTCGACTCGCATGCGCCCGTCGAGGGCGCCCAGAAAGATCTTGCGACAGCTGATCAGTCGGACAACGCCCATTGTCGCGAGCCGGGCTCTAACTTTGGCCCCGCCGCTCGCGCAGCGACCGAACGCGGTCCGCACGTTTCGCACGCAGTTTCTCGCCTCGGCAGAATTCGAGCGGGTCGAAATCGTCAGGATCCGGTGGGATGCTGGCGGGATCGACCAATTGTTCGCCCATATACATCTCGGCGATGAGTGGCCGATCGAGGATGTCGCTCGCACAGAAAACTCCTCCGGTCATCGCGCCGGCAATTCCGTGACCGCCAACGGTGCCGGCGCCCACCACCCAGAGGCCATCGATCTCGGTCCGGTACTGAGGCCGGTTCTCGCCGATCTGCTCGGGTGAATGCATGTATCCGTAGCTCGTGCCCTCGCTGCTGCGGATGTAGCGCTCGTGCGAGAGCGTGGTGGCCATTTCGACATGAACGATGTTGTCTCGGAACGGACCCAACACCTTTTCGGCTGCGGTGAGCAGACGCTGGGTGAGCTCCTCTTTGCGTTGGCGGTAGGTGTCGTCACGTCGGTAGGAACCGCCATCAGCAGGCCCGGTCTCGACACCCCAGTAGTCGTAACCCCTGGGTGAGAGGGTCATGATCTGGAAGTTCGTGTGTCCGGGCGGGCAGAGCTCGGCGTTGTCGGGGTCCTTGCGAGACGCGAGCGCCACATAGGCGAACGGCATCTCACCGGGCGGCATCTCGCCGCGATCGAGGTCCGCGTACGTCTCGTCGGTTCGGTAGTCGGGAAACACGAAGTAGTTCGTATTGGGGCCATCGAGCACCTTGTCGACCACTACGTACACACAGACCAGCCCGAGTGTCATCTGCGCTTCTTGCGCCCAGGATGCAGTACCGGGTGCAACATTCTCAGCTCCGATGAGGTGTTCGATGGTGCGTCGATAGTCGGCATTACTCACCACAATCGGAGCATGGAGTTCCTCCCCACTCTCCAGGCGCACGCCCGTTGCACGCCCATCTTCAATCGTGATGCGATCGACGGGCGAGAGCGTGCGCACTTCACCTCCACAGGCCTCGATGACCTGCATCAGCCGGGCTGGGATCATCTGGCCACCGCCCTCGGGGTAGTAGGCGCCACCCATGTAGTGGCCGATGAGGCGGGCGTGCATAACAGTGGCTGTCTGGCTCGGCGCACCGGCGTACAGACCCGACCAATGATCAAGTACGGCGCAGGCCTGGGCTGACAGTTCACTCTCCTCGAAGAGTTCCGACAGCGGACGCATCGCCCATTCGTCGTAGGTGGGACGGTCTTCGCCGAATATCAATCGACCTTCTTCAGAGACTGCACGGAGCACGCGCAGGCATCGGTTGATCCCCGCTCGCTCATTCGGGAACTGATCTATCAGGCGCTGTTCGTACTCTTCCCAACTGGCAGGAACTCGGAACGTGAAGTCGGGAAAGTCGAGCGTGTCGAAGCCCTCGCGATCGAGTTCGCGAAACTGCATTCGTTCTCCAACACCGAGGCCATTGAAAATCGTTGTGAACAGCCCACCGGGCCCACATTCACCCAAGTAGTGGACACCCACGTCGAACTCGTACCAGTCATCTCCGTGGTGGCGTCGGAAGACCTGGGTGTTGCCGCCGCCGACATCGTGCTGTTCGAGCACCAACACTTTCTTGCCCGTAGATCCCAGACAAGCTGCGGTGGTGAGCCCACCCGGCCCGGAACCAACGACGATTGCATCCCATTGCTCACTACTCATCAGACATCTCCCTCAGCGCTCGCGAGCCGCTTGCCATTCCTCGTACGTGATTATCGGTAGACCATCAGCCTTCCATCCCACGATGCCGGTCTCGATGTGCGAGGCATTGGTGAGCCCCATGTCGTTCAACGTCTTTACGGACAAACTTGTCCGTCCACCAGATCCTCAATAGAAGATGAACTCGCGGTCTTCCGCGAAAACCGGTTTGTGATACGGCGACCCAGGATCGACCCAGAATTCGAGCATCCCACGCGGTGCATGGTGGGCGCCCGGGACGACACCGTCCCTCTGAAGTTCGCGCACATCACGGATGTCCACCAGCAGGGCGTTCTCTTCGTCAGCGCGGCGCAATGCCTCGGTCGGAGTGTGGCCGGTGATCTCCGCTCGCGCCTCGTCGATCATTTGTTGCACGGTCTTCATCGTCGATCTCCTCGGATCTTTTCTTGGGAACTGCTGCCTCACATCATCGCGCCCGGCAAGCCTGACCGCCGAAGCGACTAAATATGTCCCGCTCGTCCGGATAGTGCTCCGGCCCGCTGACTCACTAGCGTGGCGCCGAACTTGATCATCCGATCTCCCTTCAGACAGGAGCGCACCGATGCGCGAAGCAGTATTCGTTTCATACGCCCGAACCGGCCTCGCCAAAGCAGGCCGCGGTGGTTTCAACATCACGCCAGCAATGACCATGGCGGCACACGCGATCAGCAGTGCTGTCGAGAAGTCAGGCGTTGAGCCCGCGGCGGTCGAAGACGTCGCACTCGGCAACGGGGCCCATGGCGCCGGGAACCTCGGCCGACTGGCCGGGCTGCTCGCCGGCCTGCCCACCACTACCGGCGGCAACACCATTCAACGCCACTGCTCGTCGGGCCTCAACTCGATCGCGGTCGCCGCGAACTACATCAAGGTCGACGGCGCCGATTGTGTTGTGGCCGGCGGAGTCGAATCGATATCGATTCCCAGCCCCGGTATGGGCGGCGCGGTCAACATGGACCCCAAGCTGGCCGAGATGTACCCGGCGGTCTATATGGCGATGATCGAGACTGCCGACATCGTCGCTGATCGATACAACGTGTCGCGCGAGTACCAAGATGAATACTCCTACAACTCGCAGATGCGGATGGCAGCGGCGCAGGAGAACGGCCTCTTCGAAGACGAGATCGTTCCCCTGGACACGAAGATCAAGCTCGTCGACCGCGAGACGAAAGAGGAGACAATCGTCGACTACACCGTCGACGGCGACGAGTGCAATCGCCCAACGACGACCATGGAGGGTCTCGCAAAACTCCAGCCCGTCCGCGGCGAGGGCAACTACGTCACAGCCGGAAACGCGAGCCAGCTCTCCGACGGAGCGGCCGCCGTCGTCATGATGTCGGATGAGGAAGCATCACGCCGCGACATCGAGCCGATGGGCGCCTTCAAGGGTTGGGCTGTTGCCGGTTGCGAGCCGGACGAGATGGGCATCGGCCCGATCTACGCTGTTCCAAAACTGCTGAAGCGTCACGGCCTGACGGTCGATGACATCGATATCTGGGAACTCAACGAGGCATTTGCGAGCCAGTGCCTCTACTCGCGTGACCAGCTCGGAATCGATCCTGAGAAGTACAACGTCAACGGCGGCTCGATCGCCATCGGCCACCCGTTCGGCATGACCGGCACGCGCTGTGCGGGCCACATCCTCCTCGAAGGAAAGCGCCGCGGCGCCAAGCTCGGTGTCGTCACGATGTGCATCGGCGGAGGTCAAGGCGCCGCCGGCCTCATCGAGATCTACTAACTGCCCCCAAAAAATCCGAAATATGCCTGGATTCATTCACTCAGCGCATGATCTGGGGCATATTTCGGGTTGTTGACCCGATCGGTCGCGGCGCTAGGACTCGTTCGGGAGCCGGAGGTGGTACGACTTGGCCTGCGTGAGGGTCGAGTAGCCGAGCGACGAGAGCGTGATGCCGCGGCCGGTCTCTTTGACGCCGGTCCACGCCAGGCTTGGGTCCAGATAGTCGGCTCGATTCATGAAAACTGTCCCTGTCTGGATGCATGGTCCCAGCTAGCGGACGGCGTCCACGTCGCGGGTCCAGATCGAAGCGCTGAGGCCGAAGTCGCTGTCGTTCATGAGTTCGACCGCTTCATCGTCAGAGTCGACGGGCATGATTCCGACCACGGGCCCGAAGCTCTCTTCGCGCATCACCGACATCGAGTGGTCAACGTCAATCAGTATCTGGGGAGCCAGATAGGGCGAACCCTCGACGCTTCGCTCGAATCCACTCCCGTCGACGAGACCGCGGGCGCCCGATGCGAAGGCCTGATCGGTCTGTTGTCGCACTCCGTCCGCGGCACGGCCATGGACCATCGGACCCATCGTGGTCGAGGCGTCGAGCGGATCGCCCAGCTGATAGCGAGCGGCCAACTCAGCCGCACCGTCGACGAAGTCAGCAAAGAGCGAACGATGGACGTACACCCGCTCGATACCGCAACACGACTGGCCTGAGTTGAAGAATGCGCCATCGACAATGTTCTCGATGGCGTGCGCCAGGTCTGCATCACGTCGCACGTAAGCCGGATCTTTCCCGCCGAGTTCCAGGCCCACACCGGCGAAAGTCCCGGCAGCAGCCTGCTCGATCGAACGGCCAGCGGGCACGGAACCGGTGAAGTTCACCTGGTCAATGTCTCCGCCCGCCAGCAACCCGCTCGTCTGTGAGTGAGTCAGCACGAGGTTATGAAAGAGCCCTGCCGGTAACCCTGCGCGATCGGCAGCCATCTGGAATCGCTCCCCCGCCAGCAGCGTCTGCGATGAGTGCTTGAGAAGCACGGCATTGCCGGCCATCAGCGCGGGGACGACGGAGTTCACCGCTGTGAGGAACGGATAGTTCCACGGGGCGACAACCAGCACGAGGCCTAATGGCTCGCGAACGATGAAGCGGTCGAAACCCGCCTGGAGCTCGGGACGCACGTCGGAAAGTGCCTCGTCAGCGATCGAAATCATGTGACGAGCACGCTGCTCGAACCCGCTCAGTTCACCCCCGCCGGACGAAACCGGCCGACCCATTTGCCAAGCCAGTTCCGGAACGATCTCCTCGCCCATTGCGAGCATCGCATCAACGAACGCTTCAACGAGAGGTGCTCTCTGACCTACTGAGATTGATCGCCATTCGATCTGTGCTTCGCGCGCCCGGGCGACCGCTGCCCGCACGCCCTCGTCAGTTGTGATGGCTCGCTCGGCGAAGACCGAGCCATCGACCGGCGTGACGAGCTGCACGGAGTCTTGCATCGCCTCAAGCTACCGATCAGATTTCAGCGCCCCGTAGGGATTGATCATCGCGAGATAGGGCTCCGGGTCGCCCGTCCATTCCATTGCCAGTACCTGCTCGAGGCTGCGTCTCCCGGTGAAGGCCCGAAGCAAATCGAAAGCCGACCCGGAAAGCTCGGCAGCTGCAACCCCATCGCCAGAGTGCCAAGCCTGGCCGCCTACCTCATCCGGAACCACGGTGACACTCACTATGGGCAGGGAGGCGCTGCCCGCGCGCTCGCAGAAGAACGGGCCGTAGCGAGACAATGCTGATCGGATACCGACGCCATCACGGCTTGAAACCGGGAGCTCGTCATCTGACCGACTGAGCGCTTCGAGAACATCGTGGATGTGGGAGACCAAGTCGGCACCGATTCGAACACCCCAGAATGGGTCATCCGAAATGAAGACGTCGGTTCTCGCAGCCATGCCCTCCCATTCGTTGCAGATTTCAGCCAGCGACATCGCGGCTCGGCTCTCGACCTGGCCCTGAGTCCATTCATCAGCGCCGAGTGCCGCGACGTTTCCACTGACAACGTCGACGTTGACTCCCGTGACATGAGCAACCACATCCCGGACTGTCCACGCCGGGCAATTCGGCACGATGGTCTCCCGCTCCTCATCTGACAACGCCCGCACCAATTCGATGAACTCGTCGCGCATCGCCGCATAGAGAACTTTTGATTCGGGGTCGACCTCGTTCATGGCGCCAACCATTGCAGACTTGCCGACGCAACTAAACTTCAGACCTCTACGACTGTGAGCAACAGCGGCTCGACGCGCTTCGTTGGTCAGTTGAGCGAGGCGACATGGCCCAGTACTGCCAACTCGTAGATGTCTGCATGGCTGACTACGACCTCGATGGCTGGGTTACACGCGACTAATTTCCCGAGAGTCGAATCAAGCTTGGGAACACGATGACCACACAATTTGTCAATGAGGCGCATCACCCGATCGGTGATGCCGCGTACGCGGCGTCGTGCCGCACTCAGCTTGAGGCAGCCGGTGCACTCGTACTCGCCAAATTTTTCTCCGCCGAGACAATCGCGCGAATCGTTGATGAGTCCTCGCACCACGAAGCCGACGCGTTCTACGCCAACTCGACGCACAACGTCTACCTGACTCCGCCTGACCCCGACGTCGATGCCGACCATCCGCGAAATCGTCAGATTGTCAGCAGCAAAGGTCTCATCGCTGACGATCAGGTCCCACAAGATTCACCGCTGAGGGATGTGTACGAGGATGCAACATTTCGCTCGTTCCTCTGTCGGGTACTCGGCATCGACGAGATCTATCCGTATGCCGACAGCCTGTCTTCGATCAACGTCCACTTCGCTGCGGAAGGGATGGAGTTGGGATGGCACTTCGACAACTCGTCGTTTGCGGTGACGATGCTGCTCCAAGCACCCGAGGCGGGCGGCGTATTCGAGTATGTGCCTGCCGTTCGCGACGCCGACTCAGGCGACATGGCATACGCGCGAGTGCGCGACGTGCTCGACAGTGAAGAACCAGCCAGCAATCTCTGGTTCGAACCAGGCGACCTCGTGCTGTTTCGTGGCCGCGATGCCCTGCACCGGATCACACCTACCGAGGGCTCGATCACCCGCATGCTCGTCGTGTTTGCGTTCAACGATCAACCGGACATCGGGCTCTCAGACTCAGCCCTCATGACGTTCTACGGTCGGACGAGCTGACAGCCGGATGCGGAACAAGATGAGTTTCGCTCTTCCGCTCAGCGGGCGAGGCGGCGCAGGTGTTTGTAGCCGCCCCGTTTCCATCGGTCGAGTTCGGACGTGTAGAGCTTCGAGAAGCGTCGGTCCGATGGGCCTCCGGCGAGACTTGTGTGCATGACGTCGTCGCCTAGGTCGGCCATGAGTCTCAACGACGGCGCGAAGCTGGTCTTGCGTCCCGCGCTTTCGTATATCTGGCCCTGATGAGGCGTTGCCCGTCCGCCGCGAAGTGCGACGGGGCCGATGTCGAAGCCGGCCCAACGCGGAAGCTTGCCACCCATCAAGATGTTCTCGAAGACCACATGGTTCACATCGCCCCAACAACGACCGTCGTCGCTCACCCGATCGAAGGCAGCCCGGTAGACCGATTCGAGTGTTCGTTCGCCGAGCCAGGGCGATGACGGTGCCGTCAAAATCCGGTCGAAGTTGGCGTAGAAATCGATGAAGATCCCCGTTACATCCAAGAGGTGATTGATTACCACTTCACCAAACCCGCCAGGAGCAAACATCTCGAGGATCAACTCTCGGTAGAAGCTCTCGAACAACACGGCCCCGGTCGATTCGAGGTCGTAACTCATATCCCACTCGGCCAAGCTCCTACCGACACCAGTGTCAGGAAGGACCGGCGCAAGGATGCCCATCATCTCGGATGCTTGAAGGGAAAACGTGTCGACGTGGAGGCGCCGAAATGTGGCGAGGTCGCACGGGGCCTCGGTGAGAACATCCTCGATTCGACGAGCTCGATAGTCACCCATCGGCATGTTGATCGGCGACGATTCTCCCAGGTAGTTCAGGTCGTTGTTGGCGGTCACGATCACACCGCTCGGTGGGTCGAAGCAGCGCGGCAGCGCCTCTGGAGACACAAATCCCTTCCAGTCCCAATCGCTGTCCCAACCCGGCATCGGGGTGAAGCCAGTCGCCGCAGGGTTGCGAATCGGGCACAGGCCGGACATCTGATAGGCGATGTGACCCTCGGAGTCGGCAATCACCCAGTTCCAGGATGTCTCAACCCGACCCAACACATGTTGGAGGTCGCCTGCAGTGCTCGCACCCCAGACATCGGTGACCGCATTGAGCGTCGCCGCTCCGGATTCTGATGGCGCCCATCTCGTCGCCAAATGAAATCCGTCCTCGGTGGCGTCACCGTCGAGAACCCCATGGGTGTTCTCATAAAAGGCCACTTCGACCGGCTCACCCTTTTTGACGAAGATCGTTTCGCGGCGTTCTGTCCACGCTTCGAAGTTGTCGCCCCGCCGGTAGCAGCCGTCGCGACACTCCTCGATCCATGAGTCGACGGCATCCATGAACGTGTAGGTCGCCCCCCAAGCAACATCGCGTTTACGACCAACCAGCGCGCCGGGCATGCCCGGCATGTTCGCGGTAATCACCGTGTCGTCGGGCAACTCGATGACCTGTTCGACCCAGACGTTGGGGAGCCGGTTGACCTCGAGGTGAGGGTCATTCGCGAACAAGGCATGGCCGGTGGCCGAGTGCGTGGCTGCGACAACCCAGTTGTTGGATGCCATCATCCGCGGCGCTGCCCCACCCCACTTCAGCCCTTCAGGCACGATGCGTTCACCGAGCACAACCTGACCGAGCAGATTGCGGTCAAGACCAGAGGTAGATCCTGGAAAGAGCGCCTCCAGTCGATCGTCATCGACACCCGCCTGCACCATCTCGACAAACAGCCGCTCGATCTCACCCTGCGATTGCGCAAGTGTGAGATATCCGGTCATCCGGGCCATCAACAATGCGTCATCAACGGACCATGGTTCGGGCCGGTAACCGAGAATCCGAAACTCCCATGGCCGACGAGCGAGTTGGGTGTTCGCCCCATCGCAATACGCATCGACCAGATCTCGAGTATCAGGGGTGAGCTGGGAGACCTGCTCGGATGTTCGCCCCGCCCAATTCATGCGGCGAAAGAAGATGTCGGTCTCGATCGTCTCGTCAGTTGCCTGAAGACACTCGCTCACCCTTCCTTGACCCAGCAGACGCATGAGGCTCATCTGCATACCCCGATCGAGAGCATGGCAGTATCCCATCCCCCAATATGCGCCCGTCAGATTCTCGGCCCGGATATGTGGAACGCCGTACTCGTCGCGGTCGACCCGGACGCCCGTCGGCACGTCTCCTTTGAGCTTCATCTTCAGAGCCCGTGGTTCGGCCACACAGGAGTGACCTTGTCCTTGAACGCCTTGGCCCCGATGTCCTGTGTGTCTCGCCGCATCCTCATGGACATCGTGGCTTCAGCCTCATTCCGAAAGTGCTCATCGACGTCATGCTATTTCCATCCCTCCCTCTGACCTAAGGCCTTGTGGGCGACCTCCCCTCGCGAAGGCAGCCATCGATGACCTAATTTCTGATCGTGGATACCAATTCAGAGCCCTGGTGGAAGACGGCGGTCGTTTATCAGATCTATCCGCGAAGCTTTTGTGACACTACGGGCAACGGGGTGGGAGACATCGATGGCATCACTGCGCATCTCGACCATCTTGGATGGCTGGGTGTTGATGCGATCTGGCTGTCACCTGTGTTCCGATCACCGATGGTCGATCACGGCTATGACATCTCCGACTACTGCGACATCGACCCACTCTTCGGTGACCTTGTCGCGATCGACACGCTCATCGACGAGTCTCATGCCAGGGATATCCGTGTAATTCTGGACTGGGTTCCGAACCATTCCAGCGACCAGCATCCTTGGTTTCTGGAGTCGCGCTCAGACCGGACCAATCCAAAACGTAACTGGTACATCTGGCGCGCGGGCGATCCAAGCACGCCGCCGAACAACTGGCAAGCAGAATTCCCGCCGGGACCAGCATGGAAGTGGGACGATCAGACCCAGGCCTGGTATCTCCACATGTTCGCGCCTGAGCAGCCAGATCTCAACTGGGCCGAGCCGGCGGTGCGAGAGGCCATGTACGACACATTACGTTTCTGGCTCGACCGCGGTGTCGATGGATTTCGCATGGACGTTGTGCACCTGCTCGGCAAGCCCGACGCACTCCCCGACCGAGCCAAAGGACCAGGGCGACCTCTCACCGAGTTCGACAATCAGGTGACCCATGAATACCTGCGAGAGATCCGCGCCGTCCTCGACCGGTACGAAGGCGACCGGATGGCCGTCGGAGAGGTCTACCTTCTTGACCCCGCACGAGTGGCGGATTACTACGGCAGCGACGACGAGCTACACCTGTCGTTCAACTTCATGCCGCTGTGGTCCGAATGGGATGCCACGGTTTGGCGGGAACAGATCCGGTTGGCCGCCGATGCCTTCGAGCCCGTCGATGCCTGGACGACCTGGGTGCTCTCCAACCATGACGTTCCACGTCATCGATCCCGGTACGGCGGCAACGAACAAACTGCTCGGGCCGCTGCTGTTCTACTGCTGTGCCTCCGTGGGACGCCGTTCATGTACGCCGGCGAAGAGTTCGGTCTCCTCGATGCCGACGTCCCGCCCGAGATGGCACAAGATCCCGCCGGCTACCGCGATGGTTGTCGGGCTCCGCTGCCGTGGGACGGGTCGAGCAACCACGGCTGGGTTAAACCTGACAACTGGCTGCCGTTCCCACCAGAAGCCGACACCCGAAACGCCTCGGCGCAGATGGCCGACTCAGGCTCCATAGCTGCTCTGTACAAGGCTGTCCTTGCTGCTCGCAGACGGTCGCCGGCACTTCAGATTGGTACTCAGAGAATCCTCGAGACCCACCAGCTGGTACTGGCGTTCCATCGGGTCCACGGAACCGATCAGAGGATCATTGTCGTCAACATGAGCGACGAGGATGTTGACTCGATAGCGGTCGGATCGGGCTGGCAGACCGAAGTCCGTTCGGACACCACCGATGCCATCGCTTGGACGCAGTCGCTCCCATCTCAGACGGCCATCATCTTGAAGCCCGCCTGAGCAACGGCAACGTAGGCGCCACCGCGTTGCCGATGAGTTTCAGCGCGACCTGTTCGCGCTGAAACTCATCGCAAGAACTCAGGCTTTGCTGACGGTGGTGGCGTGGGCTTCGACGACCGACCGAAGTTCAGCCGGCAGGGTCGCAACGAGAAGAAATCGCGTCGGGCCATCGCTGTCGTTCCGGTATGTGAACGGATGGGTCGCCTTGAAGTGCGCCACGTCGCCAACTCCGAGAACGTGCTCTTGGCCACCGATTTCGACCGACAGTTCGCCGATATCGCAGGCGATGAAGACCTCACCGTCGAAACGCAGCGGGCTTCCCGAAGCCACGGCCGGTTTCAATGTGACTCGCCAGACCTCCATCTCCCCAGCGACGAGCTCGGCCGACAGCCGCTCGAACTGGCCCGATGACGCCGTAGTCGTCAGGCGGTCACCAGCACGTTGAATCGAGACCGTCACCTCCGGCGTACCTTCCGCCAGGATTTCAGCAGGTCGACGACCCAGCCCATGTGCCAGCTTGAGGACCACCGCGATGCTCGGGGTCATCTGACGGGTCTCGACCTTGTGAACCGTGCTGACGGCGACTCCGCTCAGTTCAGCCAACTCGTACCGCGAAAGACCCTGTTCCTGACGCCAGTACAGGATCCGATCACTGATCTTGTCGAGCTCAGAATCGATCTCCGTCATGTGGTGACGATCCGATAGACAACGGTTCCCCGAACCTGCACATGTTGTGTTTCGGCATCTGCAACTTCCACGTCTGCCCAGAACAGATCCCCATCGCGCTGAGCGACTCGGCCATACCCCACGAGCTCTTCGGCTCTGAGGTCGCCGACCACCTGAGCCTGCATGGCAGCCGTCGAAGCCTTGTACGGGCCGGGGCCGGTCTCGGCCCACGATGCCATTGCACCGGTCGTGTCGAGCAGCGCCAGTGCAGAACCCTCATGGAAGCCGCCACTGCGGTCGGCATTGGCATCACCGAGCGGCATCACGAGCCGAGCCCGACCATCGCCCATGTGGTGCACGTCGATCTTTCGAGCAGCCATGAACGGCAACGTGCCTATGAACGGCCCCATCTGCCCGGGATCGCTGGCGCCATCATCGCCCACGGCAGCGGTGGTCGTCGGAGCCTGGGTACCTGAACGGCCACGCACGAGGGTGGCGATGTGGGAGATCGGCTTTCCGCCGACGGTTGCCACCGTGGTCTCGGTGAAACACATCTCCTTGCCGCGACGCAACAACGTCGTGGTGGCTGAAACGTCTTCGCCTATCGCTGCCGCCAGATAGCTCACCTGACAACTGGCTGTGTGGAAGGTGGTGAACTGGTCACCGAGCGCGGCGCGTGCTACCGCCTGACCGCCGATGAGGCCGAGCGATGCGGCGCATCCGCCGTGCAGCGCATCGCCGGGATTGCTGTTCGCTTCCCGGAACGGCATGGCAATCACTGCCGCTTCTCCAGTGACTTCTCGAAGTTGTACGCCGAGACCTGCGCCGTACGGCGACTGCTCGACCCAATCTTGAATTGCCTGCACTTCTTCTCCTAGTATCCTATTCCGATTGGCTACGATACATAGCGAATAGTAGACAGACAACGTCTCCATATCGTCAACCCACCCAGGAGTTCCTCGTGCCCACACCGCGCATACCCATGCTCGCCCCTGACAGCGCAGCCGCGGCAGCCGAGGAAATCGGCGTCCCAGCACAACTCGCGGAGCTCAACATCTTTCGACTACTGCTACGTCGTCCACGTACCGCGAAAGCGATCAACGACATGTTGTTGTCGATGCTCTTCGGCGGCGCGCTCGACGACCACCTCCGCGAGTTGGTGATCATGCGGCTCGGATGGGCCACACAGTGCGACTACGAGTGGACGCAGCATTGGACGGTCGCTCAGGATGTGTTCGGTTGCTCACCGGAACAACTCATGGCAGTTCGCGACTGGGAACGCTCCGAGATCTTGGGCGAAGCCGAACGGCTGGTTCTGCAGGCGACCGACGAGACCTTGGCGACCGGGGCAGTCTCAAATGGCACTATCGAGCGGTGTCGCGAGGTACTCGGGTCGGACGATGCCGTTGTTGAACTGGTGCTGGCCATTGGTGCGTGGCGAACGATCTCTCAGGTGGCCCGAAGTCTCGATATCCCGCTCGAGGAAGGCGTGGTCTCGTGGCCACCAGACGGAGTCGCCGGGCAGGCGTGACGAACCTGGTCACCGCCCCACAAACGTAGGCGGCTCCTTCTTCAGAAACCCTCGTACCCCGGAGGCAAAATCGGTGGTGAGCCCCAGTAGGCGCTGGTTCTCGCGCTCAATTCTGAGCTGCTGCTCATACGTCGAATCGACTGAGGCCCAGTAGGCGGCCCGAGTCAGGCCGAGCGCAATCGTCGGCCCGGTGGCCAGGCGGGCCGCCATCGACAGCGTCTCGTCCATGAGATTGTCATCGGCACAAACCCGATTCACAAGGCCCCATTCGAGCGCCGTTGCAGCGTCAAGCTTCTCACCGAGGAGTGAGAGTTCCATCGCCCTACCGAACCCGACGAGGCGCGGCAGCATGAAGGTTGATCCCATGTCAGGCGCGAGCCCTATGTGGCGAAATGACTGTACGAAATACGCAGTATCGGCTGCGAGCACGAGGTCGCCCATCAACGCCAGGCTCATGCCGCCCCCGGCGGCAACACCATTCACAGCCGTGAGGAAGGGGCAGTGGAGCTGGCGTAACCGCTGAAGCAATGGGTGATATGTGTCGTCGAGAACAAGGCCAAGGTCGAACCGGCCGTCTGCGTCGATCAGTTCTGAACCATCCCCCGACGCGAGGTCCGCCCCGACACTGAAGGCCTTCCCCTCCGCGGTCAACACGACACAGCGAACCTCATCACGGTGCTCTTCGACCTCGTCAAGCGCGGCGTCGAGTTCAACCACCAGCGCTGGATTCAGAGCGTTACGCGAGCCGACGGCGACCATCGTGATCACAGCGGTTCCCCCGCCAATCTCCAACCGAACGTTGCCTGCTGCTTCGTCCATCTTGTCTTCCTTCTCGTTGTTGGGAAATATCTCCAATTGGCTCTACACTATCGCCGATCGAAGACTCAGACCGAGGCCAAGAGGAGACCAACGTGGCGCCAAGACCGCTTTCATCAGATCTTGTAGGGACCAAGTTCGAACCAATGGAGTTCAGCTGGTCGAAGCGAGATGCAATCATCTATGCCCTCGGCGTCGGTTGCCAACCAGACGGTGAACTCGACTTCGTCTACGAGCGCCGTGGGCCCGCTGTACTTCCCACCTATGCCGTCATCCCCGGAATGAACGCTCTGATCGGTCTCGCGGGTGTGGTCGAACTCGACTTCTCTCGCCTCTTGCACGGCGAGCAAGGAGTCACGCTCCATCGGGATCTGCCGCCGAAGGCAACGATTCAACTCGAGGGTCGAATCGTCGAGATCTGGGACAAGGAAAAGTCCGCTGTCATCGGCGTCGAGGGCATCGCAAGCGACGACGATGGCCCAATCTTCAGCGTGTACACATCGTTGGTGCTCCTCGGGCAAGGTGGTTTCGGTGGAGAGCGCGGTCCGTCGGGTGACGTCGCCGAGGGCACTCCCGAGCGAGCCCCCGACATCATCACGAGACAAGACGTCCGCCCCGAACAGGCGGCCATCTACCGACTATCCGGCGATGCCAATCCGATGCATATCGACCCCGACTTCGCCGCGAAGGCTGGCTTCGACGGACCGTTCCTGCACGGCCTGTGTACATTCGGATTCGTCGGTCGAGCAGTTCTCGACGGGCTCTGCGAGGGCGACGTTTCCAAGTTCGGATCACTGCGCGGGCGCTTCGTCGACCAGGTCTGGCCAGGCGACACGATCATCACCAAACAGTGGCTCGATGGTGAGGGGTCCGCACTCATCGAGGTCGAAACCGACCGCGGCATCACAGTCCTCAGCCAGGCGAAAGCAACCCTGCGACCCGAATCGTGAATTCCCCCATCGCAACGGCACTCGTTCTCGAACGCCCCCGCGAGTTGGTGCGACGAGATTTCGAGCTACCAACGATCGGAGACGATGACGGCATATTGCGAATCGAGGCGTGCGGCCTCTGTGGCACCGACCACGAGGAGTACACCGGCCATCTCCGCGCCCCGTACGGTTTCATCCCCGGCCACGAGGCCGTCGGCATAGTTGAGTCGGCTGGTGACGCGGCACTCGAAAGATGGGATGTCGCCATTGGTGAACGTGTGGCCGTAGAAGTCTTTCTGTCGTGCCGAACATGTCCGTCATGCCTTGAGGGCACATACCGTCGATGCACGAATCACGGCCTTGGCGACATGTACGGCTTCATCGACGTCGAAAAGGGTTGCGGGCTCTGGGGCGGATATGCAAGTCACCTTTACCTGGCACCCGATGCCCTAGTGCTACCGATGCCCGACTCTCTTGACCCTGTAGTCGCAACCCTGTTCAATCCCCTGGGCGCCGGGGTGAGGTGGGCAGTCGAGGTTCCCGAGACCAAGCCGGGGGACGTGGTTGTCGTACTCGGGCCAGGCATTCGAGGTTTGAGCGCGGCCGCAGCTGCCAAACACGCTGGCGCAGGATTCGTGATGGTCACCGGCCTCGGGCCGCGCGATGCCCCTCGCCTCGCTCAGGCGAAAGACTTCGGAGCAGACCTCGCCGTCGATGTCGAGACCGACGACCCGGTTCGTCTCCTAAAGAAGGCCATCGGTGGCCTCGCGGACATCGTCGTCGACGTAACTGCGAAGGCTGCGACGGCCCCCGGCCAGGCGCTGCAGCTCGTGCGACCCGGAGGCACGGTCGTGCTCGCCGGCACGAGAGGCTCGCCAGACGTGCCCGGATTCGATCCCGACCTCATCGTCTACAAGGAGATCAAAGTTGTGGGAGCACTCGGCGTCGACACCCGCAGCTACGAGACGGCCATCGATCTCCTGCAATCAGGTGTGTACCCGTTCGCCGACCTGACGCGACAGACCGCAGGATTCGACGATGTCGAAGCTCTCGTGCAGGCCATGGCCGGCGAAAGCAACGACCCGCCACCAGTCCACGCCGTCTTCACTCCCTAGCACCCGCCGTCAGATGACTACCGCCTGAACGGGGAGTACTCTCGACGTTCAGCAGCAAGGGGGCAGCGATGGACGATCAAGCGGTTTGGAAGACCTATCGCTTCCTGCGCATCGGAATCGTCGGTGTCGTGGCATTGCTCATCGTTTCGATCATCATCGAGAGAGTCCAGGCGGATTGTTGGCAGACCTCGATCAGCGCCTACTACTACACCCCTGTAAAGGCGATATTCGTTGGGGCACTGATGGCCATCGGCCTGGCCTTGATCGTGATCAAGGGCAGAACCGACCCGGTTGACGTGTGCTTGAACTTCGCCGGGATGCTGGCACCCGTGGTCGCGGTGGCCCCGACCACCGATGTCGGCCAGTGCTGGTCGCAGCAACCGATCCCACTCCCTGTGAAGCCGGATGGCTCGCTCGCCGACTGGGTGGTCGCCAATATCGACAACAACATCGCGGCGCTGCTCATCACGGGCATCGTCGGGCTACTGGTCGCCGCCGCTGTTGCCCACCTCGGGCGTTCGAACAGCGTGCGGTGGGGGCTGGCGGCCACCCTCGCTTTCCTGGTGCTGGCCTGGCTTGCGTTCCGCTACTGGGATGACTTCGATACGAGAGCACACGGAATTGCTGCTGTAGGCATGTTCGCATTCCTCGCGGCGGCCGTCGCTCTGAACGCCTGGGATCTCCGAGGGGATCCGGTGAAACGGGTCTACTTCATCACGTACGTCGTCATTGCTGCACTCATGGTGGCAGTCCCCCTCGTACTGATCCCCTTCAACTGGACGCACACCGTGCTCATTATCGAGGCGGTGGAGATCGTGCTGGTCGGGGTGTTCTGGCTGCTGCAGACCGCCGAGCACTGGGGCGATGGAGATCCAACCCTCAACACCTAGGTCGGAGCGATCACTACTACCCCGCTTCCGTCGCGAGTCTTTCGTCGATTGTGATTATTCCGCAAGGTCACCCACTGCCCGCGCCTACTATCGCCACCATGACCAGAACGTTCATGACCTGGAAATCTGTAGCGGCCGTCGCGGTCGCTGCACTCATGGTTGCCTCGTGCGGTGGCGATGACGACAGCGGATCCGACGACACCTCCTCGGCGGCCGATTCGACCGAACAGTCCGACGAGGACGACTTCGGTGAGGCACTTGCCGAGGCCTCTGGTGCCGGCGGCGGCGGAATACTCATCTTCGATGGCCAGGAGATTCCGATCGCAAGTGTTACCTGCCTGCTCGAAGATGACACTTTCGACGTCGGTGGGGTATCCGACAACGACTACCGGGTGTTCGTCACGCGCAATAACCCGCTGAACGACATCGGCGCCCAAATTCTCGACTCCGACTTCTTGCAGTGGTTCCCGCAGGGCTCCAGTGGTGACGAAGCGCAACGAGATGGAGGCACGTTCACCAGTGAAACGGTGCCCTATTTCAACAACAACGACGACCGCATCGTTCAGGTGAGCTTCACGATCGAATGCCCCTGACGAGGGCTCGACTCAGCGCAGCGATACTTACTCGGCGAGGATGTGAATGGCCTCCTTGGCGACCCTGGTACCCACTTCTCCGAGGTAGAGCTTCGCCGCGCGTTGTCCCGCTGACCCATCGCTGTCCCCTTGACCCATTGCCGCATCTAGGCCAAGGTCCTTGATCATCTTGCGCATGAAGGGGAAGATCGACTCCTCTCCCGACTCGAACGCCTCGGTACGTGGCTCGAGTTCGTTGGTCATGTATTGGCGAAATACGTCGCGGATCGCCTGCCGGGTGTCCGTGAATTCCGTGTGAGCTCCTCGAGCAAGCTGGTTCGGGGGTGAGTGACAGCACTGCTCACTTACGTGGCGACGGTTCGTCATCCCGGTCAGCCATGGCTGGCGTCAACCACGCAGAAACTATTCCCATCCGGATCCGCAAGCACCACGAAGTCTGGGTCCGACGGGTACGAGTCCCACGACACTCGGGTGGCGCCAAGACTGACCAACCGAGTGACCTCTGCGGCCTGTTCTGTCGCGTCATCGACGATGAGGTCGAGGTGCACCCTCGGATGCCCCTGGGCCGGTGTGTCCGCCCGCTGCAGCGCCACTCGTGTTCCTTCACCAGAGGGCGGAACGAGGATCGTGAATCCGTTCTCACTTTCTGGGAAGCGAACTGGTTCATACCCGAGAACCGCCGACCAGAAAGACACCGCACGATCCACGTCCTCGACACCGAGCACAACCGTTCCGAGACGGATCATGCTGACAGTCTGACACGCTCGGATTCATCGATGAGTTTGATCAGGCCTGGGCCGCCCCAGCGACCACATCTCGGTAGACGGCATCGACCCGAGCAGCGATCCGTTTCCAGTCGTACTCGCGCTCGATCAGAGCTCGACCGTGCTGTCCGCGGCTCAGGCGCTCTGGCTCGCTGCTAGCCGCCTCGACGAGCGCGGCCGCCAAGCTCTCCTGGTCATCAGGCGTGACCATCCAACCGTTGGGCTTGTCCGGATCCGTGTTGACGAATGACAGCGGACCACCCGACCTCGTGGCAATCACCGGAAGGCCGCTGGCCATCGCCTCGAGGTACACCTGACCAAAAGGCTCATCGACGGACGGTGCGACAAATATGTCGGCACAGTTCAGCGCCACCGAGAGATCGTCGTGACCGCGCCAGCCGGCGAAGAACACGCCTTCGACCCCGAGCGATGTCGCCACGGTATGGGGATGCTCTCCCTCCCACTCCCCCGGGTAGCCACCCCAGATCACCAAAGGGGGCGCGGCAGCACCAAGAGATTTACGGGCTTCGGCATAAGCCTTGATGAGCAACGGCACGCGCTTGAAGCCCAAGAATCGACCGACGTACAACAACACCGGCAGCGGGTCTCCGGTCTTGGCATCGACAAACCCGTGCTGCACCTCGCTCGACGAATACCTGACAGTGCCGGGGTCGCCCGACTCGTCCCATCCACACGGGTCTTCCACCAGCCATTGATTCCACTTGGCAAGGCGTTCGCTGGGTGGCAATTTGTCGCTCGCAAACAACCCGAGGTCAACACCATTGGACATCACTTCGATCGAATCGGCATCGACGCCCAACAGGTCAGACGCCAGAGCACGATCGGCCGCCGAAACAACGACAAGACGACTCGCCCGGGCCATGAGTCTGCACTGGCCACGCGAGTCTCGGCCAACATCTTCAACTCGGTGCCGTGTAGGTGCGCGATGACCGGGACGTTCTCGTAAGCCAGTACCGCGTCGTTCACATGGGTCAGGTGATGGACGTGGTACAGATCCGGAGGGCCAACCCGCTCCAGCAGCAGACGCCACGCTTCGACCTGATGGCGGTACTCATCGTCGTCCAGTGTTGCGAACACGCGATCTGGCACGTTGGGACGGTCCTCGAATGACGGGTGGATCGGAACCGGAGCAGCCATCGGGTCACGCCCCTGCTCGTACCACTCCACTGCCTCGGTGAAGTCGAGTGCCTCGACGTCGAGACGACCGAAGAAGGTCGCCGCATGTGACGAAGCCCCAGGCGGCCCCAACGACCCGCAACACACCGTTACCGAGTCACCGCGATCTTCCAATGCGCTGGCCAAGTAACGCACCACCTGCGCCGACCCTCCCCGCGGGTAGAAGGCCAACGTCATCACCACTTTCAACTGACTATTCACGGCTGCCATCCTCATCAATCACGAGACTCAATCTTAAAGTCTCGCGCCAATGAGCCCCGCGGTGAGAACATCACGAGGCCAGATGAGCGGCTATCGCGTCATTCGATGGCTCGGCTAAGGGGCTACCGCACAGATCGAGCCAGCCCTTGAACCGCGGGGCCGGGCACACGACAAACCCCCTCGAACGCGTGAACGCGTTCGTTCTGAGATTCATTCCGGGGCGAGCCATGAGACCAGTTGTGTGAAACTCAGAGCATGAACGATTCAGGCAATCAATCCCAGCGCTGGGTCGTGGGGGATACAACATTGACGGCGGTGGTTGAAGCTGAAACTCCCGGAATTCCTGTCGAGTTGTTCTTTCCCGACGCGACCGCGGCAGATGTGCTGTCGGCCCGAGAACTGCCGCCGGGCACCGTGGGCACCGACGGCACGATCTCATTCCGTGTGCAATCGTTCATTCTCGAGCACCTCGAGAAGCTGATCGTCGTAGATCCCTGCGTCGGCAACTGCAAGAAGAGAACCCTGCCGTTCTGGAATGACCTTCGAGGGCCTTGGCTGGACCGATTCCGGGATGCAGGCTTCGCGCCCGACCAGGTCGACATGGTCGTACACACCCACCTTCATGAAGACCACCTGGGCTGGGATACCCATCTCGTCGATGGTGACTGGGTGCCGACATTTGTGAACGCCGAACACATCTATGTCGGTGACGAACTTGACTGGGCCAAGTCCGAGGAACGCCGCGGCGAACAGGACGCGTTTGCCGATTCGATTGCTCCGGTGCTCGACGCTGGGCTCAGCATCGAGGTCATGCCCACCGCGGATCTGGGAGATGGGTTGGAACTGGTCTCGACCCCCGGACACACACCCGGTCACGTCTCCCTGGTCGTCAACACAACCGCCGAACGGCTCATCATTACCGGCGACCTCCTACATCATC
>JADWMG010000090.1 GCA_015767405.1 Actinomycetota bacterium
GCGGCCCGTGCCCTCTACCCGGCGCGTGTCAGGCCGGTTGCGGCGAGACCCAGGGTGTTGTCGCTCGGCTTCGAGCGTTGTCTTCCATTCCCGAACGACCTCCCCGACGGTGCGCGGTTGTGGGGTGGTCTCGTCGTCGAGAAGCTCACCGTCAGGCCCAAGGAAGAACATGACGATCTCGGGTAGAGCGTCATCTTCGTCGTCGTCGACCATGTCAGCGTCCGGCTACTCCGGTGTTTCCTGTGTTTCGCCCAGTCGGTCGTAGACAACATTAGCGAGCTTGCGGACAACCATCATCGTGATGATGAGGAGGAGAACATCGAGGAAATGGCCGAGTTCGACATGGTCGCCGAACACGAAGTTCACGATCTCGAGGATGAGCAGTTTGCTCGTGAACAGAATCGCGAAGGTCGCGACAATGCTGATGATCCTGAAGTACGAAGCCTCCTTCTTCTCGAAGTAGCCGTGCACACCATGCTCGACTACGACGAGAACATCGAGTAGCGCCGTCAGGAGTATCGCGGTAAGTATCGAAATGTAGAACGAGTCGATCACGATCGCATCGACGAACTCGACGAACAGGTTGAGGACGACGATGTAGATCAGTACGTCTCCCATCGCCTTGAGGTATCGATGCTGGGCATTGGTGACGGTGACGACGCGTGTGCCTGGTTCGGCAGTTGTATTCATAGGGGCCATTGTGCCGTATTCTTGCCCGATGCAGGACTTATCCCATCGTGACGCGCAGAGAGTGCTTTCAGTTGTGCAAACTGATCTGGAGCGGACCGGAGGAGGTGCCGCTGTGGCGGTGGTCGACCATCACGGCGAGCTAGTGGCGCTGGTCCGCACTGACGGGTGTCCTCTGCCGTCGATCAACAATGCGATCAACAAGGCCTACACAGCGGCGCGTGAGCGCAAGCCTTCTCGAGATATCGGCGATGCTTCCCGTGAGGAACAGTTCCCGATCACCAACTTCGGCGACCTTCGATACACCGGATGGGGTGGTGGCGTTCCACTCGTCGTTGGTGATGACGTTGTAGGGGCAGTCGGTGTCAGCGGCCTTCCTGAAGCTGATGACATCGCGCTCGCCGAACTCGGCGCGGCTGCACTCCGCTGACGTCAGAGCGAGGCGGGAGTTGCCAACTCCCTAGATCTGTTGGTTGCGTTCGAGCCAGCGAAGGGCGAAGTACCCCCAGGTTGGCGGAACGTAGAACGTTGCAATGCGATAAAGGATGACGGCGGCAAAGGCTGCCTCCTGGTCCATTCCAGCCGCGACAAGGCCGTAGGTGAGACCACCTTCGGTGACGCCGATACCACCGGGAATGGGAATGATGCCGGCCAACAGCGAGACGAATACGTTGATGAACAGCAGTTCGCCAATACCGATGTGATAGCCCATCGACGCAGCAAACAACCCCAACGCTGATGCGAACAGCAACTCGCTGGCAATATTGCCGCCGAACAGCAAAACGATCCGCCGCAGCGACCGAAGCCCGCGCAGCGCATCTCCGGCTTCATGCGCGATCTGTTTCGTCCAGTGCACGACAAACCGCCGCAGCTTGCCGACCGCTGCGACGATCGCGATTGAAGCGAGTCCCGCAATGACGACGATCAGCAGGAGGGTGAAGCTCGAGCCCGAATCACTCGAGTCGAGGCTCAGGCCGAGTGACTGCGACCCGAACAGCAACATCGAGCCGAGAATCAACGCTTCGATGATGAAACCACTGAGGCCATCGATCGCACCGGCGGCCATTGCTCCGCCTGCGGGAACACCGTGGCGCTGGAAGAACCTAATGTTGACGGCCATACGTGCAGCCGTCGACGGAATCACCAAGTTCACGTATGAGACGGAAAGCTGAAGTGCGTAAACCGGACCGAGCGGAAGCGGTACCGGAGAAGCTCCGAGCGTGGCGACGGCCTGCGCCAACCGAGGGAGCTGCGCAACAACAAACGCGATAGCGGCGATCCACCAGATAGCGCCCTTCAGCTCTTCAGCCACCTGGTCGAAGTCGAAGTTCGCGATTGCCGACGCGATGATGTACAGAGCGAGCAGCGGCAACGCGATACGGAAAATCGAACCGACGGTGATTCGGCGAAGCTGTTGTAGCTTCGGCGGGTCGACGCCTACAGCGGCAGCCGCTTGCGAACGGAACTCATCGAGATTGAAGTCCTGCTGCTTGACGCTGCGCCGTTGATCGGGTGTCAGTGTCGCAACCTGCACGAAGGGGAGAAGTGCGGCGATGCCATCTGTGCCAAGAGCGTCGATCGCGGTATCGAGTGCGCGATCTTGCCCGGCGAGCAACGCGACGGTTACGAGCGCCTGGACTTCATCCTCTCGAAACTGGACTGCTGTCGGCGCCACGGCAGCTGCCCGCAGTCCCGACAACCCGAGTTGGCCGTCCGAAACCACTAGGTCTGAAACCATTAGGTGGCTGGCATCCAACTCGCCGTGGGAGATATTCGCGTCGTGGAGAAGTTCCAAGACCCGCCAGATCTCGGAGACCTTCTCGATCTGGGTGCCTTCGTCGAGATCCCTGAGCGGCGGGCCGATGATACGAAGCACGAGTAGGGCATCGTCCGTTTCGGTGGCGCCAGCCGTGACGACAACGTCGGTGAGAACGCCGGCCTGTTGGGCGAGCAAGGTCACGAACGCTTCGTGTTCGACCTGCTGCAGTCGTCCGAACCCCACGTCAGACCCGGGGTCGCGTAGCCACACAGTTCTCCAGAGTCTGTTCACGCGAGCGGCATCCTGAGCATCTCGCCCATAGACCTTGACGATCAGGTTCGACCCGTCGGTTCCCTCCGCTCTGACGATGAACACACCCCTCGGCTGGCTCTCAGCTGCGCCAACTACGACTGCTGGGACCTCGAGTTCGTGTAAGGCTCCGCGCACGTCATCGAGGCTCGGTCGGCCAGCGCTCGACCCGAAGACGAGGTGCACCGCAGCCGCGGAGCCGGCGGCGCCAAGCAGACCGGCCGCCGCACCTACCGGCGTGGTCGCTCCGAGCGATATCAAACCGATGGCAGCCAGGAATAGGGCCCATCTGTCGAACCTGCGAGCGGGTGAAACCAAGTGTGGCGACGCGGCGGCGAGCGCTGCTCCGGGGATGGCAAGGCGTGCGGCGGGAAAACGTGGTGGTGGTTCCGTCGAGCTAATAGCGTCGGCGACCTCGGGCCAGCCGCCCTCGACGATGCGCGTCAGCAGCAGCCACGCCAGCGCAGCGACCATGCTCGCGAGGAAGAGATCACGGGCGATAGCGGTGTGCCGCTTGGCGATTGCGGCTCCGAGGATGAGCAGCGCGAGAAGGAAGGGGAGGTCGGCAAAGACTTGCCAGGCCCCGTCCAGGACAGCCGGCAGGCTCGTGAAGAACAACTGGATCGACTCGGCGAAACCCCATTGGGGAAGGGCGACGATTGCCAATAGGCCAGTCCCCACGATGGCTGCGATGAGCATGATTCCGTCGGTCGCCCGACGCGCCCGGCCCTGCTCGCCCTGGTCAGCGAAGAGCCTCAACCCGCGCCGTGTCTTGCTGCGCCCACCGTAAAGAGGCTCGGTGTCGACCTCGCTCATCGGTACGCATCATTTCACGTTGTCGTCAACCCCACCGGTATTTGGAGACCCACCATTGAGGTCCGTCGCTGTGCGACACTCGGCGAGGTGGACACCGACGATTTCGATGAGCTGACGCCAGATCGGCACGGTCCCAAGGCTGAATCGCGCGTGTGGACAGAGCAGGATCTCGCTCTTCGTCGAGTGGCGATAGCTCGGGGTGCGGTTGTCCTTGTCGGAATGATTGTGGTTCTCGCCTGGCCTGAGCGAGATCCGGACACAACGGCCACGATTCTTGGTGTGGTGGCTATCGCAGTGGCCGTGACGACGTATGTCACTGGGCGCTCGTTCCAGGTGAGCCGCACCGATTCCCGGAGAACAGTTGTCGCCAGAACCATCCTCCTGGTGGTTGTCGGTTTGATACTGATTCTGTGGCCGGACGCCACGATTCGCGTGCTCGGCTTCGTGCTCGGTGTCGTGCTGCTCGTACTCGGCGTCACGGGCTTTATCCGCGGGTGGCGGGGTGTAGATGGAATTGCCTCGTCCACTGTGATGTGGCGGGGAGCCGCAATGGGAGTCGCGGGGGTGATCGCGCTCCTGGTTCCCGAGGGTGCGGCGAACTTCTTACTGCTCGCGCTGGTGATGGCATGGGCCGTGGACGCTGTCGCTGCACTTCTGACATCGCCGGGCGACGGCAGCGAGCCGACCGTGCCGGTGTTGACCGAAGGCCTCCGTGGTCTGCTCGTCCGCTTTCCGATGGGCGAAGATCAGCGTGCGATGGTCACCGAAAAGCTCTACTTCGAGGGCGCGGTGGCCAGAGACCGAATGTGGAGGTTCGGCCTGCTCACGGCGCTGTCTACGGCGATTGCGACGCTCGGCATAGTGGTCGACTCGACCGCTGTGGTCATCGGGGCGATGCTGATTGCGCCACTGATGACCCCAATCATGGGTGCGGCCGCAGCCCTGGTATCAGCATGGCCGGTGCGCATGTTCCGTGCTCTTCTTGCCGTCGGTGGTGGCGTCGTAGTAGCGGTATTCGTTGCCTGGGTGGTCACAGGAGTCCTGGCGGGGGCGTCGGACCCAATCTTGACCAGCAGCCAGATCACCTCGCGGGTGGACCCAACATTCATCGACCTGCTCATTGCCCTGGCGGCCGGTGCGGCCGGTGCGTTCGCCGTGTCGAGGGCGGACATCGCAGACTCACTGCCGGGAGCAGCGATCGCCGTTGCTCTGGTACCACCGCTTTCCGTTATCGGAATAACTCTTCGGATTGGCGACTTCGAAGACGTCAGAGGGGCGTCGCTGCTGTTCCTCATCAACCTCGTAGGGATGGTTCTTTCCGGTTCTCTGGTCTTCATCCTGACCGGGTATCCCCCTGTTGAACGCTTGCGCGAGCGCAGTGCCGAGGTCACACGCTCGATGTTCGCGGTCGCAGCTCTGGTGCTACTGATCGTGGTGCCCCTGGTGCTCACGGGACGGGAGCTAACCGAGAACCTCGCGGTGGAGAACGACGTCGAGTCGATCGTTCAAACGTGGGCGGAGGCCGCTGATTTCGAGATCGTCGAGCTCTCCGTTGCTGGCTCGACAGTGAGCCTCGTGGCTGCAGGTGAATCCAAACCTGGTGACGTCGACGATCTGGGTTTGCAGCTGGAAAAAGCTCTCCGAGGAGATCTGGAACTCGATGTGACGATCATTCCGACGGTCCGACTCACTTATACGAGTGACGAATGACAGGCGAACTTGACCAGCTCGTATCCGTTCTGCGGTCGCACGGAATGCCGAGCGTAAGGAACTTGCTCGTCACCGTGTTCGGCGATGCCATCCGCCCTTACGACGCGGCTGTTTCGGTGCGTTCGTTGACGCGGCTGCTTGCGCCGCTCGATGTCAGCGAACGACTTGTGCGCACGTCGTTGACGCGGCTCGCCGACGATGAACTGGTGTTTGCTCATCGTGTGGGAAATCGCAGCTTCTACGGTGTTCACGAAGGTGCGCAATCCCTGTTCGACCGAGCGGAACAGCGGATCTACCATGACCCTGACCGCGAGTGGGACGGGCGCTGGACGCTGGCGGTTGTCGATGCGGGTGTTGGCACGAGCGATCAGCGCGCAACGCTTCGACGTCAGCTCGGCTGGCTCGGGTTGGGGTCGGTGGCGCCGAATGTCATGGCATCTCCCGTCGTGACGACCGATGCAGTTGTTGGTGTCGTGCGTGATGCTGGTCTTCGAGACGCGGTCATCATAACTCGCTCGAAGAACGTGGCCGATGACGTGTTGATCAGTGACATCGATCTGGCACGGCGAGTGATGCCGCTCGATGAAATGGCCGAGCGATACGCGGAGATGTCGGAATGGTTCGGAGGCCTGTCTGCTGCTTCAGGCCTGTCGCCGGCTGAGAGCTTCGTGGGGCGCACGTTGTTGATAGCGACCTACAGGCGTGTGATATTGGCCGATCCGCGGCTTCCAGCGGAGTTGCTACCAGCGAACTGGAATGGCCAGGGCGCGTACTCGCTCGTCGCCGACGTGTATGGCACTCTCTGGGATGCGTCGGAGCAGTGGATCACTGAGGTCTGCGAAACCCCCGATGGGATGCTCTCAGCTCTCGGTGGTATTTCCCGAGCGAACCGGTTCCCCTGATACTCGTACTGTGCCAGCGACCACGCCCCCGATTTGTGTCAGCACTTACGGCTACGTCATAGGTTTCTGCTGACACAAACGGCAAGCGTTCAGGCCCTCTGGGATTTGTGTCAGCACTTACGGCTACGTCATAGGTTTCTGCTGACACAAAACCTGAGCGGTTGTGTGGGTGCGCGTTATGGGTGGGCTTCGGGGTCGGCCGTCGGTGGGATCGTGCGCCCGTCTTGCACGTGGGTGAATCCAAACCGACCCTTGATACAGAGATTGCCGTGGGTGATCGCGTTGTCCTCGGGCGATGTCACCTTGACGATCGTGTTGTCCTGAACGTGCAGAGTAAGTCCGCAGCCCACTCCGCAGAATGCGCAGATCGTGTTGGTTGTTTCCTGCGCGTCCTCATCCCACGTACCGGCGGCTCGCATCTCATACTCGCTTGTCGGGATCAGCGCTCCGGTCGGGCAGACCTGGATGCAGTTACCGCAGTACACGCATGCGGAATCTGTGAGCGCGACGTCATTCTCGGTCGAGACATGACTCTCGAAACCTCGACCCGCAATCTCGATCACAAAACTGTTCTGCCACTGCTCACCACACGCGTCGACGCACTGGTAGCAGAGGATGCATTTGGAGTAGTCACGGACGTACAGATCGTTGTCGACCTTCACCGGCTGGGTCACCGTCGCCGCCGCGTCTCCGTAGCGCTCGGGGTCAGCGCCGTACTCAGCGTTCCACTCGGTCACGTTTTCGGTGAGCGACAAGTCGACCGACGAGCCGAGGAACTCCAGCACCATCTTCCGGGCGTGATCGACACGATCAGACCTGGTCTTGACGACCATGTCGGGCTCGACGGGTCGAGAACAAGCTGGAACCAGCGTGCGCGACCCTTCGACCTCGACCATGCAGAGCCGGCACGCGTTCTTCGGAGTGATCGTGTCGCCGTAGCAAAGGGTCGGGATGTCGCCGCTCTTGCCTCCGCACGCTTGAAGGATCGTGGTGCCCTCTTCGGCGGTGACGTTCTCGCCGTCGATATTGAGGGAGATTTCAGTCATCGCCGAACACCCCGAGTGTCACGATGGCGGACTCGATCGCTCCATGCGCCGTCTGCCCGAGGCCGCAGATCGAGGCGTCGGTCATCGCCTTCCCGATGTCTTCGAGCAGCTCGAGTTGCCCGTCTCGAATGCCGGAGGCGAGCCGCTCGATTACTTCCTCCTGACGAACGGTGCCGACTCGGCACGGCACGCACTGGCCGCACGACTCGTCGCGGAAGAACGCCGCGATGCGACGGACCTGGTCGACGAGGTCGACTGTCTGGTCGAGAACCATCACAACACCTGAGCCGAGGCTCAGCCCGGCATCGCGAGTTGCCTCGTGGGTCAGCACGAGGTCGAGTGAATCGGGGCCGACGAACCGACCTGCCGCCCCGCCGAGCAGTACCGCCTGGAGCTGTGATCCATCACGAAGTCCGCCAGCCATGTCGATCAACTCGGCCAAGGTCAGGCCTAACTCCACCTCGTAGACGCCGGGATTCACCACCGCGCCCGAGAGGCAGAACAATCGCCGATTCGACTCGGTTCGCCCGAGCATGATCGAAGGAATGTTCATCATGGTCTCGACATTGTTGACAACGGTCGGTTGGCCGAACAGCCCGACCTCGAACGGGAACGGCGGCTTGTTGCGGGGTTCGCCGCGATATCCCTCGATCGAGTTGAAGATCGCGGTTTCTTCACCGCAGATGTAGGCACCGGCACCACGTACAAGTGTGATGTCGAAGCCTTTCTGAGGTCCGAGCAGCCCGCTGCGCCGGAAGGTCTCGATCGCACTGGTCAGCGTCGCTTCCACTGATGGGTACTCGCCGCGCAGATAGATCCAGCCGTACTGGCATCCGGTGGCGATCGCCGCGATGATCATCGACTCGAGCAGCGCGAACGGGTCGTTCTCCATGAGCGTGCGGTCTTTGAACGTGCCGGGTTCGGATTCGTCCGCGTTGCAAACGAGGTGGTGTGGCATCGTCTCTTGGGTTCGTACGGCCTCCCATTTTCGCGCGGTTGGAAAGGCGGCCCCGCCGCGGCCCAGAAGGCCGCTGGCCTCGACTGCCGCAATGATCTTCGCCGGGCCGAAGTCAATCGCCTGCGCCAATGCGGCGAGACCTCCGTCTTCGACGTAGGCCTCGATGTCGAGCGGGTCTCCAGAGCCGGCGCGGCGCAGGAGGACCAGGTCGGGGTCACCGGCTTGCGGGACAAACTCGGCTGGCGATCGCGTCGGGGGCTCAATGCGATCGCCGCTGGTCGCGGCACCGATCTGGTCCGCAGTGATTCCACCGATGGCCACCCGCTGTGCCGGATTGCCGGAGTCGATGACGAGCATTGCGGGAGCTTGCTCACACATACCGAGGCAGGGGGAGGGATGCGCATCGGCAGGCAGATCCGCTTCGGTCACACCGCCGAATGCTCGACAGGCGAGGTCGACGCAAACATGCACTTGCCGAGGAGGCCGTGCCTCGGTGGCGAACAGCGCATAGAAGGTCGCGACGCCATAGATCTCCGCAGGCGATGCATCGAGCCGCTCCGCGATGTGGTCGATCGCCTGCTGGCTGATCCAGCCAACTCGGTCGTTCACCGCATTGAGAGTGGGAAGGAGGAGATGTCTCCGGGAACGGAACTCGTGTCCCCCACGAGCGTCGTGCATGTCTCGGGCTGGGGCCGGCCCGAGGACCAACTCGATAGCTGCACGTTCCTCGTCAGTTGCGGGAACCCCGCGGGTCTTCAGATCCATAGGTCAGGTTCTCGCATTGTCGTTGAGCTTTTCGATACGGACAGCCGCGGCCTTGAATTCGGCAGTGCCGGACTTTGGGTCAGTTGCGTCGATGGTGAGCTGATTCACATTGACTTCGTCGGGGAAATGAGACCGGAGCGTAATGCTGGGTCGATACGAATTGGGGCGTCGACGCCGCCGCGGCGAGAGCTCACCCGAACCAATTCACCATCACTGAGATCCAGAGCATCGGCATCTTCCGGTGACACGTCGATCGTTTCGCCGAGCCGATTCGGGCTGCGGTAGGCACCTGACTGCACACCCGTGTTGTACGAATCCAGCCGCCGCCCGGTGGTGAGACGTAGCGGATAGTCGTCGTCGAGGGCTTCCACCGGAGGCTCGTCGTGCACGACGCTGAAAGGAGCCGGCCGACCACGCTCGGCCGAGTCGTCGGCCCACAAGCGCCCGTGCAAGTACGGCGGCTCGAGCGAATCATCGGAGGGGCATGGCCATTGGATGCCGCCTAGATCCTCCAGACGTGCCCACGACATGCCGGCATGCATCGGGGAGAGTCGCCGGAGTTCATTCCATATCTCCTCGTGGTTCGCATAGCTCCAGTCGTGGCCGAGACGGTTGGCGATGTCCAGCAGGATCTCGATGTCGTCGCGAGCATCGTCCGGCGGATTGAGTGCCTTGCGCACGCGTTGTACTCGGCGCTCGGAGTTGGTGACGGTGCCGTCTGATTCGCACCACGAGGCCGAGCCAGGCAGTACGACGTCGGCCAATTCGGCGGTCTTCGTGAGGTGGATGTCGAGGACGACGAGATGGTCGAGGCTTTCCAGCAGGTGTACGGCTCGGCTCACGTCGGCCTCCGATTGGGCGGGGTTCTCACCGATCACGAATACGGAGCGAAGGTCACCTCGTTCCATCGCATCGAACATCTGAGTGAGGTGCCAGCCATTGTCAGGAGGGACAGTCACGCCCCACTCGGTGTCGAATTTCGCTCGGGCATCGTTGTCGGTGACGTCTTGGAAGCCCGGGAGCTTGTTGGGTAGCGCGCCCATGTCGCCACCGCCCTGCACGTTGTTCTGACCTCGCAGGGGGGACAGCCCGGCACCGTATCGACCGACCTGCCCGGTGAGGAGCGCCAGATTGCAGAGGCCGAGCACGTTGTCGACGCCATTGTGATGTTCGGTGATGCCGAGTGTCCAGCACAGCTGCGCCGCATCAGCCTTCGCGTACGCATGGGCGAGTTCGCGGATCGCGTCGGCAGGAACGCCGGTGACTTCGCTTCCGCGTTCGAGTGTCCACTGCTCGACGGACGCGGCATACTCGTCGTAACCCGACGTCGCTCGCCCGATGAAGTCCTCGCAAGCAAAGCCGGAGTGGATGATCTCCCTGGCGATCGTGTTCGAGAGCGCAATGTCTGTGCCGACATGCAGGCCCAACCAACGGTCGGCAAACTGAGCGGTCTCGGAACGGCGCGGGTCAATGACGTAGAGCTTGGCGCCTTTGTTGACGGCCTTGAGAACGTGCTGGAAAAAGATCGGGTGCGCGTTGCGGGCATTCGAACCCCACATCACGATGACGTCAGCGGCCTCGGCTTCGTCGTAAGACGATGTCCCACCGCCAGCTCCGAACACTGTGGCCAGACCGACCACCGACGGAGCGTGTCAAGTTCGGTTGCAGCTGTCGATGTTGTTCGTCGACAGCGCCGCTCGTGCCAGCTTCTGGGCGATGAAGTTCATCTCATTCGTCGACTTGGAACACGAGAACAGCCCAATGGACGTGCCGCCGCGATCGTCGAGCACCCCACGGAAACCATCGGCCGCG
>JADWMG010000304.1 GCA_015767405.1 Actinomycetota bacterium
GGATCCCAATGCTTTCTTCGATCGAAGGTTTGCAGCAGTGACAGAGTCCGACTCCAAGTCTGGCGAGAGCAGCCACGGGATCCAGGTGTTTTCGGCGCCATCGGATGCACCGCGGGTGCGATGGAGAACCGACCTCATCTCGGCAGGGTTCTCCGCCGCCGTACTGTTCTTCCTGATCCTCGTAGCCGGCGAGGGCTCAACCTTCGACACGACAACTTTGGAGTTCGTCGGTGGAGTACCCGGCTGGTTGCGCTGGCTCGGGCAGGCCGTCTATGTCATCGGATCCTGGTATGCACTCTCACTACTAGTCGGCGTTGGTGTCTTCGCTAGGGGCCGGCTGGAACTGTTACGCGACATGATCCTGGCGGCTTTACTCGCGATGGTCATCGCTGCGATCCTCACTCAGTTCATCGACAATCGTTGGCCTGAGCTGGAGCTTTTCGACCTGCATACGACGCGGGACACGTTTCCTGCCTTCGTCATAACCACTGCGACGGCAATCCAGGCAGCCGCTTCTCCTTGGTTTAGCGCTCCAATGCGCAAGATTGGCTGGACGATCATTCTGGCGGCCGGGGCTGCTTCGGCCTTGGGAGCGGTTACGACGGTTTCCGATCTCATCGGTGGCTTGCTCGTCGGTTTCATCGCAGCGGCCATCGTTCGCTATGTCCTCGGCACTTCCGCAGGGCTGCCCTCGACCAACCGCGTTCGGTCAGGGTTGGCCGACCTTGGTGTCCAGATGGACACGCTGAGCTATTTCGCGACACAACCCGAGGGTTCAATCGTGCTCTCCGGCACTTCGACCGACGGCAAGCCGTTGTTCGTCGGCGCATTGGGGCGCGACTCGTGGAGCTCTCGACGCTGGACGCGGCTGTGGAAGGAAGCCTGGTATCAGGATGACGGCGCGCAGTACGGGTCTGACCGTCGGCAACAGATCGAACACGAATCGCTTGTGCTGCTTCTTGCAGACCAGCACGGTGCATCAGTACCCGAACTCGTTACGGTCGGGATGTCTGCACGTGACGACGCGCTGCTCGTCACCAGCCTGGGGGACCACACGTTGCTCGACGTCGCGCCCGAAGACGTCGATGACGACATGCTCGATGCCATGTGGGAGCTGCTCGACAAGCTCCACCAGGCAGGGTTGAGTCACGGATCGATCGACGCAGTCCACATCTGGTTCGATTCGACCGGAGCGATGGAACTGATGGGTTTCAGCGACGCTGCGATTCACCCCACCGTCGACCAGCTTCACGAAGATGTCGCGGCGATGTTCGTGATGACCACGTTGGGTGTCGGTGCCGATCGCGCCATCGCAGCTGCGCGTCGAGCGCAGGGCGACGATGCGGTCGTCGCGATGCTTCCCATGCTCCAGACCGGGTCGTTGAATCCGCGGCTCCGCACGCGAGTCAAGCAGGAAAAGCTGAAGGTCAGCGATCTACGTAAGCAGACGGCGGCAGCTATTGATGTCGACCTTCCACAGGTCGAGCAGCTGACGCGCGTCTCATGGATGAGCGTGTTGATGACGGTCTTCATCGGCTTCGCGGCTTACACGATCATTGGCGGCTTGGCCGAGGTTGGTTGGGACACAATCTTCGAGACGCTCGCCGATGCGCGGTGGGGACTCGTGCTGATAGCTCTGATCCTTGCGCAATCCACCAATTTCACCGACGCTGTGGCTCTAGCGTTCGTGTCACCCAAACCCGTGCCGGTCGGCATCACGACGGTGGAACAGTTCGCCATTGGATTCGTCAACATTGCGGTTCCGTCGGCCGCCGGCCGAGTTGCCACCAACGCTCGGTACTTTCAGAAGTTCGGCATCAACGCCGTCACGTCCACCACAACAGGAGTGATCACCGGCTTCGTCGGGTTCGTCGCCCAGGCGATCCTGGTCATCGTGACGATCCTGGCCGGACAGGGCAGTATCGACTTTTCTCAGTTGCAGGGAGGTGGCGGGGCGATCCGGTTCCTTGTGATGGCGATCGTCGTCTTCCTCGGCGTGATGATCGTCGTTGCTCTGGTGCCGCCTTGGCGGCACTGGGCTTGGAGCAAGATCGAGAAGCCGATCTCTCAGATGGGCGCCGCCTTTGCCACTCTCAAGGATCCGATGGTGGCCCTCAAGGCGCTCGGAGCATCAATCGGGACCGAAGTTCTATACGCAGCTGGTCTTGCGACCTGCGTTCTTGCTATGGGCGGATCGATCCACCTCGGCGAGGCTATCTTCATCAATGTCACGGTGTCGCTGTTCGCAGGTCTGATGCCGATTCCCGGTGGCGTCGGCGTCGCAGAGGCGGGCCTCACGGCCGGTCTCACGGCGGTCGGAGTGCCGACCAACGTCGCAGTGGGGGCGGTGCTCGTGTACCGCTTGATCAGTTATTACCTTCCACCGATCTGGGGTTGGTTCAGCCTCAACTGGCTGCAGAAGCACGACTATCTCTGAGGGCGTCTGAGACGGGCGCGCCGAGTCCGGGAATCAGTCCTCGCCAGAATTCGAAATTCTCCTAGCAGCGTGCACCTTGAGGCGCGCGTTGAGGTAGGTCGTGAAGATTGAGATTCCTACGACGATGTAGAAGACCGTGAACAGCTTTCCGCCGTCGGTCGTAGGGGTCAGGTCCCCGAAGCCCACGGTGGCTATCGTCACCACGCTGAAATAGAAAGAGTCCACCCAGCTCCAATCCTCTATATACCGGTAGACAACCGTTCCAAGACCTACGAGCCCTAAGGCACTGGCTACCAGCAGCTTGTAGGTGTGTATCTGTTGATCCGAGGGCTGATGCAATTTCTGTTGATCGCTCATGAGCTCCAGTTTTACGCAGGGCTCACCATTTTCGCGTGATGTCTTTCGACC
>JADWMG010000091.1 GCA_015767405.1 Actinomycetota bacterium
CTTGTCGGTGTCGGAATCTCGGTCATCCTCTTCGTGGCCCAGCAGTCGACAGGGCTCGTTACGAAGCGCATGGTGTTCCGTGAGGATGAACGTATCGAGGAGGTCGACCCTCCCGACGAAGTACCACCCAATGAAGTGGTCGTGCTCCACCCATACGGAGCGATCTTCTTCGCCACCGCACCGACGCTGTTCGATCAGATGCCGACGGTGACACCTGAGTCGCAGAACTCGGTGGTGATTCTTCGTATCCGCGGAGCCGACGATGCCGGGGCAACGCTCCTCGAGGTCCTGGAGCGCTATGCGCAGTCGCTGCGCGACGTCGACAGCAAGCTGATGTTGGTGACCGACAACCGAAGAGTCATCCGCCAGCTTCGGGTTACCGGCACCACCGATGTGATCGGATCTGACAACGTCTACCGGAGCACGGCCTTCATCGGTGAGACGACCAAGAAGGCACACGCTGACGCGCAGGAATGGATCGATGAGCAGCGAACGGCAAGCGAGGAATCGTCGGATGAAACAAGCTGACCTGACGGCATCAACCAAAGCAATAGGACCGCGTCGATCCACGATTGCCCTGGTGGTTATCTCGGCTTGTTTTTTCGTGGTCGGTACAGCTGGGACGGCGGCGGCAACGATGTCCGACTTCAGCGAGTCACCGACTCCGGACTCCACAACGGCTCCGCCGGACACCGATGCGCCTCCGGACACCGATGCGCCTCCGGATACATCGCCGGGTGACGCCGACGATCCGGAACGCGAAACTGTTGAGGAGGAAGATGAGGGTGTCGACGTCGCTCCGATTGCGCTCGTCGGTTTCGTCATCTTGGTTGCAATCGCAAGTTGGTGGATGGTGCGACGAGACGATGCCGACGACCAGCCAAGCCCGCCCCCTAGCGGTGAGCCTCAGTGGCGTCCGGATCAAGTGGCGCCTTGAGTGTGTAGAGCTGGGGCGAATGCGCAAGTATCGCCCCAATGGATCCTAGAACTCCCGTGCTTATCGGCGCCGCCCAGATCAGCGACCGCAAGGGGGATTCTGAGCCGATTGATCTGATGGCCACCGTCTCGGATACTGCTCTCGCCGACACCGGATCGGCTGCGATCCGTGACCGGATTTCAAGTGTCCGAGTTGTCCGCGGGATATGGCCTTATCAGGATCCTGGGACGTTAGTAGCTGAACGGCTCGGACTCACGGGTGCCTCGACCGCAATCACGCAGATCGGGGGGAACGAGACGTTCGACATGGTTACCGCCTCGGCTCAATCGATATCCGAAGGCAGTCTCGACGCAGTGCTCATCTGTTCTGCGGAGGCAATGCGGACGCGGCGGCGCGATCACTCTGCTGGGAACAAGACGCGCTATCTCACCGAGGCGCCAGATGCTTCACCGGACAGTGTGTTCGGTTCGGTGAAAGGGATGACCACCGATTCGCAGAATGCGGTCGGGTTGTTCACTGCCGTGGGGTTCTACGCGATGGTTGAAACTGCGATGCGTCATCGCAGGGGTGAGTCTCCGTCCGAGCATTTGGACCGTATGTCCGCCCTCTGGGCGTCGGGGAGCGAGGTTGCCAGTCAGAACCCAAACGCCTGGTTGTCCGACGTTCGATCGGCCTCTGACGTCGCGACGATCACATCGCGCAATCGGATGGTGTCGTCGCCGTACCGCAAACTTATGACGTCGAATGTCGACGTCGATCAAGCAGCCGCGGTGGTCATGTGTTCGGCCGAGGTAGCCGAGGCGGCCGGCGTCTCTCGCGATCGCTGGGTTTTTCCGTTGGCTGGCACCGGGGCATCAGACCACTGGGAGTTGAACGAACGCTGGGCCCTCGACGAGTCGCCAGCGATGCGGATCGCTGGTAAGCGGGCCCTCGAGTTGGGCGGTGTGACTATTGACGAGGTCGACCTACTTGACCTGTACTCGTGCTTTCCTGCCGCCGTGCAGGTCGCTCAGCGCGAACTCGGGATCGACTCGTCTCGGCCATTCACGATCACCGGGGCGATGACGTTCGCCGGCGGTCCCTTCAACAGCTACTGCATGCACGCACTCGCGCGCTCGGTCGAGTTGCTACGAGCAGGGGATGGCTCAGTGGCTTTGCTCACCGGTAACGGTGGCTACTTCACGAAACATTCCTATGCGCTCGTTGGTTCCTCGCCGTCTGGCAGACCATACGGAACCGATCGGCCTCAGGCACAGGTCGACAAGTTGCAGCGGCGAAAAGTGCCGGCGAGCATTCCGACAGCGGCCGAGCTGGAGACTTACACGGTGATGTATGACCGCGATGGGGTGCCCGAACGGGCAATCATCTCGGTGCTTGATTCCGACGGTTGCAGGACTTTCGCTAACAGTTTCGAGCCTGAGATCCTCGAAGATCTGGCCGCGCGAGATGCCTGCGGGAACCCCGTGACGATCGAACCATCCGGTGATGTGCCGATTGTCGTATCGGTCGAGTAAGGCCGCCCGCGTGTTCCTCGGCGTATTCCACGGCAAGCTGACGGTTCTCACGCGCGACAAGATGGAGCAAACACCGTGCAATCGATCATCGATACAGATGCCGTCAACCCGATCCTGAACGAGATTCTCAAGGCGGAACTTGCCGGCGTTGTGCGCTACACGCACTATGCCCTGGTTATCACCGGCCCGAACAGACTGCCACTTGTTGATTTCATGAAGGCACAGGCAGATGAGTCGTTGCTCCACGCGCAGCAGGCCGGCGAGATCCTCACCGGGCTAGGAGGTCACCCAGAGCAGGGGATAGCGGTCATCGAGGAGTCGCATGACCATTCGATCGAGACGATTCTGACCGAATCGATCGCTCACGAGCGACGCGCCCTTGATCTATATCGGCAGCTGCTCGCGGCGACCGAGACCCAGTCGATCTATCTCGAGGAGTACGCCCGAGGCCAGATCGGCGCCGAGGAACTCCACGTCATCGAGATGAACAAACTCCTCCGCGACTACGCCATCACCTGACCACCCAAACCCGAACGCGTGAACAAGTTGCGCACTATGTGCGCAAGGTCTACACGCGTTCGGGTGGTCGGGTGTCAATGCTGAACCGGCGCTCGAATACGAACTCGAAATCGAGGTACGCGTTCACGTGTTCATCGCCCTGAACCGGAGCGATGAGTTGTGATGATTGCAGCAGCATCCAGCCGTCGGTCAAGGCGTCTACTCCCGTCGGGTACGGAGGTGACCCATCGGGCAGCTGCGGCCCGGCGCCTTCGGTTCCGTCGTGAAACGCCCAACCTACCGTGCCCGAATCGAGCGACGAACCGCTCGCCCAGAGATAGAGAACTTGTTGGCGCTCCATCAGCGGACCAACTCCGCTCGACTCTCGAGGCGAGTGAGGTAGTGGTCGACGTCGTACGTGTCGTCGTCGGTGAGATAGCGCCAGAGCTTCGCTCGCTGAACCTGTTCGTTCCGGTAATCGGTGATGCTCATCCAGGGGTGCCAGGTGCGAAACGCCTGGGCGACACTGTCGGGCATCATCCGCGCAAAGAAGTGATCCGACGGCGGATTCTGGAGATCGTCGAGGTCAACCGTATTCCACAGTCGCACCTGCGGCTGAGTGGGATTGAGCCTGACCTTGTGCATCCAGCGATCACCAGCACCCGGATTCGGTTGGCCCGCGTGCCATAGGCCGTGATGGAACACGACCACGGTGCCTGCGGGTCCTACGAATTGTTGTTCGCCATTGATGTGCTGGTAGCGGTCGAGTCCTGACGAACGGACGTGGCGAAGATGGCTGCCGGGCACGAACCTCGTTCCGCCCTCACCCGGCTCGACGTCATGCGGATACCAGAAGAGCTGAACATCGAAGTTTGGATCACGCGAGTCGATGATTGCGTCGACGTGCAACGGCTGCATGTACGTGGCGTGAGGTTGGATGTGGTGCGTCCAATCATGGTCAAAGGTCGGACCCGTACCGACGAACGACTCGATGATCCCTTGGATCTGGGGGAGACGGAGGTACTCGCCAATGGCTGACGGTGCCGGATAGCAGTCGGCGAGCGGCGTGCCGGTATGTGGTGGCTTCAAACCCTCTGGCGCGAAACGTTCAGCCTCGAGGTGTCGCATTTCCTCGATGCCGCGTTCATTCACATCCGGCGGGACGAGTGCGTCGAACCGGATGAAGCCGTTGACTACGAAGTCGGCCATCTGCCGAGTCGTCAACCGGTGATCGACCGTGGGCATGTCGTCCATATCGTTCGCCATCGGTCATTCGTAGCCGTTGGGCCTGTGCCCCGGCGACCTGAACCCCGAACGGAGGTCAGCCTGCTTGGGTGCCGACCTTCAACTCGCGGAAGGGCACACCGCGGTCGACGGACGGTTCACGAGGCAGGCCGAGCACGCGGTCGCCGATGATGTTGCGCTGGATCTCGTCGGTACCGCCAGCGATGCCGGACTGGAAGCTGTTGAGCAGGATGCGTTGGCGTTCGGAGCCTTGAGCCTCTCCGTCGCCTTCCCACGCAATAGAACTCGGGCCTGCCATCTCGAGGAAGATGGAGCGCATCTTCCAAGCGATGACCGAACTGAAGAGCTTCCCGAGTGATCCGCCGGGGCCGGGTGTTTTGCCCGCCTTCATCTCGGCGCGTGTGCGCATCGCGACGAGGGCCTTCGCGGTCTCCATCGAATAGATCTGCATCAGCTGATCGCGAATGATCGGGTTCTCGATCGAACCGTTCTCCTTGGCGGCCGAGAGCAACATTTTGTAGGTCGGCTGGTTGATCTTGCCGGCGCCCGCAGCACCGATCGCGACACGCTCGTACATCAACATCGCGGTGGCCAGCTTCCAGCCGGCATTCAGGTCGCCGACGAGCCAGTCTTTGGGGATTCGGGCGTCGGAGAAGAACACCTCGTTGAAGTGGTTGCCGCCATCGATCTGGTGGATCGGCCGAATCTCCATGCCTGGGCCCTTCATGTCGACGATGAACATCGAGATGCCGGCGTGCTTGACCTGATCAGGGTCGGTTCGCGCAACGACGAGCCCGTAGTCGGACTTGTGAGCGAGAGTTGTCCAGACTTTCTGGCCGTTGAGCACCCACTCGTCGCCGTCGAGTTCGGCCTTCGTCTGAAGGCTTGCGACGTCTGAGCCGGCTCCGGGCTCGGAGAACATCTGACACCACAGCGTTTTGCCGGAGATGTTGTCGGGCAGGAAGCGCTCTTTCTGCTCCTTGGTTCCGTACTCGGCGAGCATCGGCATGCACATGCCGTGGCTGATGATGAACTCAGCTTCCATGAACGAGTAGTTGGCCTTGACCTCGCGCCAGATCTTTTCGTGAGCCAGGGTCAGCCCGCCGCCACCGAACTCCTTGGCGATCGGTAGACCTGCGAGGCCGGCTTCGGCGGCTGCTGCGAGGAAGTCCTGTGACTCTTCATAGGTGGGAGCACCTGAACGCTTGCCGTGCTGCTCCATGAAGTCGACGCACTTCTGGCGAAAATCGGCGGCGGCTTCCTCGGTGAGGCCTGTGTCTGTTGCGGTGTCGGTCATGCGGATCCTTCTCTGGCGAATTCAAACTTCGAATGAATGTTGCAATACTGTATGTCTTCATACAGTATGTGTCCAGATTGGATGAGAGGCAATCCGGTCGACTGAGCAATGAACCACGCAAATCTCACCACACACGAACTCGATTCACCGCCCTGGCTACGTGTCGAAGCGACACTCATGGCGACGGCTGGTCTCGTCCGCGCCGCGTTTGATACGCGCCTGGCAAGCCTCGATCTCAATCTCACGCAGGCCAGTCTCATCTCGTATGTCGCCGAGTTCGGCCGTACGAGCCAGACGCGTCTGGCCGATCAGCTCGGCATCGGCCGCGCGGCGATCGGCTCGGTTGTCGACCAACTGCAAACGCGTGGCCTCGTCGAGCGTCAGTCGAAACCTTCTGATCGTCGTGTCTGGCTCGTTGCGGTCACTCAGGCCGGCCGCGAGCTGGCGACGAAGGTTGCCGAGGTCGACGAAGTCTTGCGAGCTGATCTGCGGCGCGGAATCGGTCGCGAAGAACGCCAGGCCCTTGCCTGGGTGATGACGCGATTGCAGCAGAACGTTCGATCGGTTATTGCCGATTCCGAGTCCAACTCATCCCCATAATCACAATCAAAACCACCACCCACCCGCCTCGGGTTGGTGTCAAAAGGAGAACAACATGACAGAAGCAGTAATCGTTGACGCCATCCGCACACCGGGCGGCAAGCGCAACGGAAACTTCCAGGAATGGCATCCGGCGGCTCTGGCCGCACACGTGCTCAAGGCTCTCGAAGAGCGCAATGATCTCGATCCGTCGATGGTCGACGACGTCGTGATGGGCTGTGTCATGCAGGTCGGCGAGCAGTCGCTGAACATCGGCCGCAACGCGGTGCTCGCCGCGGGCTGGCCCGAGTCGGTACCCGCAACCACGATCGACCGCCAGTGCGGGTCGAGCCAGCAGGCAATGCACTTCGGTGCTCAGGGCGTTATGGCCGGCGCGTACGACGTTGTAGTCGCCGCTGGCGTTGAGGTGATGACCCGCACTCCCATGGGTGCCTCGATCGTCCAAGGCATGGGATTCCCGTTCCCACAGGACCAGCTCGATCGATACGCGGAGACCGGGCTCCCTCCCCAGGGCATCGGTGCCGAAATGATCGCCGACGAGTACGGCTTCAGCCGCACTGACCTCGACGGCCTTGGCGCCCAGAGCCAGCAGCGCGCTGCCATTGCTCGCGACGAGGGCCGATTCGAGAACGAGATCATTCCCGTAACCATCGAGCTCGACGGCGAGACCAAAATCATCACCAACGACGAGGGCATCCGCGAAGGCACGACGGTGGAAACGCTCGCCAAGCTGAAGCCCGCGTTCAAGGAAGACGGCGTCGTTACTGCCGCCAACTCCTCCCAGATCAGCGACGGTGCATCAGCCGTGCTGATTATGAGCAAGGAGAAGGCAGAAGAGCTCGGAATGAAGCCACGCGCTCGTTTTCACAGCTTCGCTGTTGCCGGAGCCGACCCTGTCACCATGCTCAAGGGGCCAATCCCCGTGACCAAGAAGATCCTCGAGAAGTCCGGCCTCACCATCGACGACATCGACCTCTTCGAGGTCAACGAGGCCTTCGCTTCGGTCGTTCTTGCATGGCAGAAGGAGACAGGCGCCGACATGAGCAAGGTCAACGTCAATGGCGGCGCGATCGCGCTCGGCCACCCGCTCGGTAGCTCCGGCACCAAGCTGATGTCCACGCTGCTCAACGAACTCGAGCGCACCGGTGGTCGCTACGGCATGCAGGTGATGTGCGAAGGCGGCGGCATGGCCAACGCCACCATTATCGAACGCCTCGACTGACATCAGCGCGGGTGGCTACTTCCGGCGCGACCGGCCGTAGCCACCCGATTGGTCACGTCTTTGGAACTGGACGCGTCCCAGGACTCGTCGTTGAACGCGTCAGCATGACTCGTGTCGAGCCCGACGGCCCCCAGGGCTTCGACGGGATCGAACACTTCCGCCTTGTCATGGTGGACTCGAGCACCTGCCTCCCAGTACAGCTTGAACACACCTTCGCTTCCGTCAGTGATGCGGACTGATTCCATGATGCGTAAGAGCCCATGGGTGAAGACCGCGGGTTCGTAGTAGGGCGATTCTGGTTCTGGCGAGTTTTCGAAGAACAGGCTGATTGGTCGCCACGTGATCTCTAGGTCGCGGTTCCGCTGGATATCTTCGACAACCCACTTGGCAGTGGTCTAGCAAGATGGGCAGGCTGGGTCGATCCAGATTTCGATGTTCATCTCGTCGCGGAAGGAGTCGGCGCGGCGAGATGGCCTGATGGCCCGGCGACTGAAATGTCAACGCCGCCGAGTTCGTTCGGTCCGAATCGAGCAAGCTCGGCCGATAAGTCGAGTGGGCTGACCCCGCTTGCTGCGATGTCGTCCTCGGTCAGCAGGCTGGCCGGGATCAGCCAGACGATCTCGAACTCGAGTCCATCAGGATCCTTGGCGTAAAGGCTCTTAGTGGTGCCGTGGTTGCTTGCACCGACCAGTGATCCGCGATCGGTCAACACGGTGGAGAGACGTTGCAGTTCGGCGAGGGTGTCGACTTCCCATGCGAGATGGTAGAGGCCGACGGTGCTCTGTCCGGCAGTAGGGGAGCCCGCGCTATCTCCGATCTCGAACAGGCCGAGGTCGTGGTCGTTCGTTGAATCTGGCCCCCGCAGAAAGACGGCTTTGGGCATTTCCGTGATCACCTCGAACCCCAATGCCTCTCGATAGAAATCTCTCGATCTTTCTACGTTGCGGACATAGAGAACTGCGTGGTTGAGACGGTGGACACCCATAGCTGTCCACAACGACCTTGCGCGCGCAATCATTCCCAACATTTGTGTCAGCGCTTACGGCTGTGCCATCGGTGTTATAACTCGGGACATATGTGACAGTTGATGTCGCGGTACATGTGTGACACCTGAGGGCTGTGATCGTTGTTGGTCATGGCCAGCAAGGTGATAGCGATGAAGTTGATTTCTGCGGTGATCGCGGTGGTGGAGGGGCGGCCGGTGAACGTGACACAGTTGTGTCGTGACGTGGGTGTTTCTCGCCCGACGTTTTACCGGTTGCTCGATCGTTACCGAGACGAGGGTTTAGCCGGGCTCGAACCGAAATCTCGGCGGCCGCACACGTCTCCGAACCAGACCAGTCTCGCGGTTGAAGAGATGATTGTGCGGATACGCAAGCAGCTTGAAGAGGACGGTTTGGATTATGGAGCGATCACGATCTGGTGGCATCTCAAGGACTGTGAACTATCAGGACCGGTGCCGGCACCGGCGACGATTCATCGGATTCTTGTGCGTCGCGGGCAGGTGGAACCGGCACCGAAGAAACGTCCGAAGTCGTCGTTCATCCGGTTCGAGGCGCCAGCACCAAACGATCTATGGCAGATCGATGCAATGGACTGGAAGATCGTCACCGGGATCGTGAAAGTGTTCAACATTGTTGATGATCACTCTCGGCTCGCAGCACGATCACGTGCCGTTGAAAAGGCCACTACTGAACAGGCGTGGATCACGTTTGGTCAAGCCAGTCAACGATGGGGTCTGCCGCTCGACGAGTTCTGTCACATCTACAACACCCAGCGCCGCCATCAAGGCATCAGCGGACAGATCCCGATCGATCGATTCAATGCCAGCAACCCATCGGGCCCGGCAACAAGACCGTTACCGCACCCGACATGGCCCGGCCAACCAAGACCCGTCACCGTCAACAAAACAGGCAACATCCGAGTCGGCAGCTACATCATCAATATCGGCATCAAATGGGCCCACAACGACGCCCTGGTCCTCATCGACGACAACCACGCCTCAGTGTTCATCGACGATCACCTCGTGCGACACCTCAAGCTCGACACCAGCCACCGCTACCAGCCATCGGGCAACCCTCGCGGCGGGCCCCGCCACCCCCGCCTACAATCCTGAACTGTCACACATGTCCCGCGACAAAAGTGTCACACATGTACCGCGACAGGACACCGTTGGCGTACCGGTTTCTGCTGACGCAAACCCGGGTGACTCGCTGGAGGCAAGTCGGTTTGGTCTGGGTGCCCTCGTTCTGTGAACGTTTCTG
>JADWMG010000305.1 GCA_015767405.1 Actinomycetota bacterium
GCAGGCGGGGGTGTCCAAACTCATGTCCTGGTATGCCCAGCCGACGTACCAGTCCCAGCTTGCGCCACCGGGAGACCACGCGGTGATGGTCGCCGTCGAACGATTCTTCGACCAATCGGTGAGATTGCCGTCGGTGTTGGTGCCATCCCAATAGACATACCGACCCGAGAGGGTGGTCTGGCCGAATGAGTAACCGAGAGCCAGGACCGCACGGTTCCAACTCGAGGCGGTGGCCGTTGTGTCGGCGATTCGAGTTGCGTGGGAGTCGACGTACTGCGGAGTTTCGGGGTTCCACGGGTTGGTGTAGCGGTCCGATACGAGTGTCGAACAGGTGGCGTCAACCACCATGAAGGCGTTGGTTACATCACCGTGCTTGAACTCGGCATCGAGACGCAGGCCCTTTGCCGGCCGCATCCGGTAGGTCACGCCGAGGATGTTCGAAGTGGTCTTCTTCTCACCCGGGGCGACTTCGTAGTACTCGCGATCGACGACCCCATACTTCCAGATGCCGCGAATCGTGCCCAATTTGCGGCCGAAGCGGTAGCTGGCATCGAGTTTTGAATCGACACCATCCCGGTTGAGGGCCGAGTTACGCCACTGGTTGAAGGTCTGACCGTAGATGTCGGCATACGTCTGTCCGGCCTGCGGGCCGGCGGGTGTGACCCGCTGGATGGGCTCGATATAGACGCTGTTGGTCTCGGTCTGATAGACCTTGCCGTTCCAGCGCATCTGGAAGTTGCTGCCGAACCGCTTCGCGGCGGTGACGACATAGCCCGAGTAGTCGGCCTTGTTGCCGGTGTTGCGGCTCTTGGTCTCGGACCAGACACCGTTGGCGGTGACGGCAAAACCGTTCTTCGACGCCCAACGGAAGTCGAGCCGGGTGGTGTTCTTGTCGATCTCGGGTTTGAGGTCGACGGGCACTACGCCCGCATCGTCGTCGTACTGCATCCGGTTGTCGAAGACCGGAACCTGGAGCTCCGGGTGAAGATTGTTGTCAAAGACCCCCGTCACCGACGGCAGCTCCTCACGGAGCTTCCGATTGGTGTAGCGAGCCTTGACGATACCGCTCTTCCAGGCGATTCCCGCCTCGAGGGTGCCGTCGGTGGTCTGTTGGTTGCGTTTGTGCGACTGGCTCTTGATGTGGCAGTTGTCGCAGTGGTTGGTGGTGAAGGCCTGGGTGTGGCCGTTGCGGTTCTGCTCGCGGAACTCGACGGCCAGGGTCAGCGGCCTGAAGCCTGGGAACTGGAGCTCCGTGCGATCCTCGAAGACGTTGTAGTTCATGACATAGTCCTGGTTGGGACTCATGTCGGTGTTCCGCACGACCTTACCGTTCCTCGAGACCGAGTTGAGGTTGTACATGGGATCGTGACCGAGACGATGCGGGAAGGCGTTGTAGCTGTTGTGCGAACGCACCATCCGCTTGATGTCGAAGTCGAGATCACCGCTGTTCTGGTCCTGGGCGGCGTACTTGAACTTGAAGTTGAGCGCGCCCCAGTTCTGGTAGGTGGCGAGCTTGATCTTGCCCACGGGGCCTTCATTGATTGTCGAGAACTCGGCCGCCATGTCGGGAGAATCCGTCACGTCGGCGAAGAGCCCACCGATCTCGATGGATCCCTCGGTTTCGTTTGTTGATGTATCGCCTTCGTCAGCCGCAACCGCGAATGGGAGGGCGGCGAGAAGCGTGGCCAGCACGAAGAATTTGAGTGCTTTCATGCTCTTACCTTCCTCACCGCACCATGCCGAAGCCGGCGCCGGCCAGGCTCTGGGCGGGCAGGTCACTGCCGTGGATCTGCGAATGGCACTGACTGCACTTGGTTGTAAATGAACGGTTCATTCCGTCGACGCCGAACGGGTTCGCGCGTTCGTAGCCGCCGACCTCGACTTCGTGCTCCTCGGGGCTGTAGAGACCCGCGTGGAAGTGGAACTCGTGGCACTGAAGGCAGAGCATGGGCTCGTTGGCGGTGAGCAGGTTGTTGGCCACCGAACCGTGCGGTTGGTGACACAAGACGCAGGACTCCTGCACCGGCTCGTGCTCGAAGATGAACGGCCCTTCCTGCGACTGGTGGCACTGGTAGCAGAGATCGTTGAGGCGCATGTGATTGCTTTTCAACATGGTCTCGGTCGCCGCGTGCGGGTCGTGGCAGCTGGCACAGGTCATCATTTTCTCGGGCAGCGGGTGGTGGCTGGGCAGCTGGAACTGGGCAACGACGTCGGAATGACAGTCCTTGCACGCGTTCAACGGCTGCTTCGTCTCATGGATGCCGTGGCAGGCGCCGCAGGAGACGTTTTCCATGGCGTGGGTCGAGGCGTTCCACTCGGCCATGCCTTTGGTTCCGTGGCAATCCACACAGGCGGCCACGTCTTTGGGTGTCCAGTCCGCAAAGGTGCGGATCAGCGTCGCATCGCCCTCTTCCATGTGGGCGGTACCGTCACCGTGACATCCTTCGCATCCCACCTGCCGACCCGAGACCTCGAAAGGCTGAATCCGCATGTGGATCTGATTGGTCATCCCTGCGGCAGCTTCGTCGTGGCAGTCGGCGCAGACCGGCCCGTCCGCAGAGACGGGCGAGGCCAGCACTACTGCTACGAATGCTGCCAACAGAAGGCTCCTCTTCAACATTGCATACCTCCTTCGCAAAGGTTTAAAACAGCGAATAGGACTGATATCGGTCCCTGAATTCCATGTGTGTTTGATGGGGTCGAGGGGGGGATCTTTTCTCGCGGCGCCGTCCACCCGGGACGGCCAAATCCGCCTCATTGATCGGGCGGCACCTGTCGCAGAAAGACAGCTCTCGTATCCATGGACTTAAAGTAGTGAATCTCAATAGTGATT
>JADWMG010000306.1 GCA_015767405.1 Actinomycetota bacterium
CGAAGCGATCGGCGTTGGGCCACATCCTGAACCTTGGCCGACTGACCCGAATCTCGACCCGGAGCTGCTCGAGAACGGGGACTACCGAAACGTCCTTGACTGCTACCGATACTGGAGTGTCGATGCAATCGTCGAGGATCTCGACAGCCGACGTCACGGCTTCCACGTTGCCATCGAGAACTGGGAGCACGACTTCAACATCGGCACCGTCGTACGCAATGCGAACGCGTTCCTCGCCGCCCACGTGCATGTCATCGGCGAGCGTCGTTGGGACCGACGTGGGGCGATGTCGACGCATCGTTACCAACACGTCGAGCACCACCCAGATATCGAGTCGTTCGCGGCCTGGGCAAAGGCGCACAACTTGCCGATCATCGCCATCGACAACGTCTCTGGTTCCGTGCCGATCGAAACGGCTCGACTCCCGGAGAAATGTGTCCTGCTGTTCGGACAGGAAGGACCCGGGCTCTCTGAGCAAGCCTTGGCCGCGTCGGCAATGACCTGCGAAATTACCCAGTACGGGTCAACCCGTTCCATGAACGCCGGGGTTGCCTCCGGAATAGCAATGTTCGCTTGGGCCCTCCAGCACGCCGAACGAGAGTGAGTCCCGATAGTTCTCGAGGCCTGAAGTAGCGCGACCAGCGACTTGTAGGGTCATCCGAGTGAACGAGACCCGTGATCCGGCATCTGTGCTGACGTGTCCGTGGTCGGAAGAGTCAGACCAAGTCGAACGGGCAGCCGATACTGACGCCAGAGCCGGTCTCACATCGCACGAGGTAGAACGCCGACTCGAGCGATACGGCTTAAACGAACTGGATGCCACTCCGCCTGACGCGAAATGGCGAAAGGCATTGGAACAGTTCAACGATCCTCTTGTGTTCTTGCTGCTCTTTGCAATTGTCATCTCACTGATTGCTTGGGCCTTCGACGGTGCCGAAGAGGCCCCAATCGAAGCGATAGTCATTGCGATCATCGTGATCGCCAACGCCGTTATCGGATACTGGCAGGAGGCCAAGGCAACAAAGGCGGTCGAGGCACTGCAGGAGCTGGCCGCGACGAGGGCCAGCGTTGTCCGAGACGGGAGTGTTGATTCCATCCCCAACACCCATCTGGTGCCCGGAGATATCGTGCTCCTCGCCGAAGGCGATGCCGTCGGTGCAGATTGTCGACTGCTCGAGACAGCGACCCTGCGTATCGCTGAAGCACCGCTCACCGGAGAGAGTGCGCCTGTTTCCAAGCAGTGCGACCCCCTGCCCGCCGACACCGAGGTCGCCGACAGGACGAACATGGTGTTCAACGGCACCGGGGTGGCAAGTGGCCGCGGCCGAGGTGTCGTCGTCGCCACCGGCATGACGTCCGAAATCGGCCGAATCGCGTCGCTTCTCGACAGCGCAACCGAGGAACGCACACCGCTCCAAAAGCAGATCGACTGGCTCGGCAAGGTGTTGGGGATCACCGTGATCATCCTCGCCGCCATCGTTGTGGGCGCAATCATGCTGACCTCCGACGTCTCATCTGCGGCCGACATGATCGACGCGCTTCTCGTCGGCGTCTCACTCGCAGTCGCCGCAGTGCCGGAGGGGCTACCGGCGATCCTCACCATCGTGCTTGCGCTCGGTGTGCAGCGCATGGCAGCGCACAACGCCATCGTCAAGAAGCTCTCCTCTGTTGAGACGCTCGGTTCGGCGTCAGTCATCTGCACCGACAAGACCGGCACCCTCACGAAGAACGAGATGACGATCGTGCGGGTCGTCACCGCCTCGGTTGACGCAGAGATTTCGGGAAGCGGTTACGAACCCATCGGACGAGTCATCTCAGATGGGGCAACGCTCGAAAACCCCGCGCAGCTCCGCGAAATCGATCTCGTGCTCGAGGCTGGCAGCCTCGCCAATGACGCCACACTGCGCGAAGGCGAGCCAGGAAGCTGGGAGGTACTGGGCGATCCAACGGAAGCGGCATTCCTTGTGGCCGAGCGAAAGCTCGGGATCACCGAGCGACGCGAGGCTCGGTATCAACGCGTCGGGGAGATCCCGTTCAATTCTGACCGCAAGTTGATGACGACCATCGACCGCGATGCCGAAGCCGATGGGCACCCGGACCGATCGGAGCTGATGCTGGTCACCAAGGGCGCTCCGGATGTGCTCGTCCACCGGTGCTCACACGAGCGCATCGCCGATGATGTGGTCGTGCTCACACCCGAACGACGCGAGGCCATCTTGACTGACGTCGAAGGCCTCGCGGACTCGGCGCTACGCACCCTTGCTGTTGCCTACCGCCGTCTCGACGACCTTACGCATCCAATCGACGAATCAATCGAGAACGACCTGATCCACCTAGGTGTGGTGGGAATCGTCGACCCACCCCGCCTCGAAGTGGCTGCCGCCATCGATGAAGCACAGGGCGCCGGAGTCCGGATCATCATGATCACCGGCGACCACCCTCGAACAGCGGCGCGGATCGGTGATCAACTTGGAATCGGGCTCGCTGGCTCCGACGGTGTCACGGGCCGCGAGCTAGCTGAGAAGTCCGACGAACAGTTTGCCGACACCGTGCGAAGTCACTCTGTGTTCGCCCGAGTTTCGCCCGAGCAGAAACTACGCATCGTCGAGACACTGCAAGCCGACAGTGAGATCGTCGCGATGACCGGCGACGGTGTAAATGATGCGCCCGCACTACGGCAAGCCGAGATCGGCGTGGCGATGGGTGTAACCGGCACGGAGGTATCGAAGGAGGCGGCCGACATGATCCTCGCCGACGACAACTTCGCGACCATTCTGCGCGCAGTTCGTGAGGGTCGCGAGATCTTCGCCGACATTCAGAA
>JADWMG010000307.1 GCA_015767405.1 Actinomycetota bacterium
CCGCGGCGTGTCGTCGGGAGACGAGTCGGCGGCCCCGTAATCATTCACCAGTTCGGCTGTCGCCCAGGTAGTCCCAACCCGTTGCGACCAAAAGACGTCCGTGTCCGATCCCGCACCGTCGTGATTCGCCCACGAGTTCCACACCAGGTGTGCGACCCCACCGGGCTCGACCGCGAGATCGAAACTGCCGGGGTTCCAGTCGGTGGCAGTGGGAACGGTTGGGAGTTCTTTCGCACCCCAGACGCCGGCAGCGCGCTTTGAGTAGACCACCTGCCCGCTGATTGACGACAGGTGCTCGTACCAGGCGACGTGCACCCCGCCTGCCGCGTCCACGGCCACCCTCGGATCGAGGTCATCGATCGAGTCTGACGTCCCCGACGCATTCACCAGTTCGGGCGCTGACCATACGCTGCCGTTATACATGGTGTAAAAGATGTCGCCGTCGGTGCCGACGGTGCCGCCGATGTTTTCCTCGCTCGACCACACCACGTGGAGGTTTCCCGAACTGTCGATGGCGATGGTGGGAGCGTGGTCGTCTCCTCCGTCGATATCGCCGCTCGTGTTGACCAACTGCTCGGGCTGGAACACGCCGTCGGAATAGGCCACGTGATAGATGTCGCGGTCGGGCCCGGTCGACAGGGAACCACCCGAGCTCGCGCTTTCCCACACCAGGTGGACCACGCCACCGCGCCGGGCGATGTCGACCCGGCTGTCGGGGTCGTTGTCGAAGTTGGCCCAATCAGCGGCCGGGCGGGGGCGGTGGTAGAGGCGACCGACCCCGAGGGCGTGAAAAATGTCGAGGTCGTTGCCGACCGTCCCCCCGAGGTCGTCCTTCGAGTCCCACATACCGCTGAGAATGTGGCTCGATGAGCACCTGATCTCGGGGTCTGCATCATCCTCGCCGGCACTGTCGAAGGGAGCGTTCAAACCGAGCAGACCGATGTCGCTCCACTCAGATCCCTGCGAGCCGTTGTCGGAGTGGTAGACATCCAGATCAGTGCCGGTGAACACGTCCACTGTGCTCTGCCAGACGACGTGGATCACGCCCCCCGGCTCCACGCACAAAGAGGGCCTCATGTCGTCCGCGGTGCCATCGGTAGCGGCCGTGCTGTTGATCGTAAACGGACCGAACTCCCACGGGGACTTTTTGAGTTTGACGAGATGCTTCAAATCGTAGTCCGTACCAAGACCCCCGCTACTGTCGTTGGTCGCCCAGACATAGTGTTTCTCCAGGCTCGTGCCCGAACCGAAGGTGACCACAGTTGGATGGATGTGGTTGGCCGTATCGGCCGTAAGCTCGACATTGACGGACCAGCTTTGGGTCACAAATGTCGAGGTCACGATGACGTGGTTTTGACTGGGCGATCTCATCAGCTCCCACACCGCAACCACGTTGCCGTCCTCGGTTACGGTCATTGACGCCGGGCCGAAGGAATCGGCGTCCCGCACGAAATCGTTCGACCAGACGGAGCCATTCAGAGTGCGAAATCGGAGCCGCTGTCCGTTGGACCCGAATTGCTCCTGGTAGATGATGACCGCAACATCGTTGCCATCGACGGCAATGTTCGGGACCGTATCATTGAAATCGTAATCCGTATTGTCGGTCAGAGCATCAGAGTTGACCGGTTCGGCAGCGCCCCATCCCGCGATCGGATCGAGACTCCGGTAGAAGACGTCCCAGTCGGTCCCGGCTCCCGAAAAATCATGTTGGCTCTGCCACACGCAGTGCACCGTTCCCGTCGAATCGACTGCCAAACGCGGGCGCTCGTCGCTGGCGCTGTCGGTGAGTGCCCACGGGTTGACGATCTCCGGTGCGCTCCATCCTGCGCCGTCATTGCGCGAGTAGTAGATGTCGGGATCAAATCCCGACGCCGGGTTGTAGGGGTTTTGGGTGGCCCATACCGCGTGGGTGGTTCCGTCGGGTTCGATGACGTGGGAGGCGAACAGATCCTCTCCGGGATCAATATCCGCGAAGGGATTCATGATCCCCGGTGGCAGGAACTGCGCCGCCGCAGGTTTCACAGGGCCGGCGGCGACTCCCAGAAACATGAGCCCGACAGCCGCCGCTGTCGAAACCGACCGCCGAACCGCAGTCCGTGTCGAGCAGAGGGAACCACAGAAAAACGGATTCGACTTCGTCCACATGGGCGTCCTCCCTGTGCAACTTTGGTCGAGATTGACCGCTGCGTTGATTTTTGAGAACAGGTCTGCAGGGGATTGTAGCAAACGAGACAACGGCAATCTCGAGACGACTTCTCATAACGAGAAATTGGAAGGGACCAGACGTTCGGGCGCGACTCCAAGGAATAGGAATTTCCTTTCCCACACCATCGGGTGCACAAGTGTCGGTCCTGGCCCCGACAGAGAATTCCGAATTCGGAATTGAGATCCTGCTATCCTCCGCAGCCGGAGATATTGTGACGATCCCACTCCCCCGCCGCGCCGACCTCGAAGCCATGCTGCGCCTCGCGCTGCCGGTGGTGGTGGTGCAGGTCGGCATGATGCTGCTCGGCGTGGTGGACACCATGGTGGTCGGCCGCCTCTCCTCGGAGGCCCTGGCGGCGGTGGCTCTCGGCCACGTTGCAATCATCTCGGTCTCGTCTTTCGGCATCGGACTGTTGATGGCGCTCGACCCGCTGGTTTCGCAGGCAGTTGGCGCGAAGGATCAGGACGCCATTCGCCGTTCGGTTCAACGCGGGTTCATCCTCGCCGTCGGCCTCATGCTGCCGAGCACCCTGTTGCTGCTGCCCGCTGAACCGCTGCTGACCTTTTTTCGCCAACCTCCCGAGGTTGTTCCTCTTGCCGCAGCCTACATCCGGA
>JADWMG010000092.1 GCA_015767405.1 Actinomycetota bacterium
GCCGCGGCTGGGTGTTACCTGCCATTGCCCGGTCGACCCGCAAGAGTGGCAGGACATCTTCAACGGGGTCAGGACCCACTGGGACGGCGAGTACCAACTGGGAGAAGACCTGATGGTCTTCAATGTTTCCAAAGATGAGATCACGGTTCGTAAGGGCGGCATCCACGAGCGCCCCTGGCAGCCAAATGTTCTCCAACCGCCGTCCACCACCCCGGGGTTGAACGTGAAGGACTACCAGACGGGCATCTTCGATCAAGTTCTGAAGGACTGGTAAAGACTTGACGCCGGTTCCGGTAACGATCGTCGGCGGCTTCCTGGGCGCGGGCAAGACCTCGCTCCTCAACCACCTCCTGACGAACTCGTCGGGGCGGCGGGTCGCGGTCCTCGTCAACGACTTCGGCGCGATCAACGTCGATGCGAAACTCATCGTTTCGATCGAGGGAGAAACGGTCAGCCTCGCCAACGGTTGTGTGTGCTGCACGATCCGCGACGACCTTCTCACCGAGGTTCTTCGGGTGCTGGCCAGCGAGCTTCCACCAGAGCACATCGTGATCGAGACCAGCGGTGTGTCCAAACCAGTCTCTGTTGCGGAGACCTTTCTCAGCCCCTCCACACAAGGGTTGGTCGATGTTCAGAACATGATCGCGGTGCTCGATTCCGAATTGGTCGTGGAAGATACAGCAGGCTTCGGCGACCTCGCCTTTGACCAGATCAAGATTGCCGACATGGTCGTCGTCAACAAGACAGACCTCGTATCACCACAACAGTTGAAGGATCTGACCCGACGCATCGAGCAGATCGTGCCGGGTGCCAGAATCTGGGAAACAACTCACGGACGTGTCCCTCTCGAGCTGATCTTCGACGAGACGAAAAGCGCAGCGATGGAGTCCGTCCATGATCGCGTGACAGCGACCACCGGGGACGAACACGAAGCGGCGCCAAGCGAGCACCCCTTCAGTACCTGGACCTTCCGGAGCGACGAGTCCTGGTCCTTCAACGCGCTCGATCGCGCCGTGGCCGATCTCCCGAGAGACATCTACCGGGCGAAGGGGCTCGTCCAACTCGACGTGGGCACAGGGGACTACGGCATCTTTCAACTCACCGGGCGTAGAGCAACACTCCGGCTCCGCGAGCCCGACGACAACGAAGCTGATCCCTCCGGGAACCGTCACCGACGAGGACATTGCCACCGTCTTCGAGCAAGCCCTTCGAGCGGCCCGCAGCGGCGACGAGCCCCACATCGTCACCGACCTCAGAGCGTTCCAAGTCATCTTCGGCTGAGACACAGTGTCGCGCTTCACTGTTACACCCCCTTGTCATGATGGGATGTATGACGGATGTGGGGGTGTCGCTGGTCAGCGAGGGGGTTGGTGACGAGTGGGATCGTTTTGTTGGGTGGGTGCCGTTGGTCGACGACGGTGTCGAGTTTGATTGGTTGACTGATTCGCGTTTGGTGTCTGCTGGTGAGCCGGTGGTTCCGGTGGAGTTGATCGATGCTGCGTTGGAGCAGGCGGCCGCGGCGATTGACGTGCTTGCCGAACTGGATGCCGCGGATATGGATGGCGAACGTTTGGAGCGTTGGGCTGTTGGTGTCGAGCGGTTGCGCCGCAAGATTGATCGGGCCGGTATCGCGGTTGCCGATCATGTCGACGCCGAGCAGCCGTTTCGTGGCGACGGGTTCTTCAACGCCAGAGCATGGTTGAAGCATCGTCTTGGTTTGTCAGGTCCCGAGGCGTTCAGACGGGTGCAGACGGCTCGTATGCACCGCCGGATCCCGCTGTGGGCCAACGCTGAGCTGTCTGGTCTTGTCGGAGTCGCACAAACCGGGTTGATGGCACAGGTGACAGCGAACCCTCGGCTCGATGACGAAGTCGTCACCCGTGACGCGTGGGGTCTGTTGAATGATGCGATCGATCTGCCGTATGTGGAGTTCGAACGCAACCTTCGAATGTGGGAGATGTTGGCCGACCCGCAAGGCGCGAAGTCGAAAGCCGAACGGTTACAGGCCAATCGTGATGTCAAGCTGCGTCCACGCCCTGACGGCGGCTGGGACCTCACTGGCACTCTCGATGAGATTGGCGGCTTCGAGTTCAACGAAATCTTTGCATATTTCGTCGAAGCCGAATGGAACTCTGACTGGGACGAAGCCCGCCAACGCCTCGGCGAAGACGCGACCACCAACGATTTGCGTCGCACAGAAGCCCAACGCCGCGCTGACGCCCTGCTTGCGATGGCACGGGCGGCAGCATCGGCCGGTAGTCGCGGGTCCTCGCCAGTGACAGTCAACATGCTGATCGACCAGTACACCTTTGAGGCCACTGTCAAGGGCGAACCGATTGATCCTGGCCGTTGGCGTGACGTCGTGTGTCGTACCGATACCGGCCGACGTTTACATCCTGACGATGTTGTCAACGCAGCGTTGTGGGCCAACATCCGCCGCGTCGTCTATGACTCAGCCGGAGTTGTCATCGATCTCGGGCGAAGATCTCGTTTGTTCACTGGTGCGGCGCGTGAAGCTGTCATGTTGCTGACCGATAAGTGTGTGTGGATCGGATGCGATCAACCCGTCGCGTGGTGCCAAGCCGACCACTCACTCAGTTGGTCAGCTCACGGAGCGACCGTGCCCAGAAATGGCCAACCGATGTGTGGCTGCCACAATCGACTCAAAGAACGCGGCTACCACGTATACCGCGACAACAACGGCAACTGGCACACCATCCACCCTGACGGTCACGAAATAACCTGACCCCGGGGTCCAGCTCCGCTGACGATTGCGGAGGTGAGCCCATCTGGTGTACGCATTACACCCGATGAACGCGACATCGGCGCTGCGGATTGGGATTGTGAGTCCGTACAGCCTCACGATTCCCGGTGGAGTCCAGGCACAGGTATTGGGCCTCGCCCGAGAGTTACGTCGGCGGGGTCACGTAGCCCGTGTACTCGGGCCGTGCGACGGGCCACCCCCAGAGAGTTTCGTCACTCCACTCGGCGATTCGCTTCCGCTCGCGGCCAATGGGTCGATAGCCCCAATCGCCCCCGACCTGCCCGCCGCTCTGCGGACACTTCAAGTCCTGCGCGACGAATCGTTCGATGTCATGCACCTGCACGAACCGCTGGTCCCCGGCCCGACAGTGACGGCGCTGGTCGTGCACCCGGCGCCGACGATTGGGACGTTCCACGCCGCAGGAACGTCGGCAAGTTACCGCCTTTTGAAGCCGGCGCTGAGCCGTCTGATCAATCGCATTGATCTGAAGGTCGTTGTCTCTAAGGACGCGCTGGCTCTCGCTCGAGAACACCTTGGTGGTGAGTATGAGGTCCTGTTCAACGGAGTCGAACTCGAACAGATAAGGGGGACCCGCGCCCATCCGGTACGGCCAAGCGATCCGCCGACGGTGTTCTTCTGCGGTCGCCACGAGCACCGCAAGGGTCTACGGGTGCTGATCGAGGCGCTCGAAATGTCCGACGTGGACGCCCGGGTTTGGATTGCCGGCGAGGGCCCCGAAACGGCCGAGCTCATGCAGCGGACTTCCGGAGACAACCGCATCGAGTGGCTCGGAAGGGTCACCGACGAAGACAAGTTTGCTCGCCTACGCGCCGCAGACGTGTTCTGCGCGCCGTCGCTTGGAGGAGAGTCATTCGGGGTGGTACTGATCGAAGCGATGGCGGCTGGAACTGCAGTTGTTGCCAGTTCTCTCGATGGTTACCGCAATGTGGCAACTGATGGCATCGACTCGATCCTCGTCCCGCCGGGTGATGCGGCAGCCCTCGCCGAGGCACTCGAAATCGCACTGGGCGACGACAACTTGGCGGCAAGGCTGCGTGAGGCAGGCGACATGCGAGCCGGGCAGTTCGCTATGAGCGCACTGGCTGACCGCTACGTCGAAATCTACCGGGCGGCGATTGCGGCATCCATCGCCGATTGACTACGCCGCAGCCGCGTAGACTGAGCCTCATGATCGCAGTAATCATCGTGATCGTCGTCGTAGTTGTACTCGTTGTTGTACTCATCGCGGGTTACAACGGATTAGTCCGTCGACGCAACCAGGTCGGCAACGCCTGGTCGCAGATCGACGTCCAGCTGAAACGACGAATCGATCTCATCCCGAACCTCATCGAAACTGTCAAGGGCTACGCCGCGCATGAGCGCGAAACGCTCGAGGCCGTTATCGCCGCGCGCAATGCGGCGATCGAAGCTCCAGATACGCCGCGGGCGCAAGCCGAGGCGGATGGGCTGCTCACCGGAGCCCTCCGTCAGCTGTTCGCTCTGAGCGAGGCATATCCCGACTTGAAGGCAAACACGAACTTTCTTGCCCTTCAAGAAGAGCTGACTGCGACCGAGGGTCGCGTCGCATACGCGCGGCAGTTCTACAACGACAGCGTGCTCGGATACAACAACAAGCTCGACCAGTTCCCGACCGTCATTCTCGCCAAGATGTTCAACTTCGAGCGAAGTGACTACTTCGAGGCTGACGAGACGGACCGAATAGTCCCAACGGTCGAGTTCTGATCCGCTCACGCGGCTCGGGATCTTCCACGCACTCATAATGTTCGAACTCATTCGCTCTAACAAGCGACGCAGCATTGCGCTCATAGCGGCATTTGTGCTGATCGTTGCCATGGTCGGCCTAGCAATCGGCTTGGTCGTCGGAAACGGCCTCCTCTTCACCTTGGTAGCTGTACTCATTAGCGGTGCGATTGCCTTCGCGTCCTACTGGAAGGCAGACAAGGTCGCACTCGCGGTCAGTCGAGCCCGACCAGCGCCGGAGGATGAGTACCAGCGGCTCCACAATCTCGTTGAAGGTCTCTGTATCGCTGGTGGCCTCCCGAAGCCCGGCATATACATCGTCGATGACCCTGCACCCAACGCGTTCGCAACTGGCCGCAATCCCAACCATGCTGCTGTGGCGGTCACCACAGGCCTGCTCGATCAGATGAACCGAGTCGAACTTGAAGGTGTGTTGGCCCACGAGTTGAGCCATATCCGCAACTACGACATTCTTGTTTCGACGCTCGCCGTCACGATGGTTGGAGCCGTTGCGTTGATGGCCGATATGTCTATTCGCATGATGTGGTGGAACGGTGGACGTGTGTCACGAAGCGGTGACCACGGCAATGGCCGCAACCCATTCGCCTACGTCGGGATCGTCATGCTGATCCTTGCCCCGATCATCGCGAAGGCGATGCAGGCAACAATTTCGCGCAAACGCGAAACCTTGGCCGATATGAGTGCCTGCCAGATGACTCGATATCCGCCTGGCCTCATATCGGCGTTGGAAAAATTGAAAGAAGACACCACCGTGACGCACTCGGCGTCAACGGCTACGGCACACTTGTGGATCGAACAGCCGCTCAGCGGCGTCGGCGATCGCGGCAAGTTCGCCAGTGTCCACAAACTCTTTGATACCCACCCCCCGCTCGATGAGCGAATCGCACTCCTGAGAGAACTCTGATGAAATCACCAACTTCCAAAACGCTCGGCCAAACACGCTTGCGTCCGGTTGCCGGCCTGGCAACACTCGCTCTCATCTTCGCTGCGTGCGGCGGCGGGGGTGACGATGCTGCAGATACCACCGTTGCAGCCAAGATCGAGGAATCGACAACCACATCGACAACCGAAAAGGCGACGACCACCACTGAGGCCAAAGAGTCGTCAACGACGTCGACAACGGTGCCGGTGACCCCGCGTCAACCACTCACCGGTCAGCCGTTGGAAAGCGCAGATGAGATCATCGATCGGGCCGCCATGGTGGTGAAGATCGACAACGTGAGTGCGCGTCAGAATCACACCGGTCTCGCCGTCGCTGACATCGTGTTCGAAGAGATCGTGGAAGGTGACGCGACTCGATTCGCAGCCGTGTTCCACAGCCAGAGCTCCGACCCGATCGGGCCGATCCGCTCCGGTCGAACACAAGACGTCAATCTCTTCACTTCGTTCAACACGCCGCTGTTCGTGTGGAGCGGGGGCAATGCCGGTGTCACGTTTCAGATCAACGAGTCGTCGCTGATCAACATGAGCCCGTCCAAGGCCTCTGGCTACTACCGCGGTCCGGGATCAGCGCCGCACAACCTCTACAACAACACCGATGGGCTCTGGGCACAGACTCCTGAAGATCAGCCCGGTGCCCCGGGTCAGCAGTACGTGTACCTCGAAGAGGGCGAGCAATTCGAAGGTGACGCGACGTCTGGTGTGGATCTCAGGGTCGGACATGTCCGCGTCGAATGGGACTGGAACGAGGAGACCGGTAAATTCGACCGCTCGCAAGACGGAAGCTTGCACAAGGACAAGACGCACGGCCAGATCGCGGCATCGAATGTCGTGATCATGGGAGTGCAGTACCAGCCCAGCGTAGTCGACCGAAGAAGCCCAGAGGCGCAGACGATCGGCGAAGGCCCAGCGTTCATATTCAGTGACGGTCAGATGATCGAGGGCACATGGTGGCGTGAGTTCAACTTTTTTCCGATTGAGTTCCGCGACGCCGACGGCGAACCGATTGCACTCAGCGTCGGTAACACCTGGATCGAACTTGCTCGTGAGGTTCCGACATTCGATCCTGAGAAGACCGGCGTCGACATGATTATCAAGCCGCCCGCAAGTTGACGGGTCAAAGTACGCTGTAGAGATGACGAAAGGCCGCAGCACCGGAACGTTTCCCGTCAAGCGAGGGCTCGCTGAGATGATGAAGGGCGGCGTCATAATGGATGTCGTCACCGCCGAGCAAGCCAAGATCGCGGAAGATGCAGGCGCCGTTGCTGTCATGGCACTCGAACGTGTGCCTGCCGACATTCGTCGTGACGGTGGTGTCGCTCGAATGAGCGATCCGGAGATGATCGAAGGAATCAAGGCCGCCGTATCGATTCCGGTGATGGCGAAGGTCCGAATTGGGCACTTCGTGGAAGCCCAGATCATTCAGGCTCTCGGTGTTGACTTCATCGACGAATCAGAGGTTCTCACACCCGCGGATGAAGCACATCACATCGACAAATTCGCGTTCGATGTGCCGTTCGTGTGCGGTGCGACCAACCTCGGTGAGGCGCTCCGTCGCATTTCCGAGGGTGCAGCGATGATTCGCTCGAAAGGCGAGGCCGGTACGGGCAACGTGGTTGAAGCAGTGCGCCATCTCCGCTCGATCATTGGCGACATGAAGCGCCTGACAATGGCCGACGAGCCAGAGTTGTTCGATTGGGCGAAGAAGCTCCAAGCGCCTCTGCCGCTCGTGCAGGAGATCGCCGAAACCGGCAAGTTGCCGGTCCCACTCTTCTGCGCCGGAGGCCTCGCAACCCCCGCCGATGCGGCGCTAGCGATGCAGCTCGGCGCTGAGTCGGTCTTCGTCGGCTCGGGAATATTCAAGTCTGACGACCCATCGCCGCGGGCAAAGGCAATCGTCGAGGCCACGACGCACTTCAACGATGCCGACATTCTCGCAAAGGTGAGCCGCGGGCTCGGCGCACCAATGACCGGCATCGCGATGGACGAGATCAATCAGCGATATGCCGAACGGGGCTGGTGACACCAGCACCACGACAGGCCTGCGCGTCGGTGTTCTGGCATTGCAGGGTGCGTTCGAGGCGCATCAGGAACGGCTGATCGAGATAGGCGTTGATGCCCCTCTGATTCGTACGCCACTTGACCTCGAAACGGTTGACGCAGTGGTTCTGCCAGGTGGTGAGAGCACGACTATGTCGCGGTTGCTGACTACCAGCGGATTGTTCGACGCCCTGGAAGACCGCTTCGCCGAGGGCATGCCGGTGTTCGGTACGTGCGCCGGGATGATTCTGTGTGCCGCAGATGTCCTCGACGGGAGATCAGATCAACGTGGTTTCGATCTGATCGATCTGACCGTTCGGCGAAACGGATACGGGCGTCAACTCGAAAGCTTCGAATCAGACATCAATGTTGCCGGCCTCGACGAGCCCTTTCACGCTGTGTTCATTCGAGCGCCTTTCGTCGAGAGAATTGGTGACGATGTCGAGATCTTGGCTTCGCTCGATGGTGTCGCTGTTCTCGTGCGTAACCAAAGATGTACCGTGGCAGCGTTCCACCCAGAACTGACCAACGACGTCCGATTGCATGAGATCTTCGTTTCTTCGCTGAAGACGTCACACTGAACACGGAGTACGACATGTCCGGCCATTCCAAATGGGCAACCATCAAACACAAGAAGGGCGCTGCCGACAAGGCACGCGGAAAGCTCTTCGCCAAGCTGGCGCGGCAGATCGAGGTGGCCGCCAAGAGCGGTGGCGACGTCGACACCAACCCGAGCCTCCGCGCCGCTGTACAAAAGGCAAAAGCGGGGCGGATGACCAACGATGCGATCGACAGGGCAATCAAACGGGGGACCGGCGATTCTGACGGCGGAACGTACGAGAGCATCATGTACGAGGGGTATGCCCCCGGTGGTGTGGCGTTGATGATCGACGTACTGACCGACAACCGCAACCGAACCGGTTCTGAGATCCGCAATGTCTTCAGCAAACTCGGTGGGTCGCTCGCCGAACCTGGTGCGGTGAGCTGGCAGTTCGAGCGTCGCGGCGTGATTCTTACCGGTGAAGGCGTCGACGAAGACGAGATCATGATGACCGCGCTCGAAGCAGGTGCCGACGACGTGATCGCTGAGGCCGGTGCCTTTCGCGTGATGACCGAACCGTCGGTGGTGTACGACGTCAAGGCAACACTCGACGGCGCCGGTATCGAGGTGATTTCGGCCGACTCGCCGATGGTCTCGGACAATCTTGTCCCCGTCACCGAGCTCAGCGAGGCGAAGTCTGTCCTGCGAGTTCTAGAGGCCCTCGAGGACAACGACGACGTTCAGGACGTCTTCGCCAACTTCGACATCAGCGACGATCTGATGGACTCGGCCACTTCATGAGCATGACGGCATGAGGATCACGGCGTGACCCTGAGCGTCGGCGACCAGGCGCCGGAGTTCTCGCTGCCAGGAACTGGCGACCGCGATTACTCGTTGACCGAGTATCTGGGCCAGCCTGTCGTGCTTGTCTTCTATCCGGGCGACGACACTCCGGTTTGCACTAAGCAGCTCAACAGTTACAACGACGACCTAGAGCAGTTCACCGAGATGAATGCCCAAGTGCTCGGAGTATCCGCTCAGGACATCGCCAGCCATGACGCATTTTCCTCCAAGCACGGCTTCTCCTTCCCACTCCTGGCTGATACCGAGAAGGTGGCGGCTGGCCTGTACGGCACGCTCGGGCCAATCGGGTTCCCCCGACGGAGCGTCTTCATTGTCGATGGTGAGGGCATCGTTCGTTACTCCCACCGCGCCATTGCCGGCCTGACATTTCGCCCGGTCGACGAACTGATCGGTGAGTTGGCAAAGATCACCAGTTAGTCCGGTCAATCCACTAGTATTCGAACCTGTGTTCGCCAACAGCGCCGTTGCTTCAGGACCGAAATCGCGGGTTTGTAGAGTGCTCGGAATCGACCCGGGGCTCACCCGGTGCGGATACGCGGTTGTCGATGGACGCGGTTTCAGCTCTGTCTCGGCAATTTCTCTTGGTGTCATCAGAACTCCAGCGAGCGACCCGCTCCCGCGGCGTCTCGCCGCTCTGCGTACGGAATTCACCGACCTGATTGCTGAATACCGGCCCGATGTGGTTGCGGTTGAGCAGGTGTTCTTCCAGGTCAACGTCCGCACCGCGATGAGCGTTGGGCAAGCCAGTGGTCTGGCACTTGCCGAAGCGTCGTTGGCGGGTTGCGAGGTGATCCAGTACACACCGAATCAAGTGAAAGATGCAGTTGCCGGATGGGGAGGTGCTGACAAACACCAGGTCCAGAAGATGGTGCAGGCTCGACTGAAGCTGTCCGCACTGCCGAAGCCCGCCGACGCCGCTGACGCCGCCGCGCTGGCCCTTTGTTATCTCGCCATGTCGCCCGTCGGGCGACGTGTCCGGGCGTCGGCGAGCGATACGGCATGATCGGGTCCGCAT
>JADWMG010000308.1 GCA_015767405.1 Actinomycetota bacterium
CCAATGATGAAGTCTGCCTTATCGTGCAAGCCGAAACAACCACTGCGATGCAAAACCTGAAAGAGATTGTTGCAGTAGACGGGATTGACGGCGTCTTTATTGGACCCTCCGATTTATCTGCATCAATGGGACATATCGGCAACCCCGGCCACCCCGATGTCGTAAGCGCCATTGATGAGGGATTTGCCGTTATTTTGGCGGCAGGCAAGGCCGCTGGCATTCTGGCAGTCGATGAGGCACTGGCAAAACACTACGTGCAACAGGGCGCAAGTTTTGTCGGCGTTGGCGTAGACGCGGCTTTGCTGGGCAACGCTACCCGCCAACTGGCCAATCGCTTTATCCCTACGGAAAAAGATGAGGCTCTGGCGGGCTACTAGCGCTGTCATCATTGCCCTTTGGGAACAGTCATTCGCCAGACAGATCGCCTCCCCCTTGGCCTGATTATTTTGCTCGGCGTACTGTCGGGCATGGCAGCGGTATCAACGGACCTCTATTTGCCCGCCACGCCAAGTGTCGTGGCCGACAAATTATCGCGTCCGCGTGGAGCATTTGGAGGCGGAGGCCGACGCTGAAGCGCAGACGCCCGCTCCCAACGCGGCGGTGCCCGCGGTCCGCCAAGTTACTCACCATCACATCTCCCCGCCGAGCGGCTCGATGCGATCCACGAGCTGATCGTCGATCTGAACAGCGAGCTCACGCTGGCTTGGTTTGACTGTCCACGGGCCAACCGCGTCCTCAGCGCCCGCGCTTCGCTCGATACGACCGACATCGAAGTCACCGAAACCCTGATCGGAAACGTCGTCGGTGCGGCAGTCGAAACAATGGGCCGATTCCTGCCGGCCATCGATGTAGTTGCCGCCGGTGAGGTCAATCCCGCCGACCTTCGCGAACCAACTGATCAGGTCCCGACGCTCAATATCGACCAGGCGACACCAGATGAGATCGCCTCGTTCATGGGCGAACACCTCGACGGTGGCTGAGTAAACCCGTCCCGACGCGCCCACTCTCCACAATCACTCAGCGCATCGGTAGCCTCGGCGCCCCATGGAACGTTTTGGTCTGGTCGGTCTCCCCAACGCGGGCAAGAGCTCGCTCTACAACGCGCTCACCGGTGGTGGAGCCTTAGCGGCCCCCTACCCGTTTGCCACGAAAGACCCGAACATCGGCGTCGCGAAGGTTCCAGATGAGCGGCTCGACAAGCTCGCGGAGATGTCGAAATCGAAGCAGGTGATTCACGCCTCGGTGGAGGTCGTCGACATCGGTGGGCTCGTTGAAGGTGCCAGCACCGGTGAAGGCCTTGGCAACAAGTTCCTCGCCAACATTCGTGAAGTGGATGCCATCGTGTTCGTCCTACGAGCATTCGAAAACGACGACATCACAGGGCCCAGCGACCCGCTCGAGCATCTCCGAGTCGTCGAACTCGAACTCGCACTCGCCGACCTCGAAACCGTCGAGAAACGCCTACCCTCGCCGAAGACGCGGCCAATCTCCAGGTCGCCTTTGACTCGCTTGCCGAGGGCATCCCGCTCTACCGCGCCGGCCTCAATGCCGAGGTGCGTGAGTCGCTCGCCCCCTACTTCCTGCTCACCAACCGACGCGTCCTGGTGGTTGTCAACGTCGGCGAGGACGACATCGAGTCGATTCCCGAGAAAGAGGCACTGATTGCCGCCGAGTTCAACAACTCAGGCGACAACGTCGAGATCATCGGAATGTGCGTACAGATGGAAGCCGAAGCTGCTGCCATCGAAGACCCGGTTGAGCGTGCCGAAATCCTCGAGGGGTTCGGGCTCGGCGAAGGCGCTCTGTTCCGAATGGTGCGCGCCGCGTACCACCTGCTTGGGCTACGTACGTTCCTCACAACGGGCGAGAAGGAGAGCCGCGCCTGGACCTTCTATGCAGGGTCGACCGCACCTATGTGCGCAGGGCGAATCCACACCGACTTCCAGCGCGGGTTCATCCGTGCCGAAGTGATCCAGTGGGACGAGCTACTAGAACTCGGCTCCTGGAATGCGGCCAAAGACGTAGGCAAAATGCGCGTCGAGGGCAAGGACTACATCGCCCAAGACGGCGACGTAATGGACTTCCGTTTCAACGTCTGATATTCAAGAATCGGGTTTTGGAGTTCGTCGCCGAAGCTGTTGGGCGGGCGTGAACAGCTCACGGGAGATCCCGAGGCTCATCACCGCCGTTGTCGTCGCGACACTTCCGAGAACGAGATACATCACCGAAATCTGGACCTTCACCGCATCGGTGGGTGCGACGCCGGCCAGAATGAGACCGACCATTGCCCCCGGAAGAAACACGATCCCAACCGCCTTGGTGGTCTCGATCTGCGGTACCAGCGCAGTCCGCAGCGCCTGGCGAAGGTGCGGCTTGTAGGCGTCAGACGCGGACAGCCCGAGGGCCAACCTGCCTTCGATCAGGTCTCGCTGCTCATCTGCCGCGATCAGGAGCTGGCGCGAAACCAGAACCGTTGCCGCAAGCGAATTGCCGATCACCATCCCCGCGAGGGGTACCAGCGTTCGTCCCTCGAAGTCGTAGATCTGGAAACCGAACAAGACGCCGAGCACGACAACGGCCGCGGCAAAATATGACACGAGTGACAACGCCAGCACGTGCGGTACGTCGCGGGCCCGACGTGATGTGGTCCACGACGCGAACACGATCATCGAGATGATCCACAGCGCCGACCAGTACAGAGGGTCATCAGGATCGACAACGAACTGGAGCACCCAACCAACTGCCAACAGCTGGACGAGTGCCCGAAACGACGCCCACAGCAAACTGCGGGCCAGCCCGAGTTGGCGCCACAGTGAGATCGCCACGGCAACGGCGACGAGAATCCCTGACGCTGCCAACCCGGCCAGCCCGATATCGCCCTGTTCGATACCCAGGAGAACGGCTGTCATATTGCTCCCACAGACTGGCGAACGATCGCATCTTCGGATGCGTCGAGCTCGGCGAGTGTGCCTGTTGCCCGCACCATTCCGTCCGCCAACACGATCACGTGATCGGCAAGGCGACGCAGCTGGTCGGTGTCGTGACTGACCCACACAATTGCCACCCCGGAACCGGCAAGGCTCTCGCCGAGCTCCTCAACCTTCTGGCGAGCGGCTGAGTCCAACGCTGCCGTCGGCTCGTCGGCGAGCAACACATCCGGCTCGGTCAGCAATGCCCGAGCGACACACATCCGCTGTGCCTCCCCGCCCGACAACGTGGTGGCTTCCTGATCGAGCAGGTCAGCGTCCAGGCCCACATGTTCGAGAACGTGAAGTGCCCGCTCGTTCGAAATGTCAGGCAACGCGACCTGAAGGTTCTCGCACACCGATCCCGGAAAGAGGGGCGGGCGCTGAAAGACCATCGCCACTCGACGCCGCAGTTCGGTGGGGTCCCAGTCCGACAGCGCCCTACCGTTCCAATAGATCTCGCCGCGCAGGGGGTCATCGAGCCTGTTGAGCAAGCGCAGAAAGGTCGTTTTCCCAGCACCAGACGGGCCTGCGAGAACGGTGATCCCTGTACCGGGAATCGTTACGTCGATCGATCGCAAGATCGGGTCGCCAGGTATCCCCGCCTCCACGTGATCCAGCACAAACGCGTTACTCGCCGACATTGGTGCGCAACGTAGTGGAGATGATGGTGAACCGCCGCCTCCAATCAACGCACGAACTTCGCTGATATCTGGCATGCTTCGGACATGGCTTGGTTGGTCAGCGATGCCCGCGTGTTGGCATCCGCAGAAGTGAGCCCCGACCGGGCATCACGACGGCGGGGGCTCCTCAAGCGCGACTCCTTGGACGGAGCGTTCGTCATCGACCGCTGCCGTTGGATCCACACGATCGGCATGCGTTTCCCGATCGACGCGGCCTACCTCGATAGTGACGACGTCGTTATCAAGACGATCCAGATGAACCGCTATCGCCTCGGGATTCCAGTGTGGCGAGCGCGGTCGGTGATCGAGGCGGAGGCCGGAGCGTTCGCACGGTGGGGGTTGCGCGTCGGCGACAAAGTCGAGCTGCGCGACGATGAATCTGGTGAAACTGCAACCGGATGAGCACTCTCTGGCTGGTGGCAACACCGATCGGCAACCTTTCCGACCTCACTCCGCGAGCGGTTGATGTGCTCGGCCACGTCGGGCTGATCTGCTG
>JADWMG010000309.1 GCA_015767405.1 Actinomycetota bacterium
CTCAAGCATCATTGCGAGAATCTGACGTTTCGTGGCTTGGTGATCCACGACGTCACGACCACTCTTGCAGGGTTTTATCCACGTCTTCAACGCTCCACACCAGCCGCCCGTATTCGAGGATCGCACCGCCGACGAAGAAGTTGATACCTCCGTCAGCCATACCTCGATCGCGCCGCCGCCACGTTCTCCAGTCGGTCGCCAACCCGATGATGCCTCGGTATCGATCGGGCGACGTCCGCACCAGCTCGGTGAAGATCCCTATCTCACACGCCGTGCCGTCATCGACCATTGGTCCATCGAGCCATGCCACAACTGCCTCGGCATCGTGCAATCCGGCCGAATCCAGGGCAAATATCGTTGGAGCGTCGAGCACTTCGGACTGCTCCTGGTGCGGAACGAAACACTCGTGCCCCGAGGCAGAGAGTCGTTCAGCCAAGCGGTCCAAGTACTCACGTTCGCCCGGTGTGAAGAGGGGTCCAGCAATGTAGAGCTTCATGCCGGCATTGTGCCACGACACTCTGGACCGCTGACCGCCACACCGCCCGACGGCCCGCCGCCCCAATCGGCAGCTCCCCTCCTCAGCGGATGCGTTCGATGCTCCCCCTGAGGTAGCGGGCTTGGCCGGCGTGCTGGAGATTGTCACTGATCACACTGACCAGGCGCACACCCACCGACACCGGCGGGTCGTATGACTCGTCGATGATGCGGTCGAGCTCCGACCCGTTGACCCCGGCGAGGTACGCCACGGTGCGTTCGGTCACTGCCGCGTTGTACGCGACGAGCGCAGCCGAGGACAGCGGAATGACGGCTGCGACATGTTCGGGTGTGTCACCGAAGCCCGTCGCGGACACGTCCCTGTTGATGCCGGTCATCTCGACCCAAACAGGATCAGCCCACACCTGCTCGGTCCGGGCAATCTCGGCGATGTGCTTGTCCTGGGTGCGGCTCAAATGCCACACCAGCCACGCAATCGAATTGGCTCCCGGCTCGGGCCGATACATCAGGTCGGCAACACCGAGGCTATCGCACACCCCCTGGACCAGCGAAGGAATACGCAGGAACGCCTCGGTCAGCAGGGATTTGGTGTCCATTCGTCGACCTCCCGTGAAGGCTCGATGCTCCAAGTCAACCACGCGACGGCGGCCATGGCCACCAGATCTGCCTCCCCACCGTCCCCAACGGTTCCGATCACGTGAGGCGCAATAGCTCAATCCCCCTTCCTGTTCGCTCGGGCCCGCATAGGGTTGCGTCTGGCGGTTCATCCAGACCGGGGAGGGTCTTTGTGAGAATTCGGCTTGTTATTGGCGCGTCATTGGCGCTGGTTCTGATCGCTTCGGGTTGCAGTTCGTCGAGCGACGACGACAGTTCTACGACATCAACGGCGGCAGAGGCTGCGACAACAACCACAGCGGCCGAGACAACCACTACGACGGCAACCACCACCACGACTGCCGCACCGGCCACAACGACAACTGCCGCTCCGGCCACCACCACGACGGCGGGATCGGGCGCCACCCCTGTGGCCGCCACACCGATTGTTGGTGTCCTTTCGGCGTACTCACTGGGTGGGGAAGCACTGTTCCCTCCGGAGTCAGTCGAGGCGCACTGGTACCAGTGGGATGGGCTGTATGTCGTGCTGTACCGGGGATTCAATGCATCGAGCGGTGAACCGATCTGCGCCGGCAACTCGATACTCGAGGCGGATGGCCGTTTCGCGAACATCTCCAATTCGCCGCACGAGGGAACCGTCGCTGAGATCTGCGATGGGGTGCCGAAGTTGGCCGACGCACCGTCCGGAGTCTACGCGTGTGGGGCGTTGTTGTACTACCTGACAGAGATACCCACCGAGACCGTCGGGAAGGTCTTTGGCACCCTTGAGATAGTCAAGGCCGGTCAATCCGAAGGACAGTCGTCATTTGTGGAGACCGATATTGCCTCGACCCCTGAATTCGAGCCCGGTCTCGCCGATTACGAGCTACCGCCGAGCAACGTGGACGACGGCGGCACGGTCACGTGCGGCTGATACCAATGCCTTGACGGAAGCGTGAAGACAAGCTCTCTACGCGCGCGATACCACGACTGCCTCGCGCCACAGCTGCACCGAATTCAACAGGACGATGCCTTCGGATCGCTCGAGATCCTTCAGGCGGATCGATCGTTCGACCAGGTCGCCTTGTTCGAGCAGCACGTGGCGGTAGATGCCAGGGAGGCAGCCGGCATCCACAGGAGGTGTGCACCACTGTCCTGCCAGTTTGACGGCGACGTTGGCGATCGTTGATTCGGTGATCTCGCCGCGTTCGTTCACCATGAGCACGTCATCAGCGTACGGATGACGGAGGCTGCCACGCTCGTAGACCTCCCGTCGGGTGGTCTTGTGATAGAGGAATGGGCTGGAAACATCGACTGGTTCGGAATCGATGGCAACGGCCACAGGTCGTCGCTTTCCCTCCACGTATGGCTGCACCGAGATGCTGACGCGGCCGCGACGGTCTACGGAGACCCGCACCCGCGACTCCCCCGCACCGTCGACTTTGCCGTTCAGTTGCTCGACAAGCGAATCGCGTTGCACCGGTACACCGAAGTAGCGGCCAGAGGATTCGAGCCGGTCGAGGTGGAGGTCCAGCCAGTACCAGCTCGTGTCCGGACTCCAGCGCATCGTCTCAATGAGCTCGAAGTCTGATCTGCCATGGCTGAGTATTCGGGCTTTCAGCGCAGCCTCCTCATACTCGGCATGCGGGTCGGAGTCGATGGTGACCCCTCCCCCGATCCCGTACTCGGCATCGCCAGACTCCGCATCGATGACAACCGTTCGA
>JADWMG010000310.1 GCA_015767405.1 Actinomycetota bacterium
CGACAGTTCCAGCGTCGGCCGCTCAAGCATCTGTTGACCGGGTAGAAGGTCCGTTCGAGACGGTCGTGCCGGTCGCCTATGCCGACAACCCTGCCGGTGTTGAACTGATGTTCGCCGAATGCGACTTCGTCCAGCGTGTCGAGAACCCGGATGGATCATCCGTGGAGACTCAGCATTGCCAATTGACCGAGCCGTTCGTCGTATTTCCGGGCACGCCACCTGAGAGCGCCTACACCAACATGGCCGGTACGTGCACATGGTTCTCGGACTACCTCCTGCAGACCACAGGCGAGTCCCTTGCCGCTGACAGCGTGAGGCTCACTGTGACACCCTCGGGCAATGTGAGCGTCACCACGATGTACCCACCCAATCCAACGCTTGAAAGCGAGTGCTGAGCAGGACAGGGTTCACTTTGTAGCCTGACCGCACAGCATGCCAATGATTAATGGTGGGACACCTGTAACAGGGTGTCCCACCGCTGGTTGTACCCGCCCATAACGGCACTTATGGGCGACCACGAGACCCACTAGAGCCGCCCCCAAACAGATGTATTCACGGTCCAATGGACCCCCGGCGAATCGCATTGCGGAATCAAACACACGTTGTAGAATCTGGGTATGTCGACATCTTGCGACGGGCCGAGCGTCCGTCCCATTCCGAGCGAGGACGACGAGAAAGACACCAGAGGAGAGTCGCGGCATGGTGACCAGACCGTTATGCCCGTAGCCAAACGGCCATGGTGGTCCATCGGTCGACGGTTCATCGAGGGCATACCGTTTACCAAAACCAATCGACTCTGACTCGTCGCCACGGCCTTCTTGCCGCCCATAACGGCACTCATATGGGCGGCACGGATGCTCTGCTCGGATCGCACATATTGCCGATTATGGGCGGGGTGGCTGAGTGTCAACCTGGGCTATATCCCCGTTTGCGGATCGCCGAGTATTTGTCTATTGTCGAATGCGGGAAGGCTGAGTCAGCCCGACTTGGCCTCGGCCATAGGTGGGAGGCGAAGATGCTATCTAGGCGACAGTTCATCACGGTAACGGGTGCCACGACCGTGGGTTTGTTCGTTGCCACTCAATTCGGGTGGGTGCGGATGGCGGAGGCCCAGATCCCGGGAGGCACGCTCGATCCGGGGGGCGTGGGCAAGTATGAGACGCCGCTGCTGATACCGCCTCCGATGCCCAAGGCGGGAACGATCAAGAACAAGATGGGCAAGAATGGCGACTACTACGAAATCTCGATGATGCAGTTCGACCAGCAGATCCTGCCCGTCATCATTTGCTGCCGGTCGATCAGACCTTGCACTGGGCCAACCCCCCGGGCGGCATCGCAGGGCGGGACACCCGCCCGGACTTCACCGGGCAACCAACCCCGGGTGCTTACACAGGTCCGGTGCCGATGGTCACCCACGTCCATGGGGCGGTCGGGGTGGGCGATGAGAGCGACGGTTACACCGAGGCCTGGTACCTGCCAGCCGCAGGCGGAATTCCGACCGGTTATGCGACCGAGGGCACGTGGTACGACTTCTTCGCCGGCAAGGCCGATGCCAACTACGGTGCGATTTGGGGTCCCGGCTATGCCACGTTCGAGTACCCCAACCCGGATCGGGCGTCGACCAACTGGTACCACGACCACACGTTGGGGATGACCCGGTTGAACGTCTATGCCGGTCCGGCCGGGTTCTACATCATCCGCGGTGGCCCCGATGGAGATAGCGCTGTGCTCGACTCCCGGGTCGGTACTCCGGCCGTGTTGCCTGGGCCAGCGCCCAAAGAGAATGACAAGTTCCCGTCAAACAAGACCTACTACGAGATCCCGATTGCCATCCAGGACCGGTCGTTCAACACTGATGGCTCGCTGTTCTACCCGGCTAGCCGGGTGTTCTTCGACGACATCGCCGGCGACTACATCCCTGACGGCGAGTTCTCACCGATCTGGAATCCCGAGTTCTTCGGGAATATGATGATGGTCAACGGGAACACCTGGCCCTTCCAGACCGTCGAGCAGCGCAGATACCGGTTCCGGTTCTTGAATGGTTGTCAGTCGCGGTTCCTGATCCTCGACTTCAACGACATCCCCGGGGTTGAGGTGTGGGCGATCGGCAACGAGGGCGGCTTCCTGGCGGCGAAGCTCAATCTGACCGACGACAACGGCAACCGACTGCTGATGGGCCTGGCGGAACGGGCCGACCTGATCGTCGATTTCACCAATGTAGCCGTCGGCGACTATGTGCTCGGGAACGTGGGACCCGACGAGCCGTTCGGCGGTGGTGTGCCAGACGAGGACTTCCCGGTGGCCGATCCGGCCTCCACCGGCCAGATCATGGTGTTCCGGGTTGTGCCGGCGGTGGCATCCGATCCAACCACCCCGCCGGAGTTCTTGGTGCTGCCGCCAGCCGTACCGCTGCCCGCAGAGACCGTTACCCGCCCGCTGGCCCTCATCGAGATGGCAGGGCACGGCATCGACGCTAGCGGCAACACAGTGGAAGGTCCAGTTGAGGCCCTACTCGGCACTGTCGAGGAGGGAGTTTGGACCGAACGCAAGTGGGTGGAACCTGTCACGGAAACTCCGGCAGTCGGCGAGACCGAGGTGTGGGAGTTCTACAACACCACCGGCGATGCGCATCCCATGCACGTCCACGAGGTTGCGTTTGAAGTGGTCAACCGTCAGGACATCTTGGTGGACGAGGACGACCAGGAGGTCCTGCTCGTGGATGGATCAGTGACGTCACCGGAGCCTTGGGAGACCGGGTTCAAGGACACGGTGACTGCCTACCCGGGCCAAGTGACCCGGGTGCGGGCGCAGTTCAACAATCCCGGCCAATTCGTGTGGCACTGCCACATCGTCGAGCACGAGGACAACGAGATGATGCGCCCGTTCCGAGTCGGTCCCGTGCAACCGGGCCAACCGGGCCAACCGACCTAGAGAGCGAATCCCAGGGCTACGAGGGGAGCGCCGCCCACGGGCAGCGCTCCCCTCCGTCCGTGAGTTCCTCGGCACGCGACGGACCAAATCTGGATCTAGGTCACCCCAAGGATCGACGTGTCGCTGAATGATGACCGCCCATATCGGCACATATGCTCGCCGTACGAGCCATGCATATTGCCGGATATGGGCGGCACTGATCACGCTGCTGCTGGGATTTGAGTGTTTGCCAGGCTAATTCTTGGCGAGGGTTTTTCGGTACTTGCGTTCCTCTAAGCCGCTGTCGCCAACCAGGTAGGCGACGACGTGGAATGCCAGGGCAAGGCCCCAGAAGATCGTGATCCAGTAGGCCCACTGGATACCCTCGGCACCTGTGACGAGGTCAAGGATCCAGAGGAACGCGTTGATGACGATGAACACTCCGATGTGCCACAGCATGTCGGTGTAGCTCTTGGCGCGTTTCTGTGCGCGCGACTCCGGCGTGCTCGTGCGCCACGTGTAGATCCACCACAGGCGCGAGCCGGTGCCACGGTTGCAGTGCTGCACGTGCTTGGGCACGACGGCCGGAGGCTTCCAGCCGGGCAGACGCTTGGGTCGCACCTTGCGGACCGGAAGATCCGAGGCGGGGGGAACGAGCGCGAGCTGCAGGGTCAATCCGACACTCCGCACCGGGCCATTCCCACCGGTTCCACCAGGGGCGTAATTTTGGCTGAAGTCACCGTCCGGCCTGCGGGGCCGGCCGCTGACTTATCCTTGTACTGCGGACAGGCGGACTGGACGGCAAATGTGGGTTGTCCACAGCTCAGCCACAGGGGAGGCAGGTCCAGCTCGGACCCACCAGGCAGGCGGCCGGCTGCGACGTGGGGCGTCGCACGGATAACCGCGCGGAGCT
>JADWMG010000311.1 GCA_015767405.1 Actinomycetota bacterium
CAAGAGCGATGAAAACAGCCGGAACACCGGGCGCGTATGCATCGGTGATCCGCCACGTCGGCCGAACCACAGGACAGGAGTACGAAACGCCCATCGGGGTGGTTGCAACCGACGACGGGTTCGTGATCGCACTCCCCTACGGGACGCAAGCCGACTGGCTCAAGAACGTGATGGCCAGCGGATCAGCCACCATTGTCGATGAAGGCGAGACGTATCAGGTCCACCAGCCGGAGATCATCCTCACCAGCGATGCCGTACAACACTTCCCGCCCAAGGAACAGCGAGCCCATCGCATGTTCGCTGTCGACCAAACCCTTCAGGTGCGGCGAGTAGACACGGTCGACGCAACCGAATCATGACCCATCGGCAGCGGCTGGGTACCCGACCGGAAGCAGGTAGAGCACGTCCTCGCCTGGGGCGAGCGCGAGCAGGCGGGCTACCTCTGCGGGGTCGAATCCTCCGACCGGTACGGCAGCCAGACCGAGCGAGGTTGCCTGCAACAGGATGTTTTGTGCGACATGTCCTGCCTCTCGATTCACTAGATCGTGGGCGACAGCGCCGTACTCGGCTTCGGTCCGCGCAGGTACAGCTGTGATCACGAGCACAAGCGGTGCGTCACTCACGAACCCCTGCTGAAACGCCGCCGCAGACAGAAGCGACAGCGTTGTCGTGTCTGTGCGCTGCTCCACTCGATGCCCCTCTGGCAGGTAGTGCATGAACGTCGATGCGCTGATCGCGTACAACTCGATCGGGTAGCGGGCTCCCGCCGATGGCGCGGTTCGATGGCCCGCGTCGTCGGTGATGCCCTGCCCAGCCCAGAAGAGCTGGCCGAGCGTGTCCAGCGGGAGTTCTTCAGCGGTGAAGTCCCGCGTTGACCGCCGTTCTTCGAGGGTCTGCTCCAGCGACGAGGATCCAGACAGCTCTGGCTCGGCGAGTTCGATGGTCTCGCTGAAGCGCTGCGTCTCGTCCATGACCTCTGGTGGCGCACTCGACACGCACCCAGCAGTCACGACGGCGACGAGAACGAGCGCCGACAGCGCTCTATTCATCGGCTTCATGATCCGCTCGCTCCTTGTCGAGCTCTTGGAGGTATGCGCCGACAAGAGCCAGGACGCGGCCGATCGCGAACAAGGCCATCGCCGGCATCAGCACGATGAGCCCTCCAACAACGACAACGATGCGATCCGTGTACAAGAACAGCGTCGAATCGGCGTCAGCAACGAGGACCACGATCGCCACCACGCCGCCGACCGTGAGCACCGCTCCAACCGCTGAAGTTGCCCTGCCGAGCCGCACGATCCGGTCGGCCAGAGTCGTTTCCGCTGGATCACGACGTCGTTCGCTGCTTCCCCACAGACCGACGAAGACCGCAAGAAGCACACTCAGGCTCCCCAGCGCCACGGCGATCCCGATCCTCCAGTTGATTGCAGACGGGCACAGATCGGTGCGGACCAGTGCGGATCGAACGAGTTCGTCGGGTTCATCGAGATCAGCAGCCCACCAGATCTCCCAACCCGACCGGTCAACTGCGGCGTCGAAGGCCGACCCGCAGGTCCTCGTGACTCCGACGGCGTCGTTCGTGACGTTCGCCTGAGCCAGAAACACCGTGACAGATCCGGCGAGCGCGAGCACTGCCAGGAGCCCCGCCACCCAGCGCTGCACTCTCACACTGTGAACAGCACCATCCTGCGCAGACTCGGTGATCGAGTTCGACATAGCTCAACGCTGAACCTTCGGCGCTCCCCTGTCCAGGGTCATTGGTCGGAATTGTCCTTGGTGCGCGCGCCGGCCGATCTGGGTGACGCATCAGGCCCGCCAAGAATGAATTCGGTTGAGGGACTGCAGGTCGTTCGTTAGTCTCCGAATGGGGATTGGCTGCCCGACGACGAGCGGTCAAACTGCCGGACGCGAACTGAGCAATGGGAGGCCCCTGATGGCCGATGACCGACAGACGATTGACGCCGAAGCCGGCGCCACCGACACGGCGAGCAACAGCGCGCCCGAGGGCGGCGGGTCACCCCCGCCGAAGCGCCGACGCGGTGCCAAGGTGGCTGGAGCCGCCGGAGTCGCAGCAGCCGGGACAGCCGGAGCTGCTGGTGTGGCGGCTGCCGGTGCCAGCTCCGCAGGTGACGACACCGAAGTTGACGTTACGGCTGACTCTCGAGACACCTCGACAGATGCCACGACCGACGAAGCGGGGGCTGGCTCAACGAACCGGACCCCGGGCGACACGACGAGCGAGCGTTCGCGTGGCGACGCGCGCGACACTTCGGGTGGCACGACGAGCGAACCTTCGACAGGCGACGCAGGCGACACGGCTGACTCTGACATCGCTGCAACACTCGACCGCGGTGCTGATGGAACCAATGGAGCGGCGTCCGGGGCAGCACAGCCGCCATCGGGCGAGTCACTGAGCGGGTTCACGGCTGCTGATCAAGATTTCGGCAGTTCCTTTACTCCACAAGGCCCATCAACCGGGCGATCGCCCAGCGGCTCGGCGCAGCCTGCGGGGTCCGCCACGCCACCGCCCGCACCATCGGCCACGACACCATCCGACCCCTCGGCATCAACGGCATCGAGCACTTCGGCGGCGGCGCCTGCCGCCTCCGACACTCCTCCAGTCGACTCTTCTGCTGGACCTCCCGACAGTTCTCAGACCGCACCTTCGACTATCACCTCCGAGACGGATTCGGGAGATCCAATGACGGCCGCTCCGAAAGTCGCGGCGGACAGCTCAAATCCGCTCGACCCCTCATCCATCGAAACGGCTGCTGCACCGCCCCCACCATCGACACAGTC